>NZ_JBGCCP010000025.1:0-156542 GCF_041262705.1 Catenulispora sp. MAP12-49 | reverse complement strand
TTCACCGTTCGACTTGCATGTGTTAAGCACGCCGCCAGCGTTCGTCCTGAGCCAGGATCAAACTCTCCATTGATGATTATCACCAGCCAACCGGAATAAGGTCGGCGACGGTGTCAGAAGAGTCACCTGGCAAGTAGACCGAACATCCCGACGGGGGTCGGGAGTCGTCTACCAACCATGTGTTCAAGACACTCGGCCCATCGTCCGGTTCGAAAACCGGGCGCAGTGCCGAGGTCGCATGGCATCACAATTCGTCACACACTGTTGAGTTCTCAAGAAACAGACGCCCGAACCACTCGTCTCAGAACTCTCGTTCCGATCGGCTGCGACCCGGCGTTGTCAGGTCTTGCTGTTTTTTCTTGTTTTGCTTCGCTTTAGATCTTAGCAGATCCTCTGCGTTTTCCGCAATTTCAGCCGGTTTTCATTGACCAGACTTCTTTGCGATTGCCTCGGGCGGGATTTAATGTTCCGTTCCTCGGCGGTTCCCAGACTGTATCGGACTCTGTGGCCGGCGACCAAATCGGCGCCCTCAGGGTCCTGATGCATCCGAAGACGGCGACACGGCACCTGCGGCGCTTCGCTGATCCGAAAGCCGGACCAGAGCGTCGCACTTGCCGTGAAGGTTGTGGAGCTTCGAATGGTTGCCCGGAGTGATCCCGCGAGTGCGTTGATCCTGCCTGGTGGGCAACGTCTAGTAACTTTACGCGCGGCTGCCGTTCACGTCAAATTCAACGTGTACGGCAGCCGCGGCGGTGGCTCAAGCCCAGGTCAGGGGCGTGGTCAGTCCCCGACCTCGACCGAGCCCAGGGTCCGCTTCCCGCGCCGCAGGACCAGCCAGCGGCCGTGCAGCAGGTCCTCCTTCGTGGGCGTCTCGTCCTCGGCCACGATCTTGCGGTTGTTCACGTACGCGCCGCCCTCGTTGATGGTCCGCCGGCCGGCGCCGCGGCTGGCGACCAGGCCGGTGTCGGCCAGCAGCTGCGCTACTGGCACCAGCTCGGAGATCTTCGTGCCGGGCAGTTCGGCCAGCGCCGCGCGCAGCGTGGGCTCGTCGAGCTCGGCCAGGTCGCCCTGGCCGAACAGTGCCTTGGACGCCGCGATCACCTGCGCGGTGGCCTCGGCTCCGTGCACCAGCGTGGTGACCTCCTCGGCGAGCGCCTTCTGCGCCGCGCGCATTTGGGGCTTGTCCGCGGTCAGCCGCTCCAGCTCCTCGATCTCCTCGCGGGACCGGAAGCTGAACACCTTCAGGTAGCTGATCACCATGGCGTCTTCGGAGTTCAAGAAGAACTGGTAGAACGCGTACGGCGTCATCAGCTCCGAGGACAGCCACACGGTGCCGGACTCGGTCTTGCCGAACTTGGTCCCGTCCGCCTTCAGCAGCAGCGGTGTGGCCAGTGCGTGCACCGAGGCGCCCTCGGCCTTGTGGATCAGGTCGACGCCGGCGGTGATGTTGCCCCACTGGTCGCTGCCACCGGTCTGCAGGGTGCAGCCGTACTGCCGGTACAGGTTCAGGTAGTCCAGGCCCTGGAGGATCTGGTAGCTGAACTCCGTGTAGCTGATTCCGGCCTCGGAGTTCAGCCGTGCGCTCACCGCGTCCTTGGACAGCATCTTCCCGACCCGGAAGTGCTTACCGATGTCCCGCAGGAAGTCGATCGCGGTCATCGGGGCGGTCCAGTCCAGGTTGTTCACCACCCGGGCCGCGTTGGCGCCCTCGAAGGAGATGAACCGGGAGACCTGCTCGCGGATCTTCTCGACCCACTCCGCGACCGTCTCCTTGCTGTTCAGCGTGCGCTCGGCGTTCGGCTTGGGGTCGCCGATCAGTCCGGTCGAGCCGCCGACCAGGATCAGCGGGATGTGGCCGGCCTCCTGGAGGCGCCGGGCGGCGATCATCTGGACCAGGTTGCCGAAGTGCAGGCTGGGCGCGGTCGGGTCGAAACCCACATAGAAGGTGACCGGCCCGTCGGCGAACGCTTTACACAACGCGTCCTCATCGGTGGACAGGGCCAGCAGCCCGTGCCACTTCAGGTCCTCGACGATGTCGGTCACGGTTATCCCTCACGGTCATCGCTAGTGGGTGGTCGGTGTCGGACACCAGCCTGCCGTATCGGACACCGTACGTGCGAACGCGTTCCGGACTCAGGACGACGTGGCGGCACGGACCTTCGGCTTGTGCGCCTTATACGCACTGACCGTCTTGTCCCCCTGAATCCAGAACCGCCAAGGGATTTCCGCAGCGGAGGACACGCCCACCCGCGGCCCGGTGGCCACAGTGAAGTCGGAGGACTCCCGCGCCAGTACCGTCAACGGACCGCCGTCGCACAGGTCGAGTCCGTTGTCCTCCCGTCCCAGCCCCAACGCCTTGGTGAGTCGCGCCGGACCGCGTGCGAGATCCCGGTCGGAGGAGCCGATCCGCGCAGCGCGCGCCAGATCGGCCCCTTCCACGATCTCCCCGGCACGGATGAGAACCGCTGAGCACTCCCCGTCGGGACTACAGACGAAGTTGATGCAGTAGTGCATGCCATACGTGAAGTACACGTACAGGAACCCCGGAGGCCCGAACATCACTTCGGTCCGCGGAGTCCTCCCTCTATAGCCGTGGGAAGCCGGATCCAGGGGACCTGCGTACGCCTCGACTTCAGTAATGCGCAGGACACGACGGCCTTCCGCACTGTCCCGAACCAGCAGACACCCCAGAAGGTCCGGAGCGAGGTCCTGAGAGGGGCGGGAGAAGAACGAGCGCGGCAGGACAGGCATGCAACGAGTCAATCACGCACCACCCACGGCCTTCAGCGGAAACCGGACCCGTCAGCTACTGCGCGTCAGCTACCGGTCCCCAGCGCGGACAACTCCGCCGAGAGCCCTAAGCCCGTCTCCAGGTACGCCACAAACGTCACGTTGTTAAGCGCTCCCGGCGCACGGTGCTTCCGGATCAGCGCTATAGCGTCGGACGCCGTATAGCCGCTGCGTATAAGCACCTCCGCGACGACCAACCCCGACCGGTTCATCCCGGCCCGGCACCGCACCAGCACCCGCCGCCCGGCGGCGTAGTCCAGGGCCGCCGAGGCCGCGAACACGTCGACGGCGCGGATCTGCCGCGCGGTCAGCACGTCGTCCGGCACCTCCAGCACATGGTGCTCGATCCCGGAACCCGGCCCGTACCCCTCCCTGAAGTGCAGGCTGTACACGACGTCGAACTGGTCGGCCACGACAGCCGTCGTCCAGACCCCGTCCCCGGCGATGTACTCATGGCCGCCCATCCACAGCCGCGGTGCCACCTCCGACCACGGCTCGCGCGGGACGTCGTCCCAGTCGCCGTGATCACCCCCGCGCCCCTTTGTCCGCAAAGCACACTCCCCCTCCGCGAAAGAAACGCCTCACAGCATGGCCGAATGCGTCGCTGGAAGACTACTCTCAGCGACGCATTCGGCGTGAAGTCGTCAGCGCGCGCTCAGTGCCCCGGCCCACTCCCGCTGCGCCGCGACGTCCGCCACCAGCGCCTCCAGCTGCTCGGCGACGCGCTTGGGTGCCGTGCCGCCGCGGCCGTCGCGCGAGGCCAGCGAGCCCTCGACGCTCAGCACGCTCTTCACGTTCGGGGTCAGCAGCGGCGAGATCTCCGCGAGCTGCTCGTCCGTCAGGTCCTCCAGGGTGATGTCGCGCTGCTCGCAGTACCGCACCGAGCTGCCGGCCACCTCGTGCGCGACCCGGAACGGCACGCCCTGCCGGACCAGCCACTCGGCGACGTCCGTGGCCAGCGAGAAGCCCTCGGGGGCCAGTGCCGCCATCCGGTCGCCGTGCACCCGCATGGTGGCGATCATCCCGGTGAAGGCCGGCAGCAGCACCTCCAGGGTGTCGACCGAGTCGAACACCGGCTCCTTGTCCTCCTGCAGGTCCCGGTTGTAGGCCAGCGGCAGGGCCTTGAGGGTGGCCAGCAGGCCGGTCAGGTTCCCGATCAGCCGGCCGGACTTGCCGCGCGCGAGCTCGGCGATGTCCGGGTTCTTCTTCTGCGGCATGATCGAGGAGCCGGTGGCGAAGGCGTCGTCCAGGGTCACGAAGGAGAACTCCTTCGTGGTCCACAAGATGATCTCCTCGGCGATCCGGGAGACGTCGATCCCGATCATCGCGGTGATGAACGCGAACTCGGCGAACACGTCGCGCGAGGCGGTGCCGTCGATGGAGTTCGCGGCGCTGGCCGAGAAGCCGAGGTCGGCGGCGACGGCCTCGGGGTCCAGCCCGAGCGTGGAGCCGGCCAGCGCGCCGGAGCCGTAGGCCGAGACGTCTGCCCGCTTGTCCCAGTCCCGCAGCCGCTGGGCGTCCCGGGACAGCGCCTGGGCGTGGGCCAGGACGTGGTGCGCGAACAGCACCGGCTGCGCGTGCTGCAGGTGGGTGCGGCCGGGCATGGCCACCTCCCGGTGCGCCGAGGCCTGGGAGATCAGCGCTTGCTCCAGATCGGCCACCAGGGAGGCGATCTGCCGCGCGTGGTCGCGCAAAAACATCCGGCCCAGCGTGGCGATCTGGTCGTTGCGCGACCGGCCGGCCCGCAGCCGGCCGCCGAGCTCGGCGCCGAGCTTCTCGATCAGGCCGCGCTCCAGCGCGGTGTGGCAGTCCTCGTCGGCGACCGTGGGCACGAACGCCCCGGAGACCACGTCGGCCTCCAGCGCGTCCAGGCCGGCCAGCATCGCGGCCAGATCGTCCGCGCTCAGCAGCCCGGCGCGGTTCAGGACGCGGGCGTGGGCGCGCGAGCCGGCCAGGTCGTACTGCGCCAGGCGCCAGTCGAAGTGCACCGAGGCCGACAGTGCGGCCAGTGCCTCGGACGGTCCGCCGGAGAAGCGGGAGCCCCAAAGCTGCGACTTGGGTGCCGGGTTGCTCATGTTCCTCGCCGTTTCGAAAGTGGGGTCTGTGAAGCCTGTCAGGAAAGTCAGTTCTCGGCCGCGGACAGCAGCTTCGCGGCCAGCGCCGCGCCGCCGTCGGCGGCCCGGCTGATCAGCAGCACCGTGTCGTCGCCGGCGATGCTGCCCAGGATCTCCGGGATCGGGGCCTTGTCGAAGGCGCTGGCCAGGAACTGCGCCGCGCCCGGCGGCGTACGCACCACCACCAGGTTCGCCGAGGCCTCGGCGCTGACCAGCAGCTCGCCCAGCAGCCGGTGCAGCCGGTGCTCGAACACCGGCTCGGGCTGCGCGGCCACCGGGGTGCGGTCGCCGCCCTCGGCCGGGATCGCGTAGACCAGGTTGCCGGCACCGTCGCGCACCCGGACCGCGCCGAGTTCGTCCAGGTCCCGCGACAGCGTCGCCTGGGTGACCGACAGGCCGTCCTCGCCGAGCAGCCGGCCCAGCTCAGCTTGGGAGCGGACGGAGTGCCGCTCCAGCAGCAAGGCGATCCGCTGGTGGCGGGCGGTGCGGGTCTGCGGGACGGTGGCTTCGCTCATGCGGAGGACTCCAACAGGAAAGCTAGCAGGGCCTTCTGGGCGTGGAGCCTGTTCTCAGCCTCGTCCCACACCACGCTCTGCGGGCCGTCGATCACCGAAGCCGCTATCTCATAGCCCCGATACGCCGGAAGGCAGTGAAGGACTATCGCGTCCGGGGCACCGAGCGCCAGTGCGGCCTCATCGAGAGCGTAGGGCTTGAAGATCTCGGCGCGCGCCGCCTTCTCCTCCTCCTGCCCCATCGAGACCCAGGTGTCGGTGACCAGGACGTCGGCTCCGGCGCAGGCCAGGGCCAGGTCGGTGGTGACCAGGACCGAGCCGCCGGTGGCCGCGGCGATGGCCTCGGCGTCGGCGACGATGTCCGGGCGCGGCAGGTATTCGGCCGGGCCGCTGACGCGCACGTGCATGCCGGCCGTGGCGCCGCCGAGCAGGTAGGAGTTCGCCATGTTGTTGGCGGCGTCGCCGACGTAGGTCATGGTGAGCCCGGCCAGGTGCCCCTTGTGCTCCAGCACCGTCTGCAGGTCGGCCAGGATCTGGCAGGGGTGGAAGTCGTCGGTCAGGGCGTTGACGACCGGTACCGAGGAGGCCGCGGCGAGCTCCTGGATGCGCGCCTGGCTGAAGGTCCGCCACACGATCGCCTCGACCTGCCGCTCCAGCACCCGGGCGGTGTCGGCGATCTCCTCGCCGCGGCCCAGCTGGCTGTTCCCGGAGTCGATGACCAGCGGGTAGCCGCCGAGCTGGGCGATGCCGACGCTGAAGGAGACCCGGGTGCGGGTGGAGGGCTTGTCGAAGATGACGGCGACCGCCCGCGGCCCGGCCAGCACCTGGTGCTCCAGCGGCGCCTTCTTGAAGACGCGCGCCAGCTCCAGGACCCGCGCCTGCTCGGCGGGGCTCAGGTCGTCGTCGCGGAGGAAGTGGCGGACCATGGTTCAGGCGTCCTTCGGGGTGGCGGCGCCGGTGGCGGCGTTGGTGGCGGCGGCGTCGAGCAGGGCGGGCAGCGCGCTCAGGAACTCGTCGGCCTGGGCGGTGGTGAGGATCAGCGGCGGGGCCAGGCGGATGGCGTCCGGGGCCGGGGCGTTGATGATGAACCCGGCCTCCAGCGCGGCCTTGGCGACCTCCGCGGAGTACGGGCCGTTCAGCATGATCGCCAGCAGCAGGCCCTCGCCCCGGACCCCGGCGACGGCCGGATGGTTCAAGGCATTGACACCGGCGGTGAGGTGCGCGCCGACGGCGCGGACGTTGGCCATGATGTCGTCCCGCTCGATCGCGTGCAGCACGGCCAGGCCCGCGGCGCAGGCGACCGGGTTGCCGGCGTAGGTGGAGCCGTGCTGGCCGGGGCCGAGCAGGGTCGCCGCGGCGCCCAGGCCCACGCAGGCGCCGATCGGCATGCCGCCGCCGAGCCCCTTGGCGAGGGTGACCAGGTCCGGTACCACGCCGGTGCCGCTGTGCCCGAACCACTTGCCGGTGCGGCCGATGCCGGTCTGCACCTCGTCGATGATCAGCAGCGCGCCGTGCCGGGACGTGATCTCGCGGGCGGCCCGCAGGTAGCCGGCGCCGGCCGGGACGACGCCCTTCTCGCCCTGGATCGGCTCGACGATGAAGGCCGCGGTCTGGTCGTCGATCGCCGCTTCCAGTGCCGCGACGTCGCCGTAGGGCACGAAGGCCACCTCGCCCGGCAGCGGCTCGAACGGCTCGCGGATCGCCGCCTTGCCGGTCAGGGCCAGCGCGCCCATGGTCCGGCCGTGGAAGGAGCCCTCGGTGGAGACCATCTTGGTGCGGCCGGTACGCCGGGCGGCCTTGAACGCGGCCTCGTTGGCCTCGGCGCCGGAGTTGCAGAAGAACACCCGGGCGTCGGTGTCGTTGGCCTGGCCGAGCAGTTCCACCAGCCGTTCGGCCAGCACGATCTGCGGCGCGGAGGCGAAGAAGTTGGAGATGTGGCCCAGGGTGGTCAGCTGGGTGGTGACGGCCTGCACGATCAGCGGGTGCGCGTGGCCCAGGGCGTTGACCGCGATGCCGGCCAGCAGGTCCAGGTAGCGGCGGCCGTCGGCGTCCCAGACGTAGACGCCCTCGCCCCGTACGAGCACCTTCTGCGGGGTGCCGAAGGTGTTCATCAGCGCCGAGCCGTAGCGCTCGGTCCAGGCCTGGCCGTATCCGGGCTCGACGACCGGCAGAGCGTCATCGCCGAGCTGCTCGGCGTGGCCGTGCTCCGGATGTCCCTGCTCTGGGTGTCCCTGCTCCGTCCTCGCTACGGCGTTCATGCCGGCACCACCATCGTTCCGATCCCCTCGTCGGTGAAGACCTCCAGCAACAGCGCGTGCGGCACCCGGCCGTCCAGCACGTGGGCGCGCGGCACTCCCCCGCGCACGGCCCGCAGGCAGGCCTCCATCTTCGGCACCATCCCGCTGGACAGCGTCGGCAGCAACTCGGCGAGCTCGTCGGCGGACAGCCGGCTGATCACCTCGTCCGAGGTCGGCCAGTCCGCGAACAGGCCCTCGACGTCGGTGAGGACCACCAGCTTCTCCGCGCCGAGCCCGACGGCCAGCGCCGCGGCGGCGGTGTCGGCGTTGACGTTGTAGACGCCGGTGCCGTCGGCGGCGCGCGCGATGGAGGACACGACGGGGATGCGACCGTCGTCCAGCAGGGCGTTGATCGCGCCGGGGTTGACGGCCTCGATGTCGCCGACCCGGCCGATGTCCACGGCTTCGCCGTCGACGACCGCGTGCCGCTTGACGGCCTTGAGCGTGTCGGCGTCCTCGCCGGACATCCCGACGGCGAACGGGCCGTGGGTGTTGATCAGGCCGACGATGTCGCGCTGCACCTGGCCGGTGAGGACCATGCGGACCACGTCCATGGTCTCGTCGGTGGTGACCCGCAGGCCCCCGGCGAAGCGGTGCTCGATCCCGAGGCGGTTCAGCTGGGCGTTGATCTGCGGACCTCCGCCATGTACTACAACGGGGCGCAGCCCGGCATAGCGCAGGAAGACGATGTCCTTGGCGAAGGCGGCCTGAAGCTCCTCGTCGATCATGGCGTTGCCGCCGAACTTCACCACGAGGGTCTTGCCGTGCAGGGCCGACAGCCACGGCAGGGCCTCGGTGAGGATGCCGGCCTTGGCCAGGGCCTCGTGCTTGCGGGCGTGGGTCGCCCCGGCGCTCTGAACCGTGCTCACGAGGAGTACGCCGAGTTCTCGTGGACGTACCCGGGCGTCAGGTCGTTGGTCCAGACGGTCGCCGAGGTAGTACCGGCGGCCAGGTCCACGGTGACCTTGACCTCGCGGCCGGTGAGGTCGACGAGGTCGCGGTCCTCCCCCACGCCGCCGTCGCGGCAGACCCAGACGCCGTTGATGGCCACCGACAGCTGGTCGGCCTCGAAGGTCGCATCGGTGGTACCTACGGCGGACAGCACCCGGCCCCAGTTCGGGTCGTTGCCGTACATCGCGCACTTGAACAGGTTGCTGCGGGTGACCGCCTTGGCCACCTGAACCGCCTCCTCCTCGGTGGCGGCCCGTACTACCTCCACGGCGATGTCCTTGGTGGCGCCCTCGGCGTCGCCGACGAGCTGGCGCGCCAGGTCCGCGCACACGGTGGTGACGGCGGCCTGGAACTCGTCCGGGTCCGGGGTGGTCCCGGAGGCACCGGAGGCCAGCAACAGGACGGTGTCGTTGGTGGACATGCAGCCGTCGGAGTCCACCCGGTCGAAGGTGACGTTCGTGGCGGCGCGCAGCACGCCGTCCAGCGTCGCGGCATCGGCCACGGCGTCGGTGGTGAGTACGACGAGCATCGTGGCCAGGCCCGGAGCCAGCATCCCGGCACCCTTGGCCATCCCGCCGACGACGTAGCCGCTGCCCCGGGCCTCGGCGGTCTTGGCGACGGTGTCTGTGGTCATGATCGCGGTCGCCGCCGCCGGACCTCCATCGGCGGCGAGTGCCCCGGTGGCGGTCTTCAGACCGGACAGCAGCGCGTCCATCGGCAGCCGGACGCCGATCAGGCCGGTGGAGCACACGGCGACCTCCGCGGCCGAGGCCTGAAGCAGCGCGGCGCTCTCCTCGGCGGTCTTGTGCGTGTCCTGGAACCCGGCCGAACCGGTGCAGGCGTTCGCGCCGCCGGAGTTCAGGACCACGGCCTTGACCGCACCGCCCTTGAGCACCTGCTCGGACCACACCACCGGGGCGGCCTTGACGCGGTTGGAGGTGAAGACGCCGGCGGCGGCGCTCAGCGGGCCGTCGTTGACGACCAGGGCGAGGTCCGGGTTGCCCGAGGCCTTGATCCCGGCTGCGATCCCCGCGGCCCGGAAGCCTTTGGCGGAGGTGACACTCATTGCTCAGCTCCCACGTTGTCTGCAGTTGTGGTGTTCGGGTTCACGGCGCGATCCCCACGGTGCTCAGACCGGCGCCCTCCGGCAGCCCGAGCGCGAGGTTCGCGCACTGCACGGCGCCACCGGCCGTGCCCTTGGTCAGGTTGTCGATCGCGCCGATGATCACGGCCCGGCCGGAGTCCTCGTCGAGCGCCACCTGGATCTGCACGTTGTTCGATCCCAGGACCGCGGCGGTGGTGGGCAGCCGGCCGGGCGGCAGGACGGTCACGAACGGCTCGTCGTCGTAGGCCTTGAGGTAGGCCTCGCGCAGCTGCTCGGCGCTGACGCCGGGCTTCACCTTCGCGGTGCAGGTGGCCAGGATGCCGCGGGGCATCGGAACCAGCACCGGGGTGAAGGACACGGTGACCTTCTCGCTGGCGACCGCGCCGAGGTTCTGCGCGATCTCGGGGGTGTGCCGGTGCACGCCGGCGATGTTGTACGCCGCGACGTTGCCCATGATCTCCGAGCCGAGCAGGTTCGGCTTCAAGGACTTGCCGGCGCCGGAGGTCCCGGTGGCCGCGACCACGACCACGTCCGGCTCGACCAGCCCGGCGCCGAGGGCCGGGGCCAGGGCCAGCGAGGAGACCGTCGGGAAGCACCCCGGGACGGCGACCCGCTTGGCGCCGGTGAGCGCGGCGCGCGCCCCGGGCAGCTCGGGCAGACCGTAGGGCCAGGTCCCGGCGTGCGCCGAGCCGTAGTACCGGGTCCAGGCCTGCTCGTCGGCCAGGCGGTAGTCGGCGCCGCAGTCGACGATCAGGGTGTCCGGGCCCAGGGCCTCGGCGATGGCCGCGGACTGGCCGTGCGGCAGCGCGAGGAAGACGACGTCGTGGCCGGCCAGCACCTCGGCGGTGGTGTCGGCGACGACGCGGTCGGCCAGCGGCGCGAGGTGCGGCTGGTGCTCGCCCAGGCGCGATCCGGCACTGGAGCCCGCGGTGAGCGCGCCGATCTGGAAATCCGGGTGGGCCAGGAGAAGCCTGAGCAGCTCGCCACCCGCGTAGCCGGTCGCCCCGGCCACCGCCGCCGTGTAGGTCATGTGCATGAGAATACGGAATACGGAAACTGTATGCAAAGCGCGTCTCGTCTCCCGGACAGCGCACGGATAACGCACGGACAGCGCGCCTCCAGCTTTGGCGGGCTGCCTCCGGCGTGCGCCGGGAGTGCGCCGATCGGGGGACGCGCGTGGTCCAGCGCCTCGAAGCCGAACCACCGCCGCCGAACCCCGCCGCCCCGGAATTGCCCGGGCTATGTCCGGTCCAATACTGTCCGTTCCCATGTCAGGCACACGGTTCGGCATCCTGGGTCCGCTGCTGATCGAGGACCCTTCCGGACCGCGCCCCGTCGCGGCCGCGCGGCAGCGTGCGGTGCTGGCCGCACTGCTGCTCACGGCCCCGCGCGCCATCGCCGCCACCGAGCTGGCCGAACAGGTCTGGAACCTGGAGCCGCCCGCCGGGGCCGCCGGCACGCTGCACAGCTACTTGAGCCGGCTGCGCGCCGCGCTGGGGCCGCTCGGCGACCGGGTGCGCACGCACAGCTCCGGGTACACCGTCGAGCTGCACGACGGGGAACTGGACATCGACGTCTTTCGCGCTTTGCGCGAGCGCGCGCGGGTGGCGGTGACGCGCGGGGACCTGCAAAGCGCGACCGAGAACTACACCGAGGCGCTGGCGTTGTGGCGGGGCGCGCCGTTGGCGGACGTGCCGAGCGGGCCGTGGCGTGACGACGCCGTCCGGTACTGGGACGAGCAGGAACTGCTGACCCGCGAGGAGTTGTTCGAGGCCGAGGTCGGACTCGGGCGAGCGGCGGCGGTCATCCCGCAACTACGGGTTCTGGTCGCGGAGAACCCGTTCCGGGAGCGGCCGGCGGCGCTGCTGCTCGGCGCACTGGCAGCGGACGGACGGCGGGCCGAGGCGCTGACCGAGTACCAGCGCGTGCGACGGGTGCTGGTCGAGGAAGCCGGGATCGAACCCGGGGAGCAGCTGAAGGCCGCGTTCCTGGAGATCCTGCGCGAGGACGACGACCGGCCCGACGCGCCGCGTCTGCTGCCGGCCGACCTTCCGGACTTCACCGGACGCGAGGAGCAACTGACCGCCCTCACCGAGGTACTCACGAAGCCCGAACCCGGTGACGCGCCTGCGGTCGTAGTGGTCACCGGGCCCGGCGGCATCGGCAAGACCTCCTTCGCGGTCCACCTCGGGCAGCGCCTTCGGTCGGAGTTCCCGGACGGCCAGGTGTTCCTGCGGCTCGGCGGACTGCGCGCGCCCCGGCGTCCGGCCGAGTTGGTCGCCGAGGTACTACGGGCGGTGGGCGTCACCGACATCCCCGGCGACCCGGACCGGCGCACCGCGTTGCTCCGGAGCACCCTGGCCGATCGCCGGGTCCTGCTGGTGCTGGACGACGCCACCGACCCGGCGCAGATCCGGCGTCTGCTGCCGGCCAGCGCGCCGGCCGCCGTGGTGGTCACCAGCCGGCGGCGGCTGCCGGGGCTGGCCGGGCAGGTGCCGGTGGAGCTGGGACGGCTGCCCGCCGACCAGGCCGCGGCGATGCTCGGGCGCATCATCGGCGCCGAGCGGGCCCAGTCCGAGCCGGAGGCGGTGGCGCGCCTGGTCGAGGCGTGCGGCGGGCTGCCGATCGCGCTGCGGATCTGCGGTGCGCGGCTGGCGCAGCGGCGGGGACGGAGCATCGCATCGCTGGTGGCGCGGCTTGAGGCGGTCGGGCAGCGGCTGGAGGGGATCGACGCGCTGCAGTCCGCGCCGAATTCGGACCCGGACTCGGACCCGAACCCCAACCCGAACCACAACGAGAACTACAACCGGAGCTACAACGGGAGCTACAACGACAAGGACGACATCGCCGCAGCTCAGACCGAGCACTCAGCACTGCGCCGGCCCCTGGAGGAGAGCTACCTCGCGCTCAACTACGGCGCCGCCGGCCGCGACGTCGACCTGGCCCGGGCCTTCCGCCTGCTGAGCCTGATCGGCGGCGAACGCTTCAGTCTGCCGGCCGCCGCCGCGGCGCTGGGCCTGGACGAGTTCGACGCCGACTCGGCCGTGGAACACCTGGTGCAGGTCTCGCTGCTGGAGGCGACTGCGTCGGACCGGTTCGCGTTCCATCCCCTCATCCAGGAGCTCGCACGGGAGCACGCGGCAGCCACCGACACTGAGCAGGCACGCGATGAGGCCGTGCGGCGCTGGACGTCGTGGTGTGTGGCCGGGGCTGCCGCGGCAGACCGGCTGTTCGACCCGAACCGGCCGAAGCTCGCGTGGGAGGCCTGGATCCCCGATGCCTCCCCCGCGCCGTTCGCCGACCTGCCGGAGGCCGGCGACTGGTTCGACCGCGAGTCGGCCGGTCTGCTCGAAGCCGCCGCCGCGGCCGCGGCGCACGGCGACCACGCGACGGCCGCCGCGCTCCCGCTGGTCCTGCTGCACGGCTTCCGCATCCGGGGCCGCGTCGAAGAGCTCGAGGAACCTCTGCGGGCCGGCGTCGAGGCGGCGGTCGAGCTCGGCGAGCCGGAGGTGGCCGGCGTGCAGTTGAACAGCCTGGCCATCGTCTACGGCGCGCTCGGGCGCTTCGACGAGGCGATCGCGACGTTCGCCGAGGCCGTTCCGCACTACGAGTCGGCCGGGCTCGCCGAACGCGTGGCGCAGGCGCGGATCAACGCGGCGATCACCCTGGCGCAGAGCGGCCGGCCCGCCGAGGCCGCCGAGCGGCTGACCGACTCGCTGGCCGAGCTCGACGCGCTGCCGGCGGCCCCACTGCTGTCGAGCCTGCAGGTGTCGGTGATGCTCGCGCTGACCGAGGCGCTGCGGGACTCGGGGAATCCGGAGGCGGCGCTGGCGCTGTACCCGCGGCTGCTGGCCGCGGCCGAGGCCGTCGGCGACACCCCGCGCCTGGCCATCGCCTGGGGCAACCTCGGCAAGCTGCACGCGAAGAACGGGCGCGCCGAGGAAGGCGTCCCCTGCATCGACAAGGCACTGGAGCTCCACCGCTCGATCGGCAACCGCGACGGCGAGGGCTACGCGCTGTGGGCGCTGGGCGAAGCACTCGCGCTCCTGGAACAGAAAGACCGTGCGCGCTGCGCGTGGTCCGAGGCGCGCGAGATCTTCCTGGCGCTCGGACGCCACGGCTACGCCGCAGATCTCGCGCAGTCGATCGCCGAGATCGCCGAGCCGGATACGACCGACGCGGCGGACGCAACGAACACCGCTGATACGCCCCACACGCCGGACACTGCAACGCC
This sequence comes from Catenulispora sp. MAP12-49, assembly GCF_041262705.1. Classification (NCBI taxonomy): domain Bacteria; kingdom Bacillati; phylum Actinomycetota; class Actinomycetes; order Catenulisporales; family Catenulisporaceae; genus Catenulispora; species Catenulispora sp. MAP12-49. The sequence goes on along the minus strand of NZ_JBGCCP010000025.1, from coordinate 142,539 downwards.
ATAGGACGCCATAGGACTCCATAGCCTGAGCCGCGCCGCCACCCCGATTCGGCCAGCCCCCTCCGACCGGCCGACCCGGAACACGACCGCAAACCGCGGTCTGCCCGCCGCCCCACGACGGGCAGACCGCGTGCTCAGGCCCCCCTGGTCCCCCCGACCCCCGATGCGGATCCGGTGGAACCCTCCCCTACCAGGTCCCGTTGGTGTTCCCTGGTTGTCATCAATTCTCCGTGGGCGTGCTTGCGTTTGGCTTGCGCGGCGACTGCGCGGCGCAAGAACCCGGTGAATCGTCCCCGACGCCGACCGCGCTGTGTCGACCCGATGGGACACGCAGTCACGGCACTATGACCTGCTGTCGCGCAACGGGCAGTGGAAAACCCTTGCGGAGGGCTGATCCCAGCGCAAAGATCACGACGTATGACCCCACCCGCTGAACCCGCCAAGGCCCTCGCGCCGGGCGTCGTGCCCCCGGACACCGTCGACCTGGACGGGTTCCACCTGCGCCGTCCCACCTCCGAGGACGCCCAGGCCCTGCACGCGGCCGTGAAGGCCAGCTTCGCCGAGCTGCACCCGTGGATGCCGTGGTGCACCGAGCCGGTGGAGCTCGCCTCCCAGCAGGGGTTCATCGAGCGCTCCGAGACCGGCTGGAGCGCGCAGACCACGTTCAACTGGCTGATCGTGGACGCCGGCGACCACCTGATCGGCACCATCGGTCTGATGGACCGGATCGGCCCCGGCGGCCTGGAGATCGGCTACTGGCTGCGCACCGACGCCACCGGCCGCGGCGTGATGACCCGCGCCACCGCCCGGGTCACCGACATCGCCCTTTCCCTGCCCGGCGTGGAGCGCGTGGAGATCCACTGCGACGCCGCGAACGTCCGCAGCGCCGCGATCCCCCGCCGCCTGGGCTACCGCCTGGAACGCGAGGCCCACACGGAGCCGGAGGCGCCCGGGGAGTCGGGGCTGAACCAGCACTGGATCACCCCCTGAGCAGGTCGGGCAGGCTGAGCAGGTCGGGCAGCCCGAGCAGCCCGGCGCGATGACCACCGACGCGGCGGACGGCCCCGTCGTGTACCTCCTGGCCGGGCTCCCCGGGTCCGGCAAGACCACCTACGCACGCCGCTTGGAAGCCGAAGGCGTCCTGCGGCTGTCGGTCGACGAGGAGGTCTTCGCGCGCCACGGCCGCCACGGCGTCGACTACCCCGAGCACGAGTACCGGCAGCGCGAGGCGCCGGTACTCCGAGACGTCCGGGCCCGCCTGGCCGAGGCGGTCCGGGCGGGACGCTCGGTCGTGCTGGACTACGGCCTGTGGCTGCGCGCGGAGCGAGAGGCGTACAAGCAGCTGGTCCACGACGCCGGCGGCCGCTGGCGCCTGATCTACCTGAAGGTGGACCCCGCCGAGCTACTACGCCGCCTGACCGAGCGCAACAGCCGCGACGACGCCAACGCCCTGATGGTTACCCCTGAGATGCTCCAAGACTTCTTCGCGCGGTTCGAGGAACCGGTCGGCGAAGACGAGCACATCGCGTCCGTCTAAGCCGCCAAACGCCCAAACAGCTAAGCCCCCGCCCCCACGGCACGCGAGAGCCTCGAGAACGACATCCGCCAGTTGCGCACCCAGCTCTGGCCGCCGTCGAACGAGAACGACTGCTCCCACTGCGCGCTGTCGGCGTCGAACACATCCCAGTCGTAGCGCACCTCGATCGGCTTGCCGTCGATGGTGTCCTGGCAGCGGAAGACGCCGTGCGTGCCCTCCCACCGTCCGACGACCGGCGGGTCGAGCCGGCCGGGGGCCCTGGTGGAGGCCCACCAGATGCTCCACTCGCCGGTCTCGGGGTTGAACAGGCGCAGCGACATCCCTTCGAAGCTGCTTCCGTCGGGCATCTTCTCGATGGTGAGGTTGTCGACGTTGCCCAGCACGCCGAGGGTCTGGCGCATCCACTGCACCCCCTCGAACTCCACCCACTCGTCGCACTCCGGGTCGGCCATGGCGGCGAGTTTGCGGTGCTCGACCTTCCAGGTTCCGGCCAGGAAGTCGAAGTCGTGGCGGCCGTCGTCGATCAGGTTCTCGGTCGTGGTCATGGCTCCACCTTGGCCCCCCTCCCCTGACATCTGGTGTCAGTGATCTGACGGAATCTCCGGGAGATCTTGCGCTCGGCATCGGCCGCGTCCTATCGTCTCGATGTATCGGGCCGATACATCGAGACGATACAAAGGAGCCTGTGCGATGCGACGGACGAACTACGACACGGAGCAGTACCAGGACTACGCCCGCGGCCGTGCGCTCACCGAGGAGCAGATGGGTGCGTGGATCGGGGCTTTCAGCGCCCTGCTGCCCAAGGGGCGTCCGCTGGCCGGACTGGACGTCGGTTCCGGGACGGGCAGGTTCGCACCCTCCCTGGCGGCCGCCTTCGGGCCGGTGACCGGGATCGAGCCGTCGGTGCGCATGCGCGAGGTGGCGCTGTCGCAGTCCCAGCACCCTGATGTCCGCTACCTCGCCGGCTCCGCCGAGGACATCCCGGTGCCCAACGCCAGCGCCGACTACGCCGTAATGCTGCTGTCCTGGCACCACGTCCAGGACAAACCGAAGGCCGCGCGCGAGTTGGCCCGCGCCGTCCGGCCCGGCGGCCGGCTGATCATCCGCTCCGGCTACGGCGACCAGATGCCCTGGATCTGGTGGCTCGAGCACTTCCCGAACGGCTTCGAGAAGGACGCGGTGCTGTTCCCGCCGCTGCACGAGGTCATCGAGACCTTCACCTCCGCCGGCTGGCGCGTGCGCACCTTCGGCCCCTTCAGCGAGCCCTCCCCGGGCACCTACCGCGAGATGCTCGACCGGCTGCGGCTGCGCACCCACACGATCTTCGGCCACTTCACCCCCGAGGAGACCGCGACCGGCTTCGAGCGCCTGGAGCGGGCCGTCGCGGCCGATCCCGACGCGCCGGCGCCGGCCGAGCCCGCGACGCTGCTGAGCTTCGAGCGCCGCTGAGCTCAAGACGCCGCTGAGCTCAAAGCGCCGCTGAGTCTCGCGCGCTGCCGGGGCGTCAGGCACTGCCGAATTTCGAGCACTGCCGAGCCCCGAACGCCCCCGAGCACGCACGAAGCCGGGTCCCCCACTCCCGTGGGAAACCCGGCTTCGCCAAACCCTCTCAGCCCCCTACGACCGCAGCACCGCCCCGGTCCGCGTCCCGGCCAGCGCCACCGCGCTGTCCCGGGCCGCGCTGGCCTCCTCGGCGGTCAGCGTCCGGTCCGGCGCGCGGAAGCGCAGCGCGAAGGCCAGCGACTTGCGCCCCTGCCCGATCCGCTCGCCGGTGTAGACGTCGAACAGCCGCACCGACTCCAGCAGCGCACCGGCACCCTCGCGCAGCGCCGCCTCGACCTCGTGCTCGGCGACCGCGGCGTCCACGACCAGCGCGACGTCCTGGGTGGCGACCGGCATCGCGGAGATGCTCGGGGCCTGCGTCAGGACCTCCTCGGCCGGGATCATCCGGTCCAGCTCCAGCTCCATCGCGGCGGTGCGCGGCGGCAGGCCGAGGTCGGCCACGACCCGCGGGTGCAGCTCGCCGGCGTGTCCGACCAGGCGGCCGTTGACCGCCAGCCGGGCGCAGCGGCCCGGGTGCCAGGGCTCGTGCTGGTCCTGGGTGACCTCCAGCTCGACCCGGCACGCGTCGGCGATGATCCGCGCGGCCTGGACCGCGTCCTGCCAGCCGGCCGGACGCCCGGCGCCCCACCAGCCCGCGGGCTCGCGAAGGCCGGAGAGCACCACCGCGACGCGGCGCGGCTGCACCGGAAGCGCGGCGTCCAGCAGCGCCAGTTCCTCATCGGTCGGACGGCGCTCGACCGTCAGGCGCGGCGCCATCGCGGCGGCGTCCTTGCGCGGCCGGAACACCAGGCCCTGCTCGAACAGCGCCAGGTCCGCCGAGCCCCGGCCGACGTTGCGCCGCAGCGACGCCAGCAGCCCCGGCAGCAGCGTCGTGCGCATCGACGGCTGCTCCTCGGAGATCGGGTTGGCCAGCGGGACGGTGTTGCGCCGCGGGTCGCTGTCCGGAAGCCCGAGCGCGTCCAGGTCGGCCTGCCCGATGAACGGGTAGGCGATCACCTCGGAGTAGCCGGCCGAGGCCAGCGCCGTGCCGACCCGGCGGCGGATCCGCTGCTCGTGCGTGTAGCCGGTGCCGGCGGCGGCCTTGGGCAGCGTGGAGGGCAGCCGGTCGAAGCCCTCCAGCCGGATCACCTCCTCGGCCAGGTCGCTCGGGTCCCGCAGGTCCGGGCGCCAGCTCGGCGGGGTGACCACCAGGTCGGCGTCCCCGGCCGGGGCCAGGTCGCAGCCGACCTGCGTCAGCCGGCGCTCGACCTCCTCACGGGTGTAGTCGACCCCGGCCACCCGGCCCGGGTACGTCCACGCGATCGTGATCGGCGCCGGCCGGACCACCTGTCCGACCACGGTGACGCCGCCTTCCAGCGCCGTACCCCCGGCCAGCTCGACCAGCAGGTCCACCACACGCTGCGCCGCGGCGGCGGCCGTGCCCGGGTCCGTGCCGCGCTCGAAGCGCTTGGAGGCCTCGGAGAACAGCTTGTGCCGCCGCGCGCTCTTGGCGATCGAGGTGGCCTCGAAGTGCGCGGCCTCGACGACGACCTCGGTGGAGCCGTCGTGGATCTCGGTGGAGGCCCCGCCCATGACGCCGGCCAGGCCGATCGGCCCGGAGTCGTCGACGATCAGCAGGTCGGTGGCCTCCAGCTGCCGCTTGACCCCGTCCAGGGTCTCCAGCACCTCGCCGGCGGCCGCGCGCCGCACCACGATCGGCCCGGACAGCCGGGCCCGGTCGTAGGTGTGGATCGGCTGGCCCAGCTCCAGCATCACGTAGTTGGCGATGTCGACGATCAGCGAGATCGGCCGCATCCCCGACATCTGCAGCCGGCGCTGCATCCACAGCGGCGAGGGCGCCTGCGGGTCGATGCCGGTCACGGTCCGCGCCACGAACACGTCGCAGCCGACCGGGTCCTCGACCACGACCGGGTGCCCGTTCGCGCCGGCCTCCGGCACCTGGAGCGCCGCCGGGTCTTGGAACGGGACCTCGAACCCGGTCGCGGCCTCCCGCGCGATCCCGCGCAGGGACAGCGTGTAGCCGCGGTCCGGGGTGACCTCGAACTCGATGACCTCGTCGTCCAGCCCCAGGTAGGCGATCGCGTCGGCGCCGAGGGGGGAGTCGGCCGGCAGCACGATGATGCCGTCGTGATCCTCGCCCATGCCCAGCTCGCGCGCCGAGCAGATCATGCCGTTGGAGTCCCGGCTGTAGGTCTTGCGCGCGGCGATGCGGAAGTCGCCGGGCAGCACCGCACCCGGCAGCGCCACCACCACGTGGTCGCCGACCGCGAAGTTGCGGGCGCCGCAGACGATCAGCTGCGGATCCGCGGCCGACCCCGGGCCCTCGGCCGCGGCGGTGACCACGACCTGGCAGTGCCGGATCGGCTTCTTGAACCCGGTCAGCTCCTCGATCGCCGCGACCCGGCCCACGACCAGCGGCCCGGTCAGGCCCTCGCCGACCCGCTCGATGGTCTCCAGCTTGCCGCCGCCGGTCTGGGTCAGCTTGTCCGCGACCGCGAACGCGGTGGTCCCGTCCGGCAGTACGACGTAGTCCTGCAGCCAGGAGTAGGGGACGTGCATCAGATCTCCATCCCGAACGGGAGCGTGAAGCGCACGTCTCCCTCGATCATGTCCCGCATGTCCTGGACGTTGTTCAGGAACATCAGGCTCCGCTCAAGACCCATCCCGAAGGCGAACCCGCTGTAGCGCTCGGGGTCCACCCCGCAGGCGATCAGCACGCGCGGGTTGACCATGCCGCAGCCACCCCACTCGATCCAGCCCTCCGAGCCGCAGGTGCGGCACGGGTTGTCCGGGTCGCCCACCGAGGCGCCCTTGCAGACGAAGCACTGCAGGTCGACCTCGGCCGAGGGCTCGGTGAACGGGAAGAAGTGCGGACGCAGCCGGGTCAGGACACCGTCGCCGAACATGGCGTTGGCCCAGTGGTCCAGCGTGCCCTTCAGGTCGCCCATCGTCAGGCCCTCGTCGACAGCCAGACCCTCGATCTGGCTGAACACGGGGGTGTGCGTGGCGTCGAGCTCGTCGGTGCGGTAGGTGCGGCCCGGCGAGACGGCGTAGACCGGCGCGCCCTGCGCCAGCAGGGTGCGGGCCTGGACCGGCGAGGTGTGGGTGCGCAGCACCAGCCCGCTGGTCGCGCCCTCTTCCTTGCCGGCGACGAAGAACGTGTCCTGCAAGTCGCGCACCGGGTGATCCGGCGGGAAGTTCAACGCGTCGAAGTTGTACCACTCGGCCTCGACCTCGGGGCCGTCCACCACCTGGTAGCCCATGGCCACGAAGATGTCCGCGATCCGCTCCTGGATCGTGGTCAGCGGGTGGCGGGCGCCGCGCGGAGTGCGGTCCCAGGGCAGGGTGACGTCCACGGCCTCCTCGACCAGGACGCGCGCGTCGCGCTCGGTCTCCAGCTCCTGCTGCCGGGCGGCCAGCGCGTTCTTCACCGCCCCGCGGGCCTCGCCGATGCGCTTGCCGACCTCGGCGCGGGCGGCCGGCGGCAGCGCGCCGATCTCCCGGTTGGCCAGCGCCAGCGGGGCGCGGTCGCCGGCCACGGCGATCTTCACCTGGTGCAGTTCGTCCAGCGAGCCCGCGGCGGCGATCGCGGCCAGCGCGTCGGCCCGGTGGCGGGCGACCTCGTCGGGCTTCACCGCCTCGACTTCCACCGGGTCGTACGACTTGTTCGGTGCCGACATGTCTGTTGTTTTCTCCATGGATTGGTGGCCCCGCGAGCTCGGCGAGGTTACCCGCCGAGTCTAGAGGGGTCACGGGACGAACAGAGATTGCGCCCATGCGGGAACGCCAGGAAGCCCGCGCGGCGGGACCTGCTTGCCAGAGCAGCCCTACGCGACGGGCAAGGTAAATCGGAACCGCGCGCCGCCCTCGGCACCGTTCCCGGCGGACACCACGCCGCCGTGGGCCTCGACCAGGCCCTTCACGATGGACAGGCCAAGGCCGGTCCCGCCCCTGCGGCCACCCCGCCAGAACCGGGTGAAGACGCGTGTGAGCTGGTCCTCCGGGATCCCGGGACCCTGATCGCTCACCGCAACCGCCACGCTCGACACACCTTCACTGTGGAGACTGTCAGGACGGGGCCGGTCGTCTTCGGCCCGCGCCTCAATAGTGACAGTCCCGCCACCGTGCCGCACGGCGTTTTCCAAAAGATTAGCCAGTACTTGACGCAATTTGTCCGGGTCGGCGGCCACGGCCGGGAGCCCGCGCGGGATCCGGATCCGGAACGTCTCCTCCGGCACGCCCTGCGCCACGCAGGCGCGCACCTGATCGGTGATCAGCGCGCGCAGGTCGACCGGGATCCGGTGCAGCTCCATCCGGCCCGAATCCAGCCGCGCGACGTCCAGCAGCTCGGCGATCAGCCGCACCACGCGGTCGGCGTCGGCGTCGACGGTCTGCAGCATCATCCGCTTCTGGTCGTCGGTGAACCGGTCCCAGCGCGCCAGCAGGGTCGCGGTGAAGCCCTTCACGCTGGTCAGCGGGGAACGCAGCTCGTGCGCGACGGTCGCGATCAGATCGGACTGCCGGCGCTCGCGCCGGCGCCGGGCCTGGGTGCCGCGCAGCGAGACCACCAGGCCGGTCACCGGGGTCGAGCGGCCGTCGCGGCGCTGGTAGCGCGCGGTGACCAGCAGCTCGGTGCCGGCTTCGGGGTCGGCGGCGTCCGGCTCGGCGTCCGGCCCGAAGTCCTCCGGCAGGAACAGCTGGGCCTCCGGGTGGCCGGTCCTTATGCTCAAGCCGCCATAAGGATCGGTCAGGCGCCACCAGTCGCGGCCGTCGATCGTGCGAAGCGGTAACACCTCGTCGAAGGCACGTCCCAGGGCCTGGTCGGCCCGGATCCCGGTGAGCTTCTCGGCGGCCCGGTTGAAGACCCGGACCACACCCTGGTCGTCGGCGGCGACGAACCCGTCGGGCAGGTCGTCGGGCACCAGCAGGCCGTCCAGGGCCCCGGCGAAAAGCTGCATGCCGGCCCGTGTCCCGCGTGCCCCGACCGAAACGGTCACCTGAGGAGTCCTCCTGCCTGCCCACTCGTCGCGCTGTGCGCCTTCGGCGTCACCTTCCGTTGATCCGCCAGACCCATCGTTCCGCTCCGACGGATCACCGGCCACGGTGGCGAACCATTCGCCACCCTGACCGCCTCCGGACTCGCAGCGGACTCGCGCAGGACGCGCTCAGCGTTGCGCCCGGGCAGAGGAATATAAGCACACTGCTGCCGCCGTCGCCAGGTTGAGGCTCTCGGCGCGGCCGTGGATCGGGACCCGGACCGCCTCGTCGGCCAGCCCCAGCAGCGCCTCGGGCAGACCCCAGGCCTCGTTGCCGAACATCCAGCAGGTGGGCTGTGCCAGCCGGCCGGCGTCGAGCTCGTCGTCCAGGTCGGCGGCTCCCGTGCCGTCGGCGGCCAGGATCCTCAAACCGGACGCGCGCAGAGCGTCGACAGCCTGCTGCGCACTGACCCCCACGGCCACCGGGACGTGGAACAGGCTGCCGGCCGAGGCCCGCACCGCCTTGGGGTTGTAGACGTCGACCGACTCGGAGGTCACGATCACCAGGTCCGCGCCGGCGGCGTCGGCACAGCGGATCACGGTGCCGGCGTTGCCCGGGTCGCGCACATGCGCCAGCAGCGCCACCAGCTTGGGGGTGCGCTCGGCCAGGAACGACTCCAGCGGGACGTCGAGGAACCGGCACACGCCGATCAGGCCCTGCGGCGTCACCGTCTCGCTGAGGGACTCCACCAGGTCCGGGGTCCCGATGGTGATCTTCGACCCCTGTTTGCGGGCGGCGGCGAGGATCTCGCCGTACCGGTCCGCGGCCTCGCCGGTGGCGAACAGCTCGACGAGCACCCCGTCGAGCTCGGCGGCCTCGCGCACCGCCTGCGGCCCCTCGGCCAGGAACAGCTCCTGCTTGGCCCGGAACGACCGCGAGGCGAGCCGCCGGGCCGCCACCGCGCGGGGTGCGCGCGGGTTGGACAGCTCAGGACTCGCCTCGCTCATGCTCGCTCACCGTGCCTGTTCTGGCGAAGTGGGGCTGGAACTCGCCAGACCTACGCGGCGGTCTTCGGCGCGTTCACGTCCGAGGGCAGCGCCTTCTTGGCGACCTCGACGAGGGCGCGGAAGGCCTCGGCGTCGTTGACGGCCAGCTCGGCCAGCATCTTGCGGTCGACCTCGACGTTCGCCAGGTGCAGGCCCTGGATGAAGCGGTTGTAGGTCATCCCCTCGGCGCGGACCGCGGCGTTGATGCGCTGGATCCACAGCCGGCGGAAGTCGCCCTTGCGGTCCTTGCGGTCCCGGTAGGCGTAGACGAGGGAGTGGGTGACCTGCTCCTTCGCCTTGCGGTACAGACGCGAGCGCTGGCCGCGGTAACCGCTGGCCTGCTCGAGGACGACCCGGCGCTTCTTCTGGGCGTTCACTGCCCGCTTGACGCGTGCCATTGTTCTATCTCCTGCTCAGTAACTAGGTCGGGGGGCGATGCGCCGCGGGCCTCAGCGGCCGAGCAGCCGCTTGATGCGCTTGACGTCGGGCTTGGCGACCTCGACCTCGCCGGTGTGCTGCCGGGTGTACTCCGAGGACTTGCGCTCGAAGTTGTGGCGCATGCCGGCCTGGCCGCGCATGATCTTGCCCGAGCCGGTCACCTTGAAACGCTTCTTGGAACCGCTGTGGGTCTTCTGCTTCGGCATGACGCCGTTTCTCCTTCACATAGGGCGGATCCGTGGGGTGCAACCCACACGGATCCGCTCTCGCTCTCGCCCCGGGGCGGCCGCCCCGCGGCTAGCGCGGGGGGCTCAGGTCTCGGGGCCGGTCCGGCCTGACCGTGGTCAGGACTGCTCTTCTCCGGCCTGGTCCGCGCCGCTGGCGGCACCGACCACGGCCTCGGTCTGCTCGACCGATTCGGTCTGCTCGACGGCCTCGGTCTGCTCGACCGACTCGATCGACTCGGCGAGCTCGGTGGTCTGGCCCTCGGCCGACTCCTCGTGCTCAGCCTCGCCGTACGTGCCGGCCTTGCGCTGCTCCTTGGCCAGGCGGGCCTCGGCCATCGCCTCGGTCTTCTTCTTGTGCGGGCCCAGGACCATGATCATGTTGCGGCCGTCCTGCTTCGGCGCGAACTCCACGAAGCCGAGCTCGGCCACGTCCTCGGCGAGCTTGCTCAGCAGGCGCCGACCGAGTTCGGGCCGGGACTGCTCCCGGCCGCGGAACATGATGGTGATCTTGACCTTGTCCCCGGCCTTCAGGAACCGCACCACGTGACCCTTCTTGGTCTCGTAGTCGTGCGGGTCGATCTTCGGGCGGAGCTTCATCTCCTTGATGACCGTGTGCGCCTGGTTCTTGCGCGCCTCACGGGCCTTCAGGGCGGACTCGTACTTGTACTTGCCGTAGTCCATGACCTTGACGACCGGCGGGCGCGCGGTCGCCGCGACCTCGACCAGGTCGAGGTCCTGCTCCTGAGCCAGCCGGAGCGCGTCCTGGATCGACACGATGCCGACCTGCTCACCGTTGGGGCCGACCAGCCGCACTTCGGGAACGCGGATCCGGTCGTTGATACGGGGCTCAGTGCTGATGGGGCCTCCTACGTTTTGGGCTCAATGCCCGGGTCTGTTCGGTACGCGGCCCCTGCGAAGAAAAACGCAAAAGCCCCGCACGACATGCATGCGAGGCTCCACCACACCGGAACTGACCGACGCCGGGAACGTTCGAGGACGACGCTGAACGCCGCCCGCACACCCCTGGCGTGAGGCTGTTTGACCGGAACCCGTCCGCCCGGAGGCGAACCAGGTGGGAGATGGAATCTCCGCTTGCGGATCGAGGCACGCGCGAGCATGCCCGATCGGTCGTGACACCGATACTAGCAGCTTCCGGGGGAAGGCCGTGACCACAGGGCCACCGCCCCCACCATGGGAAGCTTTACCGATACACAAGTGATCCACCGCAAGGAGCCGCAGTGACCGACAACAGCCCCGAGCCGCAGGACATTCCCGCATCGCCGGCGGAGCAGCGCGACCTGGCCGACGTGCCGGCGGTCGAGGTGATCGGGACGGTGACGGTGCACCTGATGAGCGCGGCGGCGGTGAAGCTGGGGCTGGCGGAGAACGGCGAGGCCGACCTGGACCTGGACGAGGCGCGCAAGCTGATCACCGCGCTGGCCGGGCTGATCACGGCGGCCGCGCCGGAGATCGGCTCGCAGCACGCCGCGCCGCTGCGGGACGGGCTGCGGACGCTGCAGCTGGCGTTCCGGGAGGCTTCGCCGTACCCCGACGAGCCAGGACAGGGCCCCGGTGAGAAGTTCACCGGGGCGGTGTACGCGCGCTCTTAGGTCTTCTAGCTTCTTCCAGCTTCGTCCAGCTTCTTCGTCTCAGCTGGCTTCCTCGACGGCGTCGGCCTTTCCGGCGCCGTCGCCGGTCTCAGCGGCTACTGCGTTCTCGGCGGCTTCTGTACTCTCGACGGCTTCGGTGGCCTCGGCGCTTTCGGTGCCGCCGCCGGCCTCTTCCGCTTCGGCCTTCTCCAGCACCGCCGCGAACGCCCGCACCGCGGCCGGCTCGACCTCCAGGAACGAGGGCCGCGCGAGGTCCACCAGCACGACCTCCGCCCCCTCGGCCTTGGCCGCCGCGCACGCCCGGGGGAAGGCCACCGGCATCGGCCGGGCCTCGGGGTTCCACTGGACCAGCGCCGCCACCGAGGTGAACACCGGCAGCGCGCGGGTGCCGTCCGGCGCGAGCAGCGTCACCAGCGCCATGTCGCTGTTCTTGTCCCGGCGCAGGTTCCGCCCCTGCTCGTCCGGCACCTCCTCGGCCTCGCCGAGCACCGCCACGATCGGCGCCAGCACCCGGGCGTTGAGCAGGTAGCCGTACGCGTGCTCGATAGCCGCTTCGCCCCGGCCGTGCGCCTCCAGCACGGACAGCAGCGCCGGGTCCGCGCCCCCGTCGTCGTTCGGGAAGGCGGAGGGAGCCAGCGTGCGTCCTGCGAAGTCGGTCATGGGCTCGACTTTAGTGGCCGTCCACGATCGCGACGGCACGCCCGGTCCGGCCCCGGCCCCGGCGGCGGGCCGGGCCGGGAACGGATTCGGCCCCGGCGCCGCTCCCGGCGAAACGAGTCCCGGCGCCCCCGGCACGGACATCGGCATGGATGTTGGCATGGGCATCAACCCGAACGGCAGCGGCCCCATCGGCATCGGATCGGCCACCGGCCCCAAAAGCGCCGCCGCAGCCCGCGACCGCCGCCGCCCCCGCACCACCAACCACCCGCCGAGCGCGAGCGAGCCGGTGAACGCCACCGCGGCGTCGACCATCCCGCGCTGCTGCCGGCTCAGCCCGCCGATGCTCTGGTCGGCCACCGCCTCCGGTCCGTACCCGAAGTACTTCGAGCCCTGGTAGGCCGGCGCTTTCGGGGTCGGCGGCGTCCCGGCCACGCCCGCGGCCGCCTTCAGCGCGGCCACCGGGTCCACGATCCCGTTGCCGATCTGGTCGTTGCGCCCCTCGGCCGGCCGGTGCGAGGCCGTGCTCTTCAGGATCTGCGCCACCTGCTCCGGGCTCAACGCCGGGTTCGCCGACCGGATCAGCGCCACCACTCCGGCCACGTACGCGCACGCCGGGCTCGTCCCGGCCCCGACCAGGATGTCGTTGCCGATCTCCGGCCCGAAGTCGGCGTAGGTGTCCCCGGCCTGGTCGTTGACCGGCAGCGCCATCGGGATGTCGACGCCGGGCGCGGCCACCGCCACGTCCCAGCCGGTCGAGGAGAAGTAGGCCCGCCTGCCGTTGCGGTCCACGGCGGCCACGCCGATCACCCCGCGCTCCCCGGCCGGGTACTCGGTCACGTCCTTGTCCGGCTTGTCGCCGGAGTTGCCCGCCGAGACCACCACCGAGACCCCGTGCGCGATCGCGTACCGCACCGCGTCGGCCTCGTTCGTGGTGTCGCTGTCCGCACCGGGCACCGTGCCGCCCAGCGACATGCTGATGACCTGCGCACCGTGGTCGACGGCATAGCGGATGCCCTCGGAGATGGGGGTGTGCGAGGCCTCCTGCAGGCCGTTGTCCGGGCTCTCGTCGTCCCGGATCACCCGCACCGACAGGATCTTCGCGGCCGGGGCGACGCCCATGACGCCCTGGCTGGCGCCGGGGCCGTGGCCGTGCCCGGCGATCACCGAGGCCATCCCGGTCCCGTGCACGCCCCAGTCCGGGTCGCCCGGCTTCTCACTGCCGCCGACCAGGTCCGGACCGGTGGTCACCTGCCCGGTGAGGTCCGCGCGCGACCCGACGACGCCGGTGTCGAGCACCGCGACCGTGACACCGGCCCCCTTCGTGGTCTTCCACGCCTGGGGCAGGTTCAGGAACGTGATCGGCCACTGCGCCGAGCGCACCTCGTCGGCCCGCGCGGCCGGAGCCGCCACCAGTACCGGAAGCGCCGCGGCGAGCGCCAAGGCGGATATCCGGCGCACGCGTGCGGACGTCCTGTTCGTTTCCCGCACGGGAGTGGTCCTCACTAGCCCTTCTCCGTATTGGTGAACTCGTCGGCGAACAGCTGGGACAGCCCGGAAGCCGCCTGCACCGGCGGCGAGTCGGCGGCCAGGTCTTTGCCGATGCCAAACTGCACGTCCGCGACACCGGAGCGGCCGTCGCCGAACGCCGACACCACATAGACCAGGTACGAGCCGTCGTTGGAAGCCTGCGAGTTCCACGCCACGCGCTGGCTGTCGGCGAAGTCGGCGGCCACTGTGTGCGGAACGGGGAACACCTCCGGCATGGTGTCCGGCTGCTTGGAGGCCGCGTCGGGCGTCCACTGCCGCCACACCTTGTCCCGCGAGGCGGCGTCGCCGCCGATGACCACCACGCCGACCGTGGCGAAGACGGTCTGGGTGATGTCGGTGTAGGTGGCGCGCAGCACCTTGACACACGTCGTGCCCGGGGCATCCGTGGCCAGTTCGAGACGGAAGTCCTGCGGCAACACGTCACACGCCGCGGCAGGCGCGATCCCGAGGCGCACGTACTGGCTGCCCAGCGTGACGGTCGCCGGGAACACCTGATCCACCGGCTTGGTCCGCCACAGTGCCCGCTCGGCCTCGTCCGCCTGCTGCGCCGGCGAGACCACCGGCGGCTTGACCGCCTTGGCCGATCCGGACGTGGCCAGCACCGCGCCACCGGCAACCGCCGCTCCGCCCACGATGCTCAGCACCGCGCCCAACCAGTAGCGCTCAGGCATGCCGCTCCGCGTCCACCCCGACCCCCAGATCCACACTCGAACCCCAGAACCCTAGCCGTCTGGCCGCCGTCGGCGTAACCCGAATCGCGCACCGCCGCCCGGCCTTTCGCTACTAGCTCCAGTCCTGGCTCCTGTCCTGGCTCCGGTCGCAGCTCCGGTCGTAGCTCCGGTACTACCTCCGGTCCTAGCTCCGGTCGTAGCTCCGGCACTACCCGCGGTCCTAGCTCCCGTCGTGGCTCCGGCACTACCTCCGGTCCTAGCTCCCGTCGTAGCTCCGGCACTACCCGCGGTCCTAGCTCCCGTCGTGGCTCCGGCACTACCTCCGGTCCTAGCTCCCGTCGTAGCTCCGGCACTACCTCCGGTCCTAGCTCCCGTCCTAGCTCCGGCACTACCTCCGGTCCCGCCACCGGCCCTCCCCTAGCTCGCCGCCGCTCACCTGTGCGACGCTGATCCCATGCCCCCCACCCCGCCCGGCCCCGAAGCGGACCGCCGCCGCCTCGACACCGCGACCGCCGGCTTCGAGCCGCCGTTCGCCGCCGTCGACCTGGACGCGTTCCACGCCAACGCCGCGGACCTGACCCGCCGCGCCGCGGGCAAGGCGATCCGCGTGGCCAGCAAGTCGGTGCGCTGCCGGGCGCTGCTGGAGGAAGTGCTGAGCCTGCCGGGCTACCAGGGCATCCTGGGCTTCACGCTGCCGGAGGCCCTGTGGCTGGCCGGACAGGGCTTCGACGACATCGTCGTGGCCTACCCCAGCACCGACCGCGCCGCCTACGCCGACCTGGCCGCCGACCCGGCCGCGCTGGCCGCCGTCACGGTGATGATCGACAGCACCGACCACCTGGACCTGATCGAGAAGGCGGTGGCCGGCGCGCCCGGCGGCCTGCCCGCCCCGATCCGGGTCTGCATCGACATCGACGCCGCCTTCGTCGCCGCCGGCGGCCGGGTCCGCATCGGCGCTCGCCGCTCTCCGCTGCACACCCCGGCGCAGGTCGCCGCGATGGCCCGGGAAGTCCTGCGGCGCGAGGAGTTCAAGCTGGTCGGCCTGATGGCCTACGAGTCCCAGATCGCCGGCGTCGGCGACGCACCCCCCGGCCGCCCCCTGCGCGGCGCCGCGATCCGCGCGATGCAGAGCCGCTCGGCCCGAGAGCTGGCGGCCCGCCGAGGCGCCATCGTCGAGGCGGTACGGGAGCTGGCCCCGTTGGAGTTCGTCAACGGCGGCGGCACCGGCAGCATCGAGCGCACCACCGCCGAGGACGCCGTGACCGAGATCGCCGCCGGCTCGGGCCTGTACCAGCCGTGGTTGTTCGACTCCTACCGCTCCTTCCGCGGCCGCCCCGCAGCGCTGTTCGCCCTGCCGGTGGTGCGCCGCCCGGGCCCGGAGACCGCGACGGCCCTGGGCGGCGGCTACCCGGCCTCCGGCGTGGCCGGCAAGGACCGGCTGCCGCAGCCCTACCTGCCCCCGGGCCTGTCCTACGACCCGAACGAGGCCGCCGGCGAGGTCCAGACGCCGCTGCTGGGCAAGGTCGCGGCGAGCCTGCGCGTCGGCGACCGGGTGTGGTTCCGGCACACCAAGGCCGGCGAGCTGTGCGAGCGGTTCGACACCCTGTACCTCATATCCGGCGACGAGGTGATCCGCTCCGTCCCGACGTACCGCGGCGAGGGCAAAACCTTCTTGTGACCTCAGACCCCTTCCGCCGCCGGATCGTCATGATTTCCGGCGCCCCCGGTGTGGGTAAGACGACGATCGCCCGACCGCTGGCCCGTGCCCTGGGCATGCCGCTGTTCGCCAAGGACAGCATCAAGGAGCGGATCCACGACGTGCTCGTTCAGACCGGGCCCGCCGAGACCGGCCCCGTCGAGCGGGAGTGGTCCCAGCGGCTCGGAGCGGCGGCGATGGAGATGCTGTGGCTGTTGGCCGCCGACGCGCCGGAGTGCGTCCTGGAGGCCAACTTCTGGACCGGCCACGAGCAACAGAACAACTCACTGCGGGCCCTGAGCGAAGGCGGGAAGCTGGTCGAGGTCTACCTCACGGCGCCCCGCGAGGTGGTCATACAGCGGTTCCGCGAACGCGGCGCGGCCGGCGAGCGCCACCCGGTACACCCCGACAAAGAGCTGAGCCCCGAGCGCTGGGAGCGGGACTTCGCCGCACCGATCGGGATCGGGCAGGTGCTGGAGGTCGACGCCACGACGCCGGTGGACGTGGCACAGGTCGCCACCGACGTACGGGCACTACTTGCCCTTGGTTGAGACCTCGTCCCCGTAGTACCTCTCCGTACTACCTCCGTAAGTACCTCCGTCCGCGATCATGCTGCGGCGACCGGCTTCTCAACCTTCTCAACCTTCTCAACCCACGGCGACCCGCTTCTCAGCCCACACCTTCGCGTGCCAGCGCTCCTTGCCCGGCAGCTGCTCCAGGCTGCGGTCCCGAACCGCCAGGCCCGCCGCCTCGATGAGCCCGGTCAGGTGCTCGATCGTGAGCATGAACAGCTCGTACGTCACCGGATGCCCGTACGCCTGCTCCGGCCGCACCCGGTCGTCGATGCCGACGTAGGACCCCCACAGCAACCGCCCGCCGGGCACCAGCGCCCGTGCTACCTCTGAGAACGACGCCGCCACCAGCTCCGGCGGCATCAGGTGCGTGGAGTACCAGGCGAGCGCCCCGCCGAGCGAGCCGTCGGCGACGCCCAGCTCCCCCAGCTCGGTCATCGAGCCGACCTCGAACCGCAGCTCCGGATGCGCCGACCGGGCCAGGGCGATGGTCCGGGGCGACAGGTCCACCCCGAACACCTCGACCCCGCGCCCGGCCAGGAAGGCCGTGATGTGCCCGGGCCCGCATCCCAGATCGGCGACCGGTCCGAGACCGTCGTCCCGGACCCGGTCGGCGAAGGCCGCCAACTCCTCACGAACCTGCGACGCCGACTCCAGCATCGGCTCGACCAGCCGCGCGTAGTCGACCGCGACGGTGTCGAAGGACTCCCGGACCGCGTCGAGGTACGACGACGCCGACCAGGCCGACGAGGCCGACCGGTCCGACCAGTCCGACCAGTCCGTCATCGCAGCAGTCCCCTCAGAAGTCCCCGTAGTCGACCTGCCAGCATGCCAGGCCCATCCGCCGCCACAGCGCCACGACCCGCGAGCGGTCGTCCAGCACGACCCGCACCGCGAACCGGTCCCGCACGTGCGCGTCGAACAGCTCGCTCTTCACGATGTCGTCGGCACGCGTGTCGCCGGCCTTGCGCATCCACAGCTCGTCGTACTTCACGTCGTGCGCCGCCAGCCAGCGCTCCGTGCCCTCGCGCACGTCCTCGCCGCGTCCGGACATCAGGACGATCCGGTCCCCGCGCGCGGCGAACGCGACCAGCGCGTCGGCGGTCGCGACGATCAGCTCGTCGGTCTCCACCTTCTGCCAGTCGTACGGCCCGCGGTTCGTGTTGTCGGCCAGCGTGCCGTCGATGTCGCACATCACCGCGGCCGGCAGCGACGGGTCCGCGACGTAGGTCCGTACCGGCACCACCGCGTTCAGGTCCTGCGCGGTCAGCTTCCAGCCCGAGGACTTCGTCGAGGCCAGCCGCAGCGCCATCGCCCGGATGTGCTCCTCGCCCACCGGGTTCGGACGCTGCGCGTCCCGCTTGACGCACTCCTCGACGTCCACGTCGGTCAGGTCGTGCACCTCGAACGTCGCCCGGCCGCCGAGCAGGTTCTTCAGCCGCTTGGGGATGCGCGACACCAGGTGCGTGTTGTCGACCACGATGTCGAACCCGCTCTGCACCGCGGCCAGCACGACCGCGTCCTGGACCGCCAGCACCGTCTCCTCGTGCCGGCGGCCCAGTCGCTTGGAGCCGTCGTTGTCGTCCATCATCCGGCGCAGCTCGTCCAGGCTGACGCGGCGCATCCGGCCCCCGGACCCGGCCATCATCTGCCGGGCCAGGGTCGACTTGCCCGACGCCGGCAGCCCGCGCATGATGTGCACCACCGGCTTGGCGGCCTGCACGCCGGGCCCGGTGGCCACGGGGTCCGGGCCCGCGTCGGGGAATGCGTCGTCGTAGTAGTCGTCGTCCATCAGCCCTCATTCATTGCGTCGGTCATCGCGCCGGCCATCACACGCCTGCGTGTCAGTTCTCGTCGTCGTCCCGGAACGCCTCGGTCGCCTCCGGCTTCACCGCGCGCCACACGTGCATGGCGATCGGCCGGCCGTCCAGCAGCAGGAACATCCCGGCCCGTACGAACCCGTCGAAGTCCTTCGCGGCCCGGGCGTACGCGCCCCGGTCCGCGGCCAGATGCACCAGCGAGCCGTGCGCGGTCTCGATGGCGGCGGTGAGCTCGGCGGCGCGCGCCTTCAGCTCCTGGCACACCCCTCGCACCCACGCGTCGTACTCGTCCGGCACGTCCTCCAGCAGCGGCGCCAGCGGCCCACCGGGGATCCGGCGCATGCCGACGACCTCGTTGGTCTGCACCCCGACAGCCTGGGCGATCTGCACATCGGTGCACTCCGGGTACAGCTGCACAGCCAGCGCCCGCCACAGGTGGCGCGGGCCGACGCTGGTCAGCCGGTAGTGCAGGGACACGTACCCGGTGAGCTTGGTCTTGGTCCGAACACCGGAGGTGAAACGGATGACCCAGCCCTCGGCGTCGGTGCCGGTGGCATCGGCGCCGTCCAGGTGCTGGTTCTTCTCCGCGAGCGCGGCCAGCACCCCGAAGGTGTCGCTCCAGTCGTAGGTACGCACGACGGCGCCGATCCCGTCCCAGGCCGGGGCGGCCTCGCGCAGCGGCAGCTCGGTCCCGTCGGCCCGGAACGCGGCGAGCAGCACCAGATCGCGGCGGTCGCCGTAGTTCACCACGATGCGGTTCTCGGGGTAGATGATCTCCGCGAGGTAGGTGACCGACGGATCCAGGCCGAAGGTGTCCACCCCGTCGAGGTACCGCTGGGCCCAGGCAGCCTGGTCGGAGATGAACGAGCCCTTGGACGCCGCACGCCAGGCGCCGTCGTAGTGGAAGACGATGCCCAGGGATCCGTCGACCTTGTCGTAGACCTCGAACGGCTCCTCGGGCAGCGCCGGCGCGTAGTCGTAGTTCCCGTGCTGACCGTGGTTGAAGAACTTCGGCAGACACCAGGCGGCCACGCGACCGGTCGTGTCGTCCACGACCAGGCCGCGGGTGCGGGTGGTGACGGGGGTCCAGTACTGCTCGTACTGGCAGGCGCGGCTGTAGGAATAGATCGACAGCGGCAGAGTCGGGTGCCGGCGCCGGGTGACCTTCTCCGCGGCGATCTCGCGCGCGAGGTCCTCCGGATCCAGCACGTCGGACAGCAGGGGGCGCTCCCCCGTCGTCACCTGCTCATTCATACTCAGTCCCCCCGCTTCGCGTCACGTACTCCGCCGACACGATCTTCCCGATCGTGCGGCTCCCCACCACGGCGTTGCCGTGCTCCTGCTGCGAGCGCACGACGATGCCCTCCCGGATGTGGGCACCGGTGCCGCTCACGGTCTCCTTGCCGGAGGCCAGGGCCAGCAACAGCGCCTCATCGTAGGGGCCCTCGTACAACGTCGGCACCAGCGGGATGTCCAAGCCGGTGTCCCGCAGCGCCTGAGACCATTCCGGAGCCCCCAGCCAGCGCAGTTCGCCCTCGACGTCGAGACAGACGTCGAACGCGGCGAAGCCCGGAACGTCCCCGGCGTTGGCCCCGTAGGCCAGGTCCTGGACGCCCTTGCCGTAGACCTCGCCGTAGATGCCGACCCGGCGCGCGCCGTAGGCCTCGGCGATCTTGGCGGCGGCCTCCGGCACGCCGTGGGCCCGCACGGTACGCCAGTACAGGTTCGTCCCGCTCTCGACCAGAGCCAGGTACTTGGACCCGAAGCCCTTGGACGACACCAGGTTCTCCCCGGTCTCAGCCAGGTAGGTGAGCATGCAGCAGGTACCGTGCACCTTCTCGGTGGCCGACACCAGTTCGCCGGGCTCGAAGATACCGGGGTAGCGCGCGATGTTCTCGATGTCGGTCCACGGCAGCAGATCGGCGGCCGAGACGACGTCCCCGGACATACTGATCGGCACCGGCGGCACCCACTTCACGACACCGAGGACCTCGGCGAAGTCCTCGCCGGCCTCGTGCGCGGCGGCCAGGTCAACCCCGTCGAGCGCCTTGGGCCGGCACACGATGCCCTGCGACAGCTCGCCCCGCAGGCGGATGGCCCGCACCCGGTCCTTGCCCGACCCGGCCAGGCGCCCGGTCAGCCCCAGCTCCTCGATCAGCCCGGCGGGCAGCACCGACTGCTCGGGGATGTATATCGCGTGGTCACCGCTCTGGTACGCGCCCTTGGCGACGACGGCCCGGTAGAGGCCGACTTGCGCCAGCTCCAACGCGTCGGCGTTCGGGTGGACGTGGATGGTCAGGGGTTCGGCGGTGACACGCAGGGTGGACATGGGCTTCTCGTCTCGTGGTGGTCAGGGTCCGGATATGGACTCGACGACGACGGTAGAGCCGAGAAAGCCATTGCGCGTACTGAATTATTACCAGCTAAGCCAGCTTCAGCTCGGACCACTGACCGATGGGCCGGTATCCAAGGCGCTGATACAGCGCGTTGCTCGTCGGATTGGCCATGTCGGTGTAGAGCACGACCTGGTAGCCGGCTCCCAGACTGCGCCGACTGACGGCAGCCGTGATGGCGCCCGCGTAACCGCGTCCCCGCAGCAGGGCAGGCGTGTAGACCGGGGCGACGCGCGCCACGCCCGCGACCGGCGTCGTGGTGCCGGCCATGGCGACGGGGACGCCGTCGACCTCCCAGAACAGGAGTTCGCCGTTCGCGAGCCGCCGATCCACGGCGCGCGCCGGGTCCGCGGTCGGCTCGCCGACATCGGTGCCGAAGGCGGAGAACCACTCGATCAGCAGCTCGCGATCGGCATCGGTGACGAGCCGCGCTCGCCCCCGAGGCGCAGGCTCCGGCGGGGTCAGCTCGGCAAGGCGGAACAGGCGGCGGTTCGACGCCACCGTCGCGTGGCGCCCCGCAGCACGCCAGGCCTGTACGAAGGCCCGCGTGCTGCTGTCGGGCCCGCTGAGGCCCGGAACCTCGGCCAGCACATCGACCAGCGCCCGCACAGCGCGTTCTGGCGCTTCCGACACCAGGGCAGGCATCGGGGGCGTCCGCAGGAATGCGCCTCGCACCTCGGAAGCGGGATCGGAATCGGAATCGCGGTACCAGCCGAAAGACGCTGGCGTATCCCCGTAAGCCGTGGGGCCGGACGCCCGCAACGACTCCAGCACCGTCAGCAGCACGGTGTTCCGCACGGGGTCGGACAGCAGGAACTCCCTCGCCGCGCCCTCGAACTCGTCGATGTCAGAAGTCACATGCCAAGTCATGTCTTACGGTTGCACACGCCGCCGCGACCCCGCACCCGAGTTCTGGCCTCCAGTACTGCCCCTTGTCAGCCTCAGTATTCGCGCCGCGGGTACCACGCCGAGCCGCGACCGGTCGGGGTGAGGTCGAGGATGTTCCACAGCGGCCATCCGGCGTCGATGTGCCGCGTGTCCTGCCCGGGGTCCCCGGGGACGAAGATGAGTTCGGAGCTGTAGCGGTGGCGGACCTCGCCGTCGACGTCCTTGGCGAAGACATGGATGATCGACTCCTGGTCGCCGTGCTCGTCCTCGCCGTGGTAGTCCCGGTTGAACATGTTGTCCGCCGAGGAGACCATCGTCAGGCCGTCCCAGCCGCGGCCCTCGGCGTACTCCAGGATGCGGGGCAGCGGCGACTTCGCCACGACCGCGAGACCGACCTGCTGCGTGATGTGCCGGGCGTTGCCGTTGAGGCCGTCAAGGAAGCTGGTGCACATCGGGCAGGCGGCGTCCATCTCGGGCCCGTACATGAAGTTGTAGAGGATGAGGGTCTGCTGACCGGGGGCGAACAGGTCCGCCAGCCGGACCTCGCCGTCCACGCCGTGGAAGACGTAGTCGTCGACCGCGCCGCCGACCGGGAGGGCGCGCCGCTGTTCGGCGACGCGCTCCACCTGGCGGCGCAGCTCGACCTCTTCCTGCAGAAGGGCGTCACGTGCGGTGCGGTATTCGGTGGACTCGCCGGGGAAGCGTTTGGCCTGCGCCATGCACCCCACTCTTCTCCTGACCGGTGTCCCTCACAACCGCAGGTTCGCGGAAAGCCCTCGCCGAGCGACTACAACCGAGGGTCCACCGGCTCCGACTCCAACGCCAGCACCGCGAACACCGCCTCGTGCACCCGCCACAGCGGCTCGCCCCCGACGAAGCGCTCCACCGACTCCAGGCCCAGCGCGTACTCCCGGCTCGCGAGCGAGCGCTTGCGGCCCAGGCCCCGGTGGCGCAGGCGGTCCAGGTTCGGCGGCTCGAGGTACTCCGGGCCGTAGATGATGCGCAGGTACTCCGGTCCGCGGCACTTCACGCCCGGCTGGACCGGCCCGCGCCGGCCCGCCGTGAAGCCGTGCAGAGGCTTGACCACCATGCCCTCGCCGCCGGCCGCGGTCATCGTCTGCCACCAGGCCGTCGCCTCGGCGACCGAGGCCTCGTTCTCCAGGTCGACGATGCGCCGCTCGGTGCGTGTGAAGAACTCCGGGTCGGCCTCGACCAGGCGGTCGGCCAACGCGATGTGCCAGTCGTTGCCCTTGGTCACAGCGTGGTTGGCCCCCTGCGATGCCAGCACCTGGAACGGCGCCAGCCGCAGCCCCTCCAGCCCGTCCACCGGCCAGCAGTAGCGCCCGTACGCGGTGGTGAAGGCCAGCGCGTCCGTGAGCCGCCGCTCCTGGCGAGCGGCAAGTTCCCCGACATCCAGCCCCCGAGCCACAGCGGCGCCCAGCACCGAGGTGGCAGCCGTCAGCGACACCCGCGCCGCCGCACCCACCGCGGCGTACTGATCCCGCAGCAGCCCCATCGCCTTCGCCGACCACGGCAGCAGCTCGCAGTCCAGCAGCAGCCAGTCCGTCTCCAGCTCCGACCACACGCCTGCGGCGTCAACAGCCGAGCGCACCCGCGCCAGCACCGCCTCGATCTGCTCGGGCCGGTCGAAGAACGGCCTGCCGGTACGCGTGTAGACGGCACCCGTGCTGCCGTCCTCGACCCCGAAGCGGGCCCGTGCGGCGTCGGCGTCGCGCGCGATGACGACCACCGCCCGGGACCCCATGTGCTTCTCCTCGCACAGCAGCTCCCTGACGTCCTCCTCCCGGTACGCCGCGAAAGCCTCGGCCGGGTGCTCCAAAAACCCCGGCAGCGTGGACGTCGCACACGGCGCCATCGTCGGCGGCAGGTACACCAGCCAGCGCGGGTCCACCGCGAACCGGCTCATCACCTCCAGCGCCGCGGCGGCGTTCTCCTCCTGCACGGTGACCCGGCCCAGGTGGCGCGCCTCCACGGTGCGCCGACCGAGCACGTCGTCCAGGTCCAGCACGCCAGGGTCACGCCGCACCACACCAGCGCCGGAGGCAAACGTCGTGGCCTGCAACGGACGCACCGGCTCGTACCAGACTCGCTCGGCCGGCACCGATACCGGTTCACGCTCGGGGTAGCGCAGAGCGCTGAGCCGCCCGCCGAACACCACACCGGTGTCCAGACACAGCGTGTTGTTGACCCACTCCAGGTCCAACACCGGAATGTGCCCGTACAGCACCATCGCCGGGCCCCGGTAGTCGTTGGCCCACGGGTAGCGCACCGGCAGCCCGAACTCGTCGGTCTCCCCGGTGGTCTCCCCGTACATCGCGAAGGAGCGGACCCGCCCCGAGGCGCGTCCCTGGTACTCCTCCTTGAGGCCGGCGTGGGCCACCACCAGCGTGCCGCCGTCCAGGACGTAGTGGCTGATCAACCCGTCGCAGAAGGCACGGACCCGCTTGCGGAAGTCCTCGTCCTGGGCCTCCAGCTGCGTCAGCGACTCGGCCAGGCCGTGGGCGACCTTGACGTTGCGTCCATTCAGAGCGCGGACCAGCTTGTTCTCGTGGTTGCCCGTGACACACAGCGCGTGCCCGGCCTCGACCATCCCCATCGCCAGCCGCAGCACGCCGGGTGTGTCGGGACCCCGGTCGACCAGGTCGCCGACGAACACCACCGTACGACCTTCGGGATGCACAGCGTCGACGGGACGCCCGTGCTCGTCCCGGGCGAGGGTGTAGCCAAGCGTGGCGAGCAGCGTCTCAAGCTCGGCGCGACAGCCGTGGACGTCGCCGATGACGTCGAACGGGCCGGTGAGCTCACGCTTGTCGTTGTACGCCTTCTCATAGGCGATGACGGCCGCGTCGACCTCCTCGACGCTCTTCAGGACGTGCACCTTGCGGAAGCCCTCACGCGACAGGTTCCGCAGCCCGTTGCGCAGCTCGCGGCGCTGCCTTGCGATGACGCGCGCGGGCAGGTCGGCCCGGTCGGCACGCTCGGCGTTGCGGTCGACACAGACACGCTCGGGGATGTCGAGCACGATCGCGACCGGCAGCACGTCGTACTCGCGCGCCAGCTTCACCAGCGACTCACGCGCCTTGCTCTGCACGTTCGTGGCGTCCACGACGGTCAGCAGGCCCCGG
Organism: Catenulispora sp. MAP12-49; assembly: GCF_041262705.1. NCBI lineage: Bacteria > Bacillati > Actinomycetota > Actinomycetes > Catenulisporales > Catenulisporaceae > Catenulispora > Catenulispora sp. MAP12-49. The sequence goes on along the minus strand of NZ_JBGCCP010000025.1, from coordinate 117,747 downwards.
CGCAGACGGACGCCGGCGATGTGGTGCAGGAGCGCGAAGGCCTCAGGGGTCGCGGACTGGTCGTTCTCGTCGTCGGAGACGATGCCGCGGCAGGCGTCGGAGGAGACGATCGCGGTCGAGCGGAAGTGCTTGCGGGCGAAGGTGGACTTGCCGGAGCCGCTGGTGCCGATCAGCACGACCAGCGACAGCTCGGGGACGGCCAGGTCAGACATCGGCCGAGGCCTCCTTCTTGGTCAGGGTGAACAGCGCGAGCTGGGTGGACGGCCCGAGCTCCGGGTCGATCTCGCCGACGGGCTTGAACCGGACGTCGTACTCGTACGACGCGGCCACCCGTTCGGCCCAGGCACGGAACTCCGCACGCGTCCACTCGAAACGGTGGTCGCTGTGCCGGAACCGGCCGGCCTCCAGCGTCTCGTACCGGGCGTTGTACTCGATGTTGGGCGTGGTTACCACAACGGCACGGGGGTGCGCCGCGCGGAAGACGGCGTGCTCCAGCGCGGGCAGACGGTGCGGGTCGACGTGCTCGATGACCTCCATCAGGACCGCGGCGTCGTATCCGGCCAGCGCGGCGTCGGTGTAGGTCAGGGCGCCCTGGCGCAGGGTCAGGCGCGCCTTGACGCGTTCGGGCAGGCGATCGACGCGCAGCTTGCGCGCGGCCATCTGGAGCGCGCGGGCCGAGACGTCGATGCCGACGACCTCCGTGAACGCCTTGTCCTTGAGCAGGTCGCGCAGCAGCGCGCCCTCGCCGCAACCAAGGTCCAGGACGCGGGAGGCCTCGGCCTCGTGGAGGGTCTCGACGACGGCCGCGCGGCGGGCGGTCGCCAGGGACAGCTTGCGTTCCCTCGCCTGGCTCACCTTCGGGTCGGATTCGTTGACCTCGGCGGGCGCGGCGGCGGATCCTTGAGCTTGTTCGCCGGGCGCGCCTTCCTTGTCTGTGATGGTGAGCCCCCTGGGCGGGTGGGGTCCGTCTACCGGTTCGGATTCGGTCTCGACCGCCTCGAACCCCACCGCGTTGTCCAGCACCTCCGGCTCGACGTCGTCCACCTCCGCCAGCCGCGCCAGCGCCTCCCGCACCAGCGGCTGGCGCCGTGCCAGGTACCGGCGCGCGATCATGCCGCGCATCGGGTGCGTACCGAGCCAGCCCTCGCCGACGCGTACCAGCTTGTCGACCTCGTCGTTGGCGACCCAGTAATGCTTGGCGCCGTCGAGGGCGGCCAGCAGCACGAACAGGTGCGACAGCGCCTCGGACAGGCGCAGCGTCCCGGTGAGGGTCAGCTTCGTGTAGCGCGAGGCGCCCCATTCCGGGAACGCCGGGTCCAGCGCCACCGGCTCGGCCTCCACGGCCCAGCCCAGCGGTTCGAACAGTGACACGGCCAGTTCCGGCTCGCGACAAATGAGCGCCGGCACCTCGATGCGCAGCGGGATTGCCATGGCAGCCAGCTCCGGGCGCTGGTCGCAGCGGCCGCGCAGCGCGGTGCGGAAGACGTGCCCCAGGGCCGAGGCCAGCAGCGAGGACGCCGCGTACGGCCGGTCGTTGACGTACTGCGACAGCGCGAAGTCCTGGCTGGTACGACCTCGGCCGCGCACCAGCGCGATCGGGTCCACCTCCAGCAGCAACGCGGCGGTGCACTCCTGCTCGCCGGCGACCGGATAGAACACGTGGGCCGTGCCGTAGGTCACGGAGAAGGCCTGGACCCGCCCCGGATTCTTGTGGAGCAGGAAGCCCAGGTCAGTGGCCGGCCAGTCGGCGCCGGGCGGCGCCGTCGCGGTAATCGTCAGGAGCATTGCACGATCGTGGCGGACCGGCCCCGACCGGGCAACCTGGTATTCAGCCGGTGGCCGGGACCTCGCGCAGGTACTCCGCCGGCACGGCGTCGGTCAGCCACACGCCGTTGCCCGTCACGAAGAACGGGTAGCCCTCGGCCTGCATGCGCGCGGCGGCGACGGCCAGCACCGCCGGCTTGCCGTGCCGGGATCCGACCCTGACCGCCGTGTCCAGGTCCTGCGACAGGTGCACGGCGTGGCGCTTCATCGGCAGCAGCCCGTCACGCCAGATCAGGGTGAGCGTGCTCTGCGCGGTGCCGTGGAACAGCACCTCGGGCGGCTCGGCGGCGGCGTAACCGAGTTCGACCGGTACCGAATGACCCTGCCGGGCCCGGATCAGCGTCCCGGTGTCGTCGAGCTCGAACCGCTGCTTGTTGTTCTGCGCCACGACCTCGTCGAGCTGCGCACGGCCGAAACGCTGGCCCCGGGCTGCGGCGTTGGCCAGCAGCTGATCGATCGACACCCAGCCGGCGCCGTCCATCGTCAGGCCGATCGCTTCGGGGTGGTGGCGCAGCCAGTTCGACATCCGCTTCGACAAGCGGACCATGTCCTTCTCATTCATATTGGCGACCAAGGTCCCGCAGCCCGGAGGCAGATCGCAACCGGGTTTGCGCCAAGTCCGGAGAAAATGCATTCGGCTCCGGGTCCCGCCGGGAATGGGCGACGGGTTCCGGAGCCGAACGCTGTACGAGATGCCACCTTCTCGCCGTTAATAGAGGCGTCGAGGCCCGCTCTGGCGTTACACCCCTTGCTGACCTGCGACGGAAGCCCCCGCCGAGGAGGTACCACCGAGGCTGCCGTAGCGCTGCACCCGCTGCCACCGCAGCCGGGTGCCGACGACCGCCGTCACCAGAGAGTGGATCACCACGAGGTACATCAGCTGGCGGTAGACGACCTGCTGTAGCGGAAGGGTCCACAGCGCGGTCGGGCGCTCATGGTCCAACGTGAAGGCGTACAGCGCCATCACCATCTGGACCGCAAGGAAGGCCAGCCAGACCGCGCCGACGCGCGCGGCGTCGTTGAAGACGAGCCCGTAGACGGCGAACACGTCCACGACCGGCGCCAGCAACGGCATCAGCACCTGGAACAGCAGCATGTAGGTCAGGCCACGGCGTCCCAGCTTGCCCTCGGCGCCCCGGCGCAGGACGCTGCGACGGTGCTTCCACATGGCCTGCAGCGTGCCGTAGCACCACCGGTAGCGCTGCCGCCAGAACTGCCGGAGTGAGGACGGTGCCTCGGTCCAGGCGATCGCGCGCTCCTCGTACACCGCACGCCAGCCGTCCCGGATCACCGCCATCGTCAGGTCGGTGTCCTCGGCCAGCGTGTCGTCGCTGACCCCGCCGACCCGGGCCAGCGCCTCGCGCCGGAACGCGCCGACCGCACCCGGCACCGTCGGCATGCAGCCGGCCAGGTCGTACATCCGGCGTTCCAGGTTGAACCCGACCACGTACTCGATGTGCTGCCAGCGCCCCAGGATGCCCTTGCGGTTGCCGACCTTGGCGTTGCCGGAGACCGCCCCGACCGAGAGATCGGCGAACGGCTGCACCAGGTGCGCGACCGTTTCAGGTTCGAAGACGGTGTCGCCGTCCATCATCACCAGCAGATCGCCGCGCGCCGCGGCGGTGCCGGTGTTGAGCGCGGCGGGCTTGCCGGCGTTGGGCTGGCGGATCAGGCGCAGCGGCGGCAGGCCGGGGCGACGGCGGCGGATCAGCTCCTCGACGACCGCGGAGGTGCCGTCGGTGGAACCGTCGTCGACGACGATGATCTCGATCGGGTACGTACTCGCCGACAGCGACTCGACCGTGGCCCGGATGCCGGCTTCCTCGTTGTACGCCGGGACGATCACCGACACCGGCCGCGTCACCGGCGGCCCCCACGGCACGGCGCGGCGCCGACGGTGCCGCCGAGCCGCGCCAAGGAGGAGCACGACGCGCACCGCGCCGACGACCCCGGACAGGAGCACCGCCCAGCCAAGCCAGCGCACGACGAAATCCGACACCTGGACCGCGAGGATCAGGCCTTTGCCCTTCCACCGGGCGACGGTGTCGGCCGGGGCCAGCGGTGAGGGGGCGCCGACCGCTCCGGTCACGGTGTCGAAGGCGTAGCCGCGGGCTTGCAGGGCCGGGATCAGCTGGTCCAGGGCCGCGACGGTCTCCGACCGGTCGCCGCCGCCGTCGTGCATCATCAGGACGAAGCCGGGGGGCGGCGCGGCCGAGGTTGCCTTCCCTTTCGCCGGGACCGCCGGGGCCGACGGGATCGACGCATCAAGGATCTTCTGCACGCCCTCCCGCTGCCAGTCCTGGCTGTCCCGGTCGGTGAGGACCACGAGGTAGCCGTGCTTGCCCGCGTCCTGGATCGCCGCCCAGTCCAGCCGGTCGACCGCGTCGGGCTCGGAGGAGTACGGCGGACGTAACAACGGCGTGGAGATCCCGGTCGCACCAGCGATCGCCGACTGGGTCTGGGAGAACTCCAGCGAACGGCGCCAGGCCGGTGCGGTGCCGAGGTCGTCGTGCGTGAAGGTGTGGATGCCGACCTCATCGCCGTCGGCGACCTCGTCGCGCACCAGACCAGGGTCCTCGGCCACATGCGCGCCGATGACGAAGAACGTGCCCGGGACGTGGTGCTTGGCCAGCACGGCCAGCACCTGCGGAGTCCACTGCGGATCAGGACCGTCGTCGAACGTCAGCGCGACCTTGCCCGGCTGCACCGCCAGCGAACGCTGAGCCCCGGCCCGGGTGTCCACGACCGGACCACCATCGGTGATCGACGCCGGAACGCCGACGTTGCCCAGCGGCTGATGCGGACCACCACTGCCCTCGGCCCCGACCTGGTGATTAAGGATGCCGCCAAGTGTGAGCATCGAAGCCAGCGTGAGCAGCAGAACGGCCATCACAAGCCAGTGGCTGCGCGGAGTGCGCACCGCAACCGCTCGATGCCCGGCCCCGGACCGACGCGGCGGACGCCCCGGCCCCGGCGGAGGCGGCGGCGCACCGGCGGGACGGACGTTGGGCCCGGGATAGCTGTCGGGGCCCGGCGGGTAACCGCCGGGCGGATGCGGACCGCGCGGCGGCGGGTGGCCGTCACCGGGGTGGGGACGGGGTGGGTGGCGACCTGCGGGAGCTGGGCGGGCCGAGGGACCAGGACCGTAGCCGGCATGGGAATCAGGCCGGGACCAGTGGCCGGAGCCAGCCGGACCAGGCTCGTGGCCGTCATGCGACTCGAGCTGCGACCGGCCGCCGGAAGCAGCCTGATCGGGCTCGTAGTCGGCAGGCGACTCAAGCTGCGACCAACCACCAGTACCAACCTGATCGGCCTCGGATCGAAGACCATAACCGGCATGTGGATCGGCCTGAGGTCGGCGATCGGACCGGTAGTCGCCAGATTGGTAGCCATCAGGTCCAAAGCCATCGGATCCGTAGTGGTCAGAACCGTAGTGGCCGTCGCAGCCGCGGTGGCCGTCGTAGTCGCGGTGGCCGTCGTGGTCGTAGTCGTCGTAGTCCGAACCGTAGCGATCAGCGTCGTGGCCCGACTGCGAAGGAGTGGGCATGTCCGCCGCCCTCAGCTGCTCTGGCCCGGAGCCGGCGACTTGCGCCGGGTGTGCCCGGGCGGCGTGGGATTGCCGTGTGTGTTCCCCGGGCTCGTCGCCGCGGACGTGCCGGTCGGCGTCGGCACCTGCGTCGGCGCCTCAGACGTGGTGGGCGTGGGCTCCGGCGGCGCGCTCTGCCGCAGAGCCCCACCCGGCGTGGTGGCCCGTTCCCCGGGCCGGTGGTCGGTACTGCCGGCGGCGGGTGCCGCGTCCTGACCAGAGCTCGGCTTTGCCGACGGTCCAGCGTTCGCCGACGACGCAGGTACCTGCGCCTTGCCCGACGGGATCCCGGGCACCGGCAGCAACGCGTTCGGCGGGATCGGTCCGCCGGCGAAGCTCACCGCGAGCAGTCCGCCATATCCGGCCAGCACCACGACCGCCGCCAGCGACGCACGCCGGGCCAGCTTGCGCCGCCGCCCCGAGGCGTCCACGAAGATCGGGACCCCGGACACCGAGCGACCCGCGTTCGGAGCGCTCGCTGCCGGACCCTCCGTCGTCGTAGCACCCGCCGCGGTGTCAGGCCTCGCATGCCCGGCAACCGCATTCGCGGGCGCCGCATGCTGTCCGGGCCCTACACGCCCGGTTTCCGTGGGGCCTGCGCCGACCGCCGCCCCGACCAGCGTCGCGCCATCGCCCCCCGCCAACGTCCGCTGCTGTCGTCCCGCCGGGGTCTGCACTGTTCGCCGTGTCCTTCGCCGTCTGGTGATGGTTGTGCCCCGCCGCGTCGCAGCGGGGCACAACCTGGAGGACCGGCCGGCAGGGATGGGTACGGCCGGGCTCGCATGCCGCGAATCCCTCTTGCGGGAATAGGCGCGCCGAGCCCGTCTGCCGTTACTTCACCAGGTCAGAGCACGGCTTCAGTGTTTGACGCGGGACGGGTCCGGCGTGTGGCTGTGTCCGTTGCCGTTCCCGTCCGGCGAGGAGGTGCTCGCCGGGACGAAGGTCCCGCTGCTGGACGAGGTCGGGTTCGGCTTGTGGTCGTGCGACGGGGACGGGGTCGCCGGCGTCGAGGCGGGCGGCGTCGTCGGAACACCGGTCGGCTGCGGGATGGGGCTCGTGGGCGCCGCGAGCACCTGCGCGCAGTAGCCTGCGATCTTGTCCGCGCCGCCGGCCAGCGTGGCGAGCCTGCGCTTGTCGTGCTCGCTCAGCCCGTCCTTGTCGTTGCCGTTCCCGTTCGAGTCGCCTTTGTGCGCGACGTAGGTACGGCACAGCGCCACCACATCGGCAGCCGGGGCCGACGTGCTCGGCGCCGAGCCGTCCGAGGCGCCCACCGGCGTCCCGGGCGGGAGCCCTCCGTTGCTGGAGGGGTCGCCGGACGCCCGGTTCGGGCTCTGCGAAACCTTCGATCCCGGGTGCCCCGACGCCGAACCCGGCGCGGACGCCATGGTCTGCCCGGTTCGCGGATCGGGGTCCCGGTCGGGTACGCCGACGCCGCCGAGCACCTGGTGCGCGGCCCGCTGAATCGGCGAGGGCAGCACGTCGGCCTCGGCCGCGACCGCCACGCCGGTGACGGTCAGCGCCCCGGCCACGGCGGCCAGCTTCACACCGATCAGCCGCCGCAGCGGCACCCCGGCTCCGCGCCGGACCGGTGTGGTCCCGGCGCTTCCCGCGGTTCCCGCGGCCCCGGCGGTTCCTGCGTTCTCGAACGCCCTGCGTGCCGCCTCGTAGCCGCGCAGCTCCTGCGGCCACGGCGGCGCGGTCGCCGCGGACAGGACCCGGGCCAGCGCCCGCATGTCCGCCGACGGCCCGAGGTCCGCGAGGAAGTCCACGCTGCTCACGGTCGTGCCACCTCCGTTGTCCCCCGAGCCTGCGTGTCCGTCCGGCGTCCAGCCCCCTTCCGGGGCCGCCGGAGCGGTGGATCCCGCTGAGCCTGGTGCGCCTTCGGTGGCATCTCCGGCGCCGTCCCAACCGGCCGAGTATGGCATCCGTCGCGGTGATCCGGCGACGGCAGAATTTCCGCTACCCGGAAGAGCGGCCGGACCTGGGCCGGGATGCCGATACCCGTTTCCGACACCGGACTGTCGATCCGGAGTGGGAACCGTGGGAATCGGGGCCGGGCCGAGGCCGGCGGTTCGGAACGCTTCCAGCAAGCGTTCGGCCTCATCGTCGCTGAGCTCAGCCATACTCCGCACCCTTCACCGTGCGCGAGCCCCGCCCGTTGCGGCCGGGCCCCGCGTCGCCGGCCCCCTCCATCCCCCCGTTGGCGCCCGAATTGCCCGTCGTCCCCGTACTACCTGTCGTCTCCGTACTACCTGTCGCGCCAGTACTACCCGTAGTACCGGTGTCGTGGCCGGTGTCGCCGTCGGCCTGCTGCTCGGCCAGGATCGCCGCGAGCCGCTTGAGCCCGCGCATGGCCGCGATCCGCACCGCGCCGTCCCGCTTGTCCAGCACCTTCGCCGTCTGCGCCACGTCCATCCCGGCGACCACCCGCAGCAGCACCGCCTCGGCCTGGTCCTTGGGCAGCCGGGCTATCAGCCGCAGGGCGCGCTCGGTGTCCTCGCGTTCGGCGGCGGCGCGCTCGGTGTCGTCGGGGGCCGGCCAGTCGGTGACGTACTCGGCCACGTCGCCGTTGTCCTCCTTGCGGCGCGAGGCCTTGCGCAGCTCGTCCAGGGCGCGGTGGCGCGCCACCCGGAACAGCCAGACGCGGAACCCGGCCGCGTCGCCACGATACCCGCGCACATCCTTGGCGGCCTGCAGCCAGGTCTCGCTGGCCACGTCCTCGGCGGCGTCACCGACGACGGCGCGCAGGTAGCGCAGCAGCAGCGGATGCAGGGCATGCCAAAGCTCTGCGAATCCCGTCTCCTCGCCGCGGCGGGCCGCGGCCAGGGCGGAATCCAGATCGCCCCAGGCCAAGCCGTACCCCTCCTCGAACCATGCGTGCACGAGCACCGCCGCTGCTACAGCTTGTCGCCGCCCGAACGATACACGCCCGCGCGGCCCCGCCCGACCTGGCGGGGCGACACGCCACCGCCAGGGGTATGGCGTTTCCTTGACGACAGTCATACATTGGTGATGACCAGGCGACCCGCGCCGGTCCGGACCCGTCCGCGACAGAACACCGGGAGGACACCGATGAGCCCGTTCCGGGGTTCGGTCCCGTTCACCGACAAGTGGGACCACTTCGGCGTCGAGCACGCCGACGGAGTCACGACCGTGACCCTCAACCGTCCCGACAAGATCAATGCCTTGACCTTCGAGGCCTACGCCGACCTGCGCGACCTGCTCGCCGAGCTGCCGCACCGCGGCGACACCCGGGTGCTGGTGCTGCGCGGGGAGGGCCCGGGCTTCTGCTCGGGCGGGGACGTCAACGAGATCATCGGCGAGCTGCTGAAGATGCGCCCGGACGAGCACCTGGCGTTCACGCGCATGACCGGGGACGTGGTCCGCGCGATCCGCGAGGTCCCGATCCCGGTGATCGCCTCGATCCACGGCATCGCCGCCGGCGCCGGCTCGGTGCTGGCCCTGGCCGCCGACTTCCGGATCGTGGCCCGCTCGGCGCGCTTCGCGTTCCTGTTCACCAAGGTCGGGCTGTCCGGCTCCGACATGGGCGCGGCCTACCTGCTGCCGCGGATCGTCGGGCTGGGCAACGCCACCAAGCTCCTGATGCTCGGCGACACCGTCAAGGCCCCGGAGGCCGACAGGTACGGCCTGGTCAGCGAGCTGGTCGAGGACGACGACCTGGTGGCCGCGACCGCCGCACTGGCCCGCCGGCTGGCCGACGGCCCGGCCCTGGCCTACGCCCAGACCAAGATGCTGCTGACCCGCGAGCTGGACATGGGCCTGTCGCCGTCGCTGGAGATGGACGCCGCAGTCCAGGCGCTGCTGATGAACACCCGCGACCACGCCGAGTTCCACCGGGCGTTCAACGCCAAGGAGACGCCGAAGTGGGAGGGCCGATGAGCACGCAGCCGACGTCCCCGCAGCCGACCCCGCACGAGCTGGTGAACCCGCCGGAGCTGGCCCCGGCCATCGGCTTCTCCCACGCCGTGGCCGCAGCCGGCGGCCGCACGGTCTACCTCGGCGGCCAGGCCGGGATCCACCCCGACGGCACGGTCGACCCGAAGGCCACCCTCGTCGAGCAGTTCGACCTGGCGCTGGCCAACATGGCCACGACGCTGGCCGCCGCCGGCGCCAAGCCCGAGCACCTGGTGACCGTCACCGTCTTCGCCACCGACGCCGAGCAGTACCGCGCGGACCTGAAGGAACTCGGCGCCATCTGGCGCCGCCACCTCGGCAAGCACTACCCCGCGATGGCCTTCTTCGAGGTCAAGGGCCTGTTCGACCCGGCGGCGCTGGTGGAGCTGACCGGCGTCGCGGTGGTGCCGTGAGCTCCGGGGCGGCCAGGCGGATCGCGGTCGTCGGCGGCGGCCCGGGCGGGCTGTACTTCGCGGCGCTGGCCAAGCAGCTGGACCCGGCGGCGACCGTCGACGTCTGGGAGCGCAACGCCGCCGACGACACCTTCGGCTTCGGCGTGGTCTTCTCCGACGAGACCCTCGGCGGCATCGAGCACGCCGACCGCCGGATCCACGAGGCGATGGCCGCCGAGTTCGCCCGCTGGGACGACATCGACGTGCACTACCGCGGCAAGGTCGTGACCTCCGGCGGCCACGGCTTCGCGGCCCTGAGCCGGGTCCGGCTGCTGCAGATGCTCCAGCGGCGCTGCGCCGACCTGGGCATCGCCGTGCGCTACCTCACCACGGCCCCGCCGACCGAGCAGCTGGCCGCCGAGTACGACCTCGTGGTCGCCGCCGACGGTGTGAACTCGGCGATCCGCACCAAGTACGCCGACGCCTTCCGGCCCTCCGTCAGCACCCACGACTGCCGCTACATGTGGCTCGGCACGGACCTGGTCTTCGACGCCTTCCGCTTCCAGGTCCAGCCGACGCCGTACGGCGTCATGCAGGTCCACGGCTACCCCTACGACGCGCACGGCTCGACCTTCATCGTGGAGATGCACGAGCGGGTCTGGCGCGCGGCCGGCTTCGACCGCCTCGCGGCCCGCGACTTCGCCCCCGGCGAGAGCGACCACGAGAGCATCGCCCAGATCGCCGAGATCTTCGCCGACATGCTCGGCGGCCACCGGCTGATCGCCAACAACTCGCGCTGGCTCAGCTTCGCGACCGTCACCACCGCGCGCTGGTCGCACGACAACATCGTGCTGCTCGGCGACGCCGCCCACACCGCGCACTTCTCCATCGGCTCCGGCACGAAGCTGGCCATGGAGGACGCGCTGGCCCTGGCGGCGTGCCTGCACGAGAACCCGGACACCGCCTCGGCCCTGGCCGCGTACGAGGCCGAGCGCCGCCCGGTGGTCGCATCCACCCAGCGCGCCGCGGCGGCCTCCCTGCGCTGGTTCGAGGACCTGGGCCGGTACACCGACCAGGAGCCGTTGCAGTTCGCGTTCAACCTCCTCACCCGCTCACGCCGGGTCACGTACGACAATCTGAAGCTGCGCGACCCGGAGTTCGTGGCGGAGGTGAACGGCGACAGCACTCCCCCGATGTTCCGCCCGTTCCACCTCCGGGAGCTGACACTGAAGAACCGCGTGATCGTCTCCCCGATGGACATGTACTCGGCCCGCGGCGACGGCATGCCGAACGACTTCCACCTCGTCCACCTGGGCTCCAAAGCCCTCGGCGGCGCCGGACTGGTGATGACTGAGATGGTCTGCGTCTCGGCCACCGGCCGCATCACCCCGGGCTGCACCGGGATGTACACCGAGGAGCAGGAGGCGGGCTGGCGCCGGATCGTGGACTTCGTCCACGCGCAGTCGACCGCGGCGATCGGCCTTCAACTCGGCCACTCGGGCCGCAAGGGCTCGACGAAGCTGATGTGGGAGGGCATCGACGAGCCGCTGGCGGAGGGCAACTGGCCGGTGGTCGGACCCTCGCCGCTGCCGTACAAGCCCGGTGTGAACCAGGTCCCGCACGAGCTCTCCACCACCGAGCTCGACGCGATCAAGGCCGAGTTCGCCGCCGCGGCCGAACGAGGCGCCCGAGCCGGCTTCGACCTGCTGGAACTGCACTGCGCCCACGGCTACCTGCTGTCCAGCTTCCTGTCGCCGCTGGCCAACCAGCGCACCGACGAGTACGGCGGCTCGCTGGAGAACCGCCTGCGCTTCCCCCTTGAGGTGTTCGACGCGGTGCGCGCCGTATGGCCGTCCGAGCGCCCGATGACGGTCCGCGTCTCGGCGACCGACTGGGCCCCCGGCGGCGTGGACGGCGCGGAATCAGTGGAGATCGCCAAGGCCTTCGCCGCCCGCGGCGCCGACGCCATCGACGTCTCCACCGGCCAGGTCACCCACGCCGAGAAGCCCGAATACGGACGCTCCTACCAGACCCCGTACGCCGACCGCATCCGCCACGAAGCAGGCATCGCCACCATCGCCGTGGGAGCCATCTCCTCCTACGACGACGTGAACTCGATCCTGCTCGCCGGCCGCGCAGACCTGTGCGCCCTGGGCCGCACGCACCTGTACGACCCACAGTGGACCCTGCACGCCGGCATCGAGCAGGAGTACAACGGCCCCGGCGCAGCGTGGCCGGCACCGTTCCGCGCCGGCGCGCGCAAGCCGGCCTCAGGCCGGACGGACGGTCCTCGGCCACGGCTGGAGCTGATCCGGGAGGGCGTCGGCGAGACGGCGCACGCCCGGTGGCGGCCGGGAGGGTAATCCCCGAGCACAGCGCGGCCGGGACGGTATTGCCGACCCGGCCGCGAGCGCGTCACGATTCTGCGATGGAAGTCTCCGCGACCCCGGCCCAGACCAAGCGCTCGGACCGGAGACGGCAGGTCGGAGCTGTCACGCTGGCGATCGTGATCGCCGGTGTGCTCGCAGGTGTCATCGCCGCCAACGACGGCTCTCTCCCCTCGGCGATCCCGACCGTCCTACCGCTCCCGATCGCCGCCTGGTTCGGCACGGTCTACGCCTACACCGAGGTCGACTCCAAAGGGCTGCGCAGCCGCTGGTGGATCGAGAAGCACGACGTGCGGTGGACCCACGTCACGAAGATCACCGTCGAGCGGTCCTCCTCCAACCGGAGCGACTGGGGCAAAGTGACAGTCCACGATGCGTACTCCCACCGTTGGCACCTAGGAGCCCCGAACCTGTCCGGTTCCGACAGCGCCGGCTTCCACACCGAGGCCGACCGCATCGTGGCCGACTGCACCACCGCACGCAGCACCGGTCGTGGACCCGACTCGTACCGTCTGATCCGCAGACGAAGCCCTCTGTTTCTGATCGGTATGAGCGTGCTCGCGGCAGCGGCGACCGCCGGCTGGATTCTCCTAGTCGCCCACTCACCACCTCTGGACTGGAAAGCCCACCGTGGGCAGGGTTCCTACGGCACGTTCACCGTGACCGAGGTGAGCTGTTTCAAGAGTTGTTCCTCCAGAGGCGACTTCGTGTCGGCCAACGCCACCGCGGACCGCCACGGCGTATTGATCGACACCATGACCGCCAACCTCTCCGTCGGGGACCGACTGCCCGCGATCAACGTCGACGGCGGCATCCACGGGCTCGACGGCGACGGACCCGTCGTCATCGACGGCGTCTCCGAGACCGTCCTGGCCAGCCTTGCCACCTACGCCTTCACGAAGCTGGCGTGCGACTTCCTGCGGCGCCGCCGAGCGCTGCGGCGTTGACGATACGGTCGATCACCAGCTCGGGCTCGTCGGTGGACAGCGCATGCCCGCTTCCCGGTACCACCTCGACGCGCGCCGACGGAATCAACTCTCCGATCCGCTCGGCGACCTGCCCGGAGTGATGGATCGCGCTACGCGCGCCGAGCAGGAACTGCGCCGGTACCTGAATCCCCCGCAGTTCCTCGTCGGTGAACACGTCGGTCTTCGGGAGCCTGCGACGGAAGCCCACCGACACGCGCATCAGTGCCATGAGGTCGGCGTCGAGGATGGCGCTGTTGTGGACCCTGCGCGACAGCCAGGGCCGTAGCGGACGCGGTGCCAGCCCGGCCAGTCCCCCGAAAATCACCCAGCGGTAGAACCGCCACCCGACCTCGGCGAAGCCCGCCGGATCCACCAGGGTGAGGCGCGCGACGCGGCCCGGGTGGTCGATCTGGTGCTTCAGCGCGATCCAGCCGCCGTATGAGCACCCGACGATGTGCGCGTCCGTCGCCTCCAGGCCGGTCAGCACCTCGTCCAGCCAGGCCGCCGCGTCCCGGCCGTCGGCGATCGGCTCGGTCTGCACGCTGGCGCCCGGCTCGCCGACGGTGTCGACCGCGTAGACGCAGTGGTCTCGGCTCAGTTCTTCGACATACCGGTGCCACATCAGGGCATTCCCACCGGACGCGGGCAGCAGGACGAGCGTTTCGCCCGTCTCAGGGCCGGTGCACACTACGCGGGTGGTCCCGAAGCGGGTCGGCACGTCCAGCACGGTCCGGGAAGCCGGCCACAGCTTGTCGAGAAGCTGCTCATAGGTGGTGTGGAAGCGCTCAGCGGCCTTCGCGTCCTTGAACTGGCTGACTGTCATGATACATATGTATCATGACATGATACGGGTGTACCACGAGAGAGAGGTCACACCATGACCGCCCGCGTCGACCACGAGGAACGCAGAACCCAGATCGCCGAGGCGCTGCTGCGCATCGCCGACACCCAAGGGCTGCAATCGGCGAGCATGCGCGCGGTCGCGGCCGAGGCGGGCGTGTCCCTGCGCCTGGTGCAGTACTACTTCACGACCAAAGAAGCGCTGCTGCTGGACGCCCTAGTGCGGCTCCAAAGCCAGCTCCAGGCCCGCATGAACACCTGGATCGCCGCCGCCGGCACCCCGCCGACCCCGCGCTCGGTGATCACCGCGATCCTGTCGTGCATCGTCCCGACCGACGCCGAGAGCAGCCGCATCGCCCGGACCTACAACGGCTACTACACCCTGGTCCTCAGCGATCCCGACGTCCTGGAGAAGCACGGCGCGGCCCAGCCGGCCGTCCTGGAAGGCTTCCTCGCCAAGCAGGTCCGGGCAGCACAGGAGACCGGCGAGATCAACGCAGACACGAACCCTGAAATGGCCGCGGCGGGACTGCTAGCCATGGTCAACGGCCTGGGTTCCAGCGTCCTGGGCGGCCAGCGCACCGGCGAGGAGGCGCTGACGGTCCTTCGGTACTACCTCGACACGACGCTCTTCACGTAGCTCAACCCACGAGCACGCAGCCGGTCGTGCAGCCCGAAGAAGATGTCGGCGGCCCGCGCGCCCTGCCAGTCCTCCGGCAGCAGCTCCGGAGGCAGGCCGGGGTCGCGGTACGGCATCCGGCGCCACGCGTCCAGGGCGAGCAGGTACGTCGCGAACGCGTCGGCGTCATCGGACGAGTCCGCATCCGAGGTCGTCTTAAGGAATTGCTCGGAGAACTCCGCGTACCCGGCCTGCACCGCTCCGAGGTCCCACCAGCGCGCCGCCGCGTCGCGCAGATCGGCGTAGGCCAGGTAGTCGGCGTGGAACAGGTCCACGTACGGGGCCAACTCCAGCCGCTCCAGCGTGTGGCGCGCCTCCTCCGCCAGGTGCGACGGTGCGATCCACACGCCCGGTGCCGTGGCGCCGAAGCCAAGGCGGGACAGGCGCGAGCGCAGCAGGTGGCGCCGGTGGCGTTCGGTCTCCGGGACCGAGAACACGGCCAGGACCCAGCCGTCGGACAGCTGCACGTCCTGGCGCAGGTAGATACGGCGGTCGCCGTCGGCCAGGATCTCCTCGGCATCCGCCGACAGGGAGTAGCCCGCGACGCCGCCGGCCTGGTGGGCTTGCAGGAAGCCGCGCTGCTTCTGCCGGGATACCGCCGAGCGGACTGCCGGGGCGTCTACACCGAGCCGGCCCAGCAGGGTCACCAGGTCCGCGACCGCTATCCAGCCGCCGAGCTCGCGGCCGTAGGCGCCGAAGAACGACACGATCAGCGACCGGGGCGTCGGCGCCTTCATGGCGGTGGCCTCGGGCGCCGGCCCTTCGGCCTTCGACGGTGCGCTCACTGGCTGCGGTTTCCTCCTGGCGGCGGTGGTCGCGGTCTCGGCGGGCTCGGGCGGCACAGCGGCAACATACCGTGCCACCCGTCCGGGCTCAGAGCAGATCTCGGAGCTTGAACCGCTGGAGCTTGCCGGTGTTGGTCCTGGGCAGCGCCGGTACGAAGTGCACGGCGCGCGGGTACTTGTACGGGGCGATCCTCGCCTTCACGAATTCCTGCAGCTCCTTGACGGTGGCCTCCCCGGTCGGCACCTCCGGCCCCAGGACCACGAAGGCCGTCACCAGCTGCCCGCGATCCGGGTCCGGCATGCCGATGACGCCGGCTTCCAGCACCGACGGATGCCGCAGCAACGCGTTCTCCACCTCGGGGCCGGCGATGTTGTACCCGGAGGAGATGATCATGTCGTCCGACCGGGCCTGGTACCAGAAGTACCCGTCCTCGTCGCGGATGTAGGTGTCCCCGGTGTAGTTCCAGCCGTGGCGCACGTACGTGGTCTGCCGCTCGTCGGCCAGGTACCGGCAGCCGACCGGGCCACGCACGGCCAGCAATCCCGGTTCGCCGTCGGGCACCGGGTGGCCTTCGGCGTCCAGGATCGCGGCCTCCCAGCCGGGCACCGGACGTCCGGTGGAGCCGGGGCGGATGTCGTCGTCGGCGGCCGAGATGAAGATGTGCAGCAGTTCCGTGGCGCCGATGCCGTCGATGATCTTGACGCCGGTCGCGGCGTGCCAGGCCCGCCAGGTCTCCCCCGGCAGCGCCTCCCCCGCCGACACGCAGCGGCGCAGCGTGCGAAGCCGGTTGTCGCCGCCGGACGCGCCGTCGTCGAGCATCGCCAGCATGGCCCGGTAGGCGGTCGGCGCCGTGAACAGGACGCTGACACCGTGCTTGTCGACCGCCGCGAGCAGCGCCTCGGGGCTGCCACGCTCCAACAGCACCGTGGAGGCCCCGACGTGGAGCGGGAAGATGACCAGGCCGCCGAGCCCGAAGGTGAAGCCCAGGGGCGGGCTGCCGGTGAAGATGTCGTCGGGTTCGGCCTTGAGGACGTGCTTGGCAAAGGTGTCGGCGATCGCCAGGACGTCGCGGTGGAAGTGCAGGCAGCCCTTGGGCCGGCCGGTCGTGCCCGAGGTGAAGGCGATCATCGCGACGTCGTCCTGCGATGTCTGCACCGGTTCGAACTCGGGCAAGCCGGCGACCCGGGAGCACCGCTCGATGAGGTCCTCGGGCCCCTTCCCGCCGACCGTCACGACCTGCATGCCGGCCACACCGGCCCCGGCGGCCTGCTCGTCGCACCCGGGCGCGCACAGCGCCACGCTCACCTGGGCGATCTCGGCGACGGTCGCGATCTCCTCGCTGCGCAGCAGAGGTACGACCGTCACCACCACGCCGCCGGCCTTGAGCACGCCGAACCAGCACGCCACGGTCCAGGGGCTGTTCGGGCCGCAGATCAGGACGCGGTTCCCGGGCACGACACCGAGCTCGGAGGTCAGGACGTGCGCGATCTGGTCGCTGTGCCGGTCCAGGTCGCCGTAGGTCCAGGTCTGGGTATCGGAGGTCTGTACATCGGACGTCTTGGCATCGGAGATGAGACACCTGCGGTCCGGCCCGAACCTGGCGATCGCGCTGTCGAGCAGGTGCCCGGCGCAGTTGAGCCGGTCGGGGTAGTGCAGTCCGCCAAGGTCGAAGCGCAGCTCGGGCCACCGGTCCGCGACGGGCAGGCGGTCGCGGGCGAAGCTGTCGACGTGCGCTGACGGAAGCAGGTCCATCGGGTCCTCCAGGACTCCGTGGGGCTGGCTGGGCTGGCTTACAGCGGGTGCGGCAAAGGCAGGGCCGGGCTCGACGGCTCCAGCGTACGGCTTCTGTGACGGCAGTCAAGATTTTGTTACATTGACTCGTATGGAATCCGGCTCCCAGTTCCGCCTGACCCCGGCCCAGTCAGCTTTCTGCGCCCAGGTCCGCACCCTCGCCGAGACCGACCTCGCCCCGTTGGCCGAGGCCGGCGCCCCCGGCCACGTCAACCGCCCCCTGCTCGCCGCCATGGGCCGGCACGGACTGTTGGCCCGCCTGTTCCCCGGCGGCACCGACGGCCGCGCCGAGGCCGCGGCCCTGGACCTGTGCCTGCTGCGGGAGTCGCTCGCGCAGGTGTCGACCGAAGCCGAGACCGCGCTCGCGCTACAAGGACTCGGCACGTATCCCGTAGTGCAGAGCGGGACCGAGGAACAGATCGCGCACTGGCTGCCGAAGGTGGTGGCCGGCGAAGCGGTCGCAGCCTTTGCGCTGTCGGAGCCGGGCAGCGGCTCGGACGCGGCGTCCCTGTCCCTGGCCGCGACACCCACGGCCGACGGCTGGACGCTGAGCGGTGAGAAGATCTGGATCTCCAACGCGCCCGAGGCCGACTTCTACAGCGTCTTCGCCCGCACGACCCCCGAGGCGGGCTCGCGCGGCGTCACGGCGTTCCTGGTCCCGGCCGACCGCCCGGGCCTGGGCGGCGAGCACCTGGACATGATCTCTCCGCACCCCATCGGCCGGGTCACCTTCAACGCCGTCCCGGTCACCCGCGCCGACCTGCTCGGCGAGGTCGACCAGGGCTTCCGCGTCGCGATGCGCACCCTGGACCTGTTCCGCCCCAGCGTCGGCGCCTTCGCCGTCGGCATGGCCCAGGCCGCCGTGGACGCCTCGATTGCCCACGCCGGGCAGCGCGAAGCCTTCGGCGGCCTCCTGAAGGACCTGCAGGCCGTCTCGCACAATCTGGCCGAGATGGCCACCCGCATCGAGGCCGCGCGCCTGCTCGTCTACAGCGCCGCCGAGGCCTACGACAGCGGCGAGAAGCGCATCGCCGGCCGCTCGGCCATGGCGAAGCTGTTCGCGACGGAGACCGCGCAGTTCGTCGTGGACGCGGCCGTGCAGATCCACGGCGCCGTCGCCCTCCGCCACGGCCACCTGCTGGAGCACCTGTACCGGGAGGTTCGCGCGCCGCGGATCTACGAGGGTGCCTCCGAGGTGCAGCGGACGATCATCGGGCGCGAGCTGTACCGGGCATAGGCGCGAGTTCTACCGCGCCAGCGGCTTGGCGAAGCGCCGGCAGACGTGGACCCGGGTGAACTCCTCGCGCATGCGCTGCTCGTCGGCGAGCTTGGCATGCAGGAGGAGGATCACCGGGTTCAGGCCGGGCCGGGGCTGCGGGACGGCTCGCCTCGGTTCCCCGGCATCGGTGTAGAGGTTGGCGTAGACATGCAGGTAGTGGTCGCTCTCGGCGAAGCCCATGGCGCGGTACCAGGCCAGGGTGTCCGGATCGTCGCGCGTCCAGGCGTCGAGGGTGGCCGCCGACGCCGCGGCGGCGCGGGCGGCCGCCTCGGCGAGCAGCGCCCGGCCCAGACCGCGGCGCTGGTGGTCGGGATGGACCGCGACGGTCTCTATGGTCGCCAGTTCGCCGTCGACCGCGACGTCCAGGATCGCAGCCGTCGTCCCCTCCTCGTCGACGGCGACGAGCTCGAAGCCCGGGGCCTCGATGCGCGGTCTGGCGCGCCACACGTCGTCGAAGTAGGCGGTGCTCAGGAAGGACAGGACCCGGCATCGCAGCCAGGACCCCTCGTCTCCGGGCCCGTACTCGCGGATGGTGTAGCCCATCTGCGCCTCCCCCGTCGTCTTCACTGCCGCCGCTCGCTGAACCGAAGCTGTCGTTGACACTCCCACAACAGGTCCGGATACGCCGCGCCGATTTTCTGTAGCGCGCGCCTTCGGAGTGACTTCACGGCTGCGGCACGCCCGATCTGGCCGAACATGCCCTCGATCTTCTCGTCGAATCGGATCAGGTCGTACTGCAGGTAGTTCACCTTCCAGCGATTCAGGGTTTTGTGATCGGCCTTGCCCGCGCCGATCGCGTCGCGGGGCTCGCCGTGTCGGACGGCGCGGTCGGTCAGCACGTCCGGGCCCAGATCGGGGATCGGCATTTCGTCGGCCACGAGGCTGATCATCTCCTCGCGGCGCCGGTCCGCCGCTCTGCGGGCGGCCGCCGATCGTTGAGCGGCCAGTTCCAGGCGCGCCGCCCATTTCGCCGTGCGCTCGGCGGCCAAGACGCGCGCGAGGGCGAACTGCAGCATCGGAGCGGCGTTCCGGAAGCGTGGGATGTACTCGAAGTGGTCCGGACTGCCGAGGAAGTCACGGATCATCGCCGGAGTCCAGCCGCGGGCAGCAAGTTCTCTGCCGTTGAGAAAATCGAGGTCGGTGGTTCGCGGAGCCATGGTGGCGCCCCCTTTCTCCTGTCCCCTCAGGAATGTGGAGGCACCAGGATGATTCGGGGCGAATAGTTCAGGCAAGTCAGAATGCGAATGATTCACCCAGTCGGCCGCACGATTCGGCGTGTCGCGGCCAGGAACGTCCCGGGCGTGTCGTGCGTTGACCGATCATGAGCGTTTTCTTCGACATGTTCGTCCCGAGCCGGCGCCACGTCGAGGACGAACGGAACCGGCAGGAGTGGACCCGCGACGAGGAGGGTGAGGGCGACCCGCACCGCGGTCCGATCGACCTGGACAGCGGCGTGGTCAGCATCAAGTCCCCGGATCAGCAGGCCACCGGTCAGCCGGTCACCAGGCCAGAACCGCCGCGAACCCGCCGCAGTGAGCCATAGCCTCCAGCTCGTCCAGCGAGGCCTCGGCCTGCCCGGCCGTCTCCGGCTCCCGCTCGCGCAGCCCGCTGTCCTCGAACTCGTCCTCGTCCAGGCGCAGGATCTGCGTGTGGTCGCAGGACAGCCACAGGTCCAGGTCGAGGTCGGCGACCTCCAGGCGCGGACCGTCGGCGGAGTCGGCGAACACGGTGGTGGGACGGGTGACGTCGCAGTACCAGCCCTTGATCTTGCCGGTCCCGGTGCGGACCTCCTTGATGGAGTACCAGCGGGACCGCCAGTAGTGCTCGGTCCAGACGTCACCCGGCGCGAACACGGCGAACCCCATGTCACGCGGGGCGTCGCCGAACCAGGGCGCGACGACCACGACGTGCTCACCGTCGTCGTGCCGGACCTCGGCCGGGTACTCGACGTCCGGCCGCGGCGCCTTCAGCAGGCGCACGGTGATGGTCGTTCCGGGCTTCAGCACTGCGTTTCCGTCGCTCACGTTTCCCCATCATTCCAAATACCGGTTCCAGCGGGTCGCGGTAAGTCCCGCCGCCTCAGCGGGGATCGGTAACTTACGGTGAAGTAGGTTAGGGTCCTCCTGTGGCCGAACGCGAATACGTTTATCCCCCGGTGATCCGGGCTATGAAGGGTGCTTTCCGAGCGCTCGACCTGAAGGTCGACGTGCACGGGGCCGACCGGATCCCGCGCAGCGGCGGGGCGGTGTTGGCCAGCAACCACATCAGCTACCTGGACTTCATCTTCGCCGGGGCCGCGGCTTTGCCGGCCAAGCGCAAGGTGCGGTTCATGGCCAAGAAGGAGGTCTTCGACAACAAGATCTCCGGGCCGCTGATGCGGGGCATGCGCCACATCCCGGTGGACCGCGAGGCCGGTCTGTCCTCCTACCGCCAGGCGCTGGACTACCTGAAGTCCGGCGAAATCGTCGGCGTGTTCGGCGAGGCCACGATCAGCAGGTCCTTCATGATCAAGGACCTGAAGAACGGCGCCGTGCGCATGGCGCAGGCCGCCAACGTGCCGCTGATCCCGGTGGTGCTGTGGGGCACGCAGCGGATGTGGACCAAGGGCCGGCCCAAGCGGCTGTGGCAGCGGCACCTGCCGATCACCGTGCTGGTCGGCGAGCCGATGTACCCGAAGAAGGGCCAGAACTCGAACGAGCTGACCGCCGAGCTGCACGCGCGGCTGAGCGCCCTGCTCGACGAGGCGCAGGCGAACTACCCGGACAAGCCCTCCGGCCCCGAGGAGTCGTGGTGGCTGCCGGCACACCTCGGCGGCACCGCGCCGACGCTGGAGCAGGCGGCGGAGATGGACGCGCGCGGGCGCGGCGAGAACCCGGCCGAGGAAGCGGCTGCCAAGCCGGAAACCGTTGCCGAGCCGGCGGAGCCCCAGGCTGAGGAGCCGGCAAAGGCACAAGCCGCGGAACCGCCGAAGACTCCGGTTGCGGAACCGGCAAAGGCCACGGCCGTCGAGGCCGAGGAGCCTGCGAAGGAGTCAGACACGGAACCGGCTGGGGAACCAGCTGCGGAACCGACAGCGGAATCGACTGTGGAACCGGCCGACGAGCCCGCGAAGGAAGCCGTCTCGGCCAAGGACACCACCGAAGACGCCTGAGGTCGCCCGACTCACTGCGGGTGCCGGGGTGAAACCGCTGATTCCAGCTACCGTCGGCACCCGCTCGATCACCCAGTAAAGTCCCCTTTGACGTGCGATGAGCTGGCACTTTACCGTCAACGCATGGATTTCCCGCCGTACGACGACGCGCCCCCGCTGGCCTCCCCGCTGGCGGGCGTGGTGGCCGCGTTCATGTCGCGCCTGGCCGAGTTCGCGTTCGATCCCGGCCTGCTCGCGGCGATCGACCAGCACGCGGCGGCGGTCTGCGACACGCTCAGCATGGACACCTCCGAAGTCCTCGTCCCCAAGCAGCGCACCGTCGCGCGCGAGGACCTGAGCGACTACGTGCTCGGCTTCAAGGACGTCCTGACCGAGACCGGCTGGGAAGAGCCGGTCGGGTACGACTTCGCCACCCTGCGCCTGACCGCCATCTGCTGGCTGGTGCGCGAGCAGGACCTGCTGGCCTTCTGAGGCCGGCCCGGCGGCTCACCGGTAGCCAAGCGAGGGCCTGATCGGACAGGATCAAACATGCGATCCCGACGCGCGGGCATGTGGTGGGGCACTGCGATCGAGGCACCCGACCCCGCCGCCCTGGCCCGCTTCTACTCCGCGCTGCTGGGATGGCCCACCGTCCACGAGGAGCCCGGTGCCGCCATCGTCGCCTCCTCGCCGGAGGGCCCGTACTTCGTCTTCCAGCACGCCGAGGGGTACCGCCCGCCAGTGTGGCCGCCGGCCGAGGGCGAGCAACGGCCGATGATGCATCTCGACTTCCAGGTGGGCGACCTGGATGAGGCCGTGGCCGAAGCAATCGAGTTGGGCGCCACGCCCGCCACGCACCAGCCGCAGGAGAACGTCCAGGTGCTCTTCGACCCGGCCGGGCACCCGTTCTGCCTGTGCCACGACGGTGAAGGTTAGCCCTTCGACCCCGATCCGGAGCGGGAACCGGACTCGCTGACACCACCGATCTCGCCGATCCCGTGCCACCCCTTCTCCAGCACGGCGAACGCCACCTCGACCGTGCCCTTCGGGTCCTTACTGGCCCGCGCCAGCGAGGCGGTCTCCAGCGCGAAGTGCGCAAGAACAGCGCACGCGGCGTCCTCCGGCGCCGCCCCGACCTCGACGGCGATCGCCGTCGCGAGCGCCCCCTCGTGGCGCATCCACATCCGGTGCCAGTACTCGCGCAGCACCGGCGTGTCCTCGACCAGGCGGGTGTACGCCGCGAAGCCCTCGTCCTCGGTGGGGAATTTCAGACGTTCCAGGGTCAGTGCGCGCAGTGCCTCCAGGATGGACGTGCCCGCAGCCCGTTCGCGCACCGCGGCGACCAGCTGGGCCTCGATCTGCGCGTCCTCGTCGAAGACCAGTGCCTCCTTGCCACTGAAGTGCTTGAACAGCGTCGTCGTGGAGACGTCGGCGGCGTCCGCGATCTCCCGGATCGACACCTGGTCGTAGCCACGCTCCAGGAACAGGGCCAGCGCGGCGTCGGCGATGGCCTGGCGGGTGGCCGCCTTCTTCCGCTCGCGCCGTCCGGGTTGCTGGGATTCCGCTTCACTGCCGGTCATGACTCCATCCTAGAGCCATGGTGAACCCAGTGGCAAAGTTGACTCGTTGCACTTTTGAATCGAGTGTGCTTTTCTGAGGCCATGTCCACCACCCCTGCTCCGTCCCCCGCCGCCGCCCCACGCCACGTGCGCTGGGCCCTGCTCGGCGTCATGCTCGCGATGCTGCTCTCCATGCTCGACAACACGGTCGTGGGCACCTCGATGCCGACGATCGTCCGCGAGCTGGGAGGGTTCGACCACCTGTCGTGGGTTGTCGTCGCCTACACCCTGGCCACCGCCGCCGCCACCCCGGTCTGCGGCAAACTCGGCGACCTGTACGGCCGCAAGCACGTCTACCTGGTCTCGATCGTCCTGTTCCTGGCCGGCTCCGCCTTGTCCGGCGCCGCGCAGTCGATGAGCTGGCTGATCGCGGCGCGCGCCTTCCAGGGCATCGGCGCCGGCGGAATCGGCGCGGGCGCCTTCGCCCTCATCGCCGCCCTCGTCCCACCACGGGAGCGCGGCCGCTACCAGGGCATGACCGCCTCGGTCATGGCGATCGGCACCATCGGCGGGCCGCTGCTCGGCGGGTTCGTCACCGGGCACTTCGGCTGGCGGTGGGCGTTCTACCTGAACCTGCCGCTGGGCCTGCTGGCACTGGTCTGGTGCCAGGTCATGCTCGATCTCCCCCTGGTACGCCGACGGGCGCGGATCGACTGGGCCGGCATCAGCCTGCTGACCCTGGTGATCACCTCCGTCACGCTGGCCGCCAACTGGGCCGGCACCACGTACTCGTGGGCGTCGTGGCAGGTGATCGGGCTGTTCGCGCTCGCGGTGGCCGGCATCGGCGCCTTCATCACGGTCGAGCGCCGCTGCACCGAGCCGGTCCTGCCGCCGCGGGTGTTCACCGGCCAGCGGAACTTCCCGCTCGCGATCGCCCTGATCACCGCTTCGGGCGTGGTCATGTTCGGCGCCTCGCTCTACCTCCCGCTGTTCCAACAGAGCGTGCAGCACGCCACGGCGACCAGCTCCGGGCTGCTCCTGCTGCCGATGATGATCCCGATCGTCATCGTGTCCCAGCTCGGCGGGCGCTACATGTCGGCGACCGGCCGCTACAAGATCTTCCCGGTCCTCGGCGCGGCCTTGATGGCCGTGGGGCTGATCCTGCTGTCGACCATGGACCCGACCACCTCCCGTACCACCACGAGTCTGTACATGGCGATCGTCGGGATCGGTCTCGGCGGGCAGATGCAGATGGTCACGACCATCGCGCAGAACAGCGTCGAGATGCGCGACATGGGTGCCGCCTCGGCGAGCCTGAACCTGTTCCGCACGGTGGGAGGGTCGATCGGCGTGGCGGTGTTCGGCTCGCTGTACAACCGGCAAGTGAGCCATGAGGCCTCGGCCGCGCAGGGCGTCGCGAACGGCTCGCACCTGATCTTCCTGATCGCGGGCCTGGTCTGCGCGGTGGCGTTCGTGGCCGCGCTGGCGATCAAGGAAGTGCCGCTGCGCAAGGCGCCGAGTCCTGGCGCCGCACCGACCGCCTCGCCGGCCCTGGCCGACCAGGGCACCCGCTGACCGCACAGCCACAGCTACGACCAGAGCTAGAACCAGGACTAGAGCCTGAACTACAACTAGAACTACATCCAGAGCTAGAACCAGAGCTAGTGCGGTGACCGGATTGGTTCGCCGGTTCATGTGTTGTCATGCGGCCAGGGCGAGGTCGCCTCGGGCGCGTCCTCCCCAGCGCAGTCCCTTCTCGCTGCGGACCCGGGCGCGTTCGCGGCGCTGGGCGGCGATCACGTCGGGGTGGCGGCTGTGGGCGTTGCGCCAGGTCAGGTAGGCGTGCAGGTCGCGGGTCTGCTCGGCGTGGTGGGAGCGGTGGGAGTGGGCCATGGTGAACTGCCGCAGCGGCCCGAACTGCGCCTCGATCGGGTTGGCCCAGGAGGCGTACGTCGGAGTGAACAACAGCGTGACCTGGTTCGCGGCGGCCCAGGTGCGGATGTCCTTGTTCTTATGCGCCGACAGGTTGTCCAAGATGATGAAGATCTGCTGGTCGGCCGGTCGCGTCCGCCGGATGCTCTTGAGCGCGAGCAGGGTGTTGACCGCGCCCTTGCGGCGCCGGTTGATCCCCCACAGCCGGTCGGCCCCGACGCTGTAGCAGCCGTGGAAGTAGGTCACCCCGTGCGTGCGGTGATAGGTGGCCGGCAACCGCCACGGATGCCCGGCCCGGGCCCAGCCGGCCCCGGCCACCGGGCGGATGCCCAGCGGCCCGAACTCGTCGAAGGCGAACGTCGCCTCGGCGTGGTGCTCCAGCGCGTCTTCGATCGCGGCAAGCTTGGCTTCCTTGTGCGGGTCCGGGGACTCCTTCCAGGTACGCGTGCGCTGGAAGGTGACCCCGCGCCGGGACAGCAGCGTGCGCAGCGTCTCACGCCCGATCCGGATCGGGCGGACCGGGTCAGCGGCGAGGTGCGCGGCCAGCTTGCGGATCGACCAGCGGGTGAACGGCGCCCCGGACTTCCCGGGGTGCTTGCTCGCCACAGCTACGACGTAGTCCTCTTCGTCTTCACTGAGCAGGCGGGCGCGGTGGCCCGCCCACCGAGGGTCCAGGCATCGAAGACCGATCTCGTTGAACGCGTGGATCACATCGCGCACCGTGTCCTCGTCCGCCGCCACCAGCCGCGCGATCGCCGGCACCGTGTTCCCACTGGGCGAGGCCAACACGATCATCGCCCGCCGATACCGCACCGCACTGGCCGACCCGCGCCGCACAATCCGCAACAGCCGCTGACCTTCCTGATCGGTCAGCCGCCTGGCTTTCACTCGTTCCGCCATCAGTGCCTTTCCACTCGATGAGACGATCCATCCCACCAAAGCAGGCAACTGCGACAGCTATTCCCGAAGCCGGTGGACCAATCCGGTCACCGCACTAGAACCAGAACTACAACGACAAACGCCAGGGCTCGGGCCCGATCTCGCCGGACCCGCACCCTGGCGTTCCCCGTGCCGGCTGCTCGCCGGCCTCATCGCGTCACGCGGTCGTACCGGGCTCCCGGCCGTATGGCGTGTTCGCCTGCGTGGACCCCTGCGTGTCCGCGGGCTGCCCGGCGCGGGCGTCGGCGCGACCCTTCTGGTAGGCCAGCGCGTTCTGCTGCACCGAGGCCTGCACCCGGGTCGTCTCGGTCTCTGCCTTGGTCAGCATGCGCTCCCAGCGGGACCGCATGGGCTGGATCATGCCGCCGCCGATGCCGACGATCGCGATGCCGGCCATGGTGAACAGCACCGCGTTCAGGATCGGTCCCAGGACGAAGTTCGCGACGCCGATCTGCGACAGCGCGGCGATGGCACCGATGAACGCGATGAACGACCACGCCACCCAGGCCAGCACCTTGCCGTAGGAGGCCGCGGACAGGACGTTCGAGATGAACTCGCGGGCCACGTTCGCCAGCCACATGGCCACGATGACGATGACCAGTGCGACGATCGCCTTGGGGATCCAGGCCACCACACTGTGGATCATGGTGCTGATCGGGTTGGCTCCGAACACGCCTAGCGCCAACTGCAAGAACACCAGCAACAGACCGTAGTAGACGACCTTGACCAGGATCGTCGTGGTGTCCCACTTGGAGTTCGCCAGGACCCGGCCCGCGCCGGCCCTCTCGGCCATCCGCTCCACACCGATCCGGCGCAGCACGACGTCCAGCAGCTTGGCGATCGCCCGGCAGATCAGCCAGCCGATGAGCATGATCACGGCGAACGCGATCAGCTTCGGGATGATGCGCGTGACCGAGGTCCAGGCGTTCGTGATGCCCGAGCCCCAGTCGACCGATATTGCGAGTCTCGGTCCCATGTAGGTTCCTCCATCGATGCGGTGACGGGGCAGATCCCCACAACGTTGGTAACACCCGTATTTCGACGCCGCACTTCAGAAGCGCTGTCACAGTACTCCGCTCAGGTGGCAGGAGTGACAGCGATCCGAGTGTGTGTTCGAACTCCTCGGCCGTCCGGCGGCACAGTGACGTGAATCGGCGGCAGCACCAGCCACGTTGCCAATGTCGCACCGCGCTGCCGGCGGCCCAGACTTGTCCGTACTTGTCCACGACTTCTGTCCGGCCGCGCCGTACGCACCCCTGGAGGACCGGTGACCCGATCGTCGTTCGCAGACCTCGTCTTCACCGGCGGCCCGTGCTGCACCGTCGATCCGGCACGCTCCTGGGCCGGTGCGGTGGCCGTCACCGACGGCCGGATCGCCGCAGTCGGCCGGCCCACCGTCGTCGAAGACCTGATCGGGCCGGACACCGAGGTCGTGGACCTGGCTGGCAAGCTCCTGCTGCCCGGCTTCCAGGACGCGCACGTCCACCCTGTCCTCGGCGGTACCACCCTGCGCCTGTGCGACCTGCACGAACTGCACACGGCCGAGGAGTACGTCGCCGCCGTGGCCGACTTCGCGCGCCGCAACCCGCGGGCGCCGTGGATCCGCGGCGGCGGATGGAGCATGGGGGCCTTCCCCGGTGGCATGCCGACCAGGCAGCTGCTGGACGCGGTCGTCCCGGACCGGCCGGTCGCGCTGCCGAACCGCGATGCGCACGGCATGTGGGTCAACAGCAAGGCGCTGGAGGTCTGCGGGATCACCCGCGACACCCCGGACCCGTTCGACGGCCGGATCGAGCGCGACGCCGACGGCGAGCCCACCGGCTGCCTCCAGGAAGGCGCGATGGCCCTGGTCGACCGGCACCTGCCGGTCCCCACGCGGCAGGAACTGGCCGACGGCCTGCTGGCCGGCCAGGCGTACCTGCACTCGTTCGGGATCACCGCCTGGCAGGACGCGTGGGTCGGCACCGGCCTGGGCATCGGCGATGTCTTCGAGACCTACCTCGACGCCGAAGCCGGCGGCACCCTGACCGCGCGGGTCGCAGGGGCGCTGTGGTGGGAGCGCGATCGCGACTTGGAACAGCTGGAGCTGTTCCGGGAACGCCGTGCGGCGGCGGGCACGGGA
The DNA here is from genome assembly GCF_041262705.1 of Catenulispora sp. MAP12-49. NCBI lineage: Bacteria > Bacillati > Actinomycetota > Actinomycetes > Catenulisporales > Catenulisporaceae > Catenulispora > Catenulispora sp. MAP12-49. Next base: position 89,618 of record NZ_JBGCCP010000025.1, on the reverse strand, counting down.
CGTTTCAGGGCCCGCACGGTGAAGATGATGCTCGACGGCGTCGCCGAGAACCACACCGCCGCGCTCCTGGACCCCTACCTGGATCGCTGCGGCTGCACCACCGACAACGCCGGCCTGGACTTCATCGACCCGGCCGAGCTCAACACCTACGTCACGGCCCTGGACGCCGCCGGCTTCCAAGTCCACTTCCACGCGCTCGGCGACCGCGCCGTCCGCAACGCGCTGGACGCGCTGGAGGCGGCGCGGGCCTCGAACGGCCCCGGCGGCCGCCATCATCTGGCGCACCTACAGGTCGTACATCCCGACGACATCGACCGGTTCCGCCGGCTCGGCGCGACGGCGAACATCCAGCCGCTGTGGGCGGCGCACGAGCAGGCGATGGACGAGCTGACCATCCCGTTCCTGGGCGAGGAGCGTGCTGGGTGGCAGTACCCGTTCGGCTCGCTCAGCCGTGCGGGGGCGACGCTGGCGGCCGGCTCGGACTGGTCGGTGAGTTCGCCGAACCCCCTGTGGGGCATCCACACCGCAGTAAACCGAGTGGAGCCGGGCTTGTCGGCGCGGGAGTTCGCCGGGCGCAAGGTGTTCTATCCGGATGAGCGGCTGGAGTTGGGTCAGGCGATCGCCGCGTACACCGCCGGCTCGGCGTACGTGAACCAGTTGGACGCACTGACCGGCTCGATCGAGGTCGGAAAGCTCGCCGACCTGGTGGTCCTGGACCGGGATCCGTTCGACGGGCCCGCGTGTGAGATCGGCGAGGCGCGGGTGCTGCGGACGTTCGTGGAGGGCACACAGGTGTTCGCATCCGAATAGGGTGCAGGCACGTCGATCACTCAGTCGTATGCTCCGGACATGCACAGCACCTTGACCGAGCACGCCCGATGCCTCTACGGAGACGAATACCGGCCGACCCCCGAGTGCAGCCAGCAGAACAAGCACTCGGACGCCTATTTCGTCGAGGAGCTGACCTTCGCCGGCGCCGACGCGATCCTGGCCATGCTGCGTGAGCTGTCCCCGAGGTTGTCCGACGGCTACCTGCCGATCTGGATCCGGAACCTGTCATATCGGCTGTTGCTGCTTCAGCGGCCCGACGACCCGGCGTTGATGCGGGAAGCCGCCGTGAGTCTGCTGCTGCACGGTCCCGACTGGGACGACATCGCCACCGACCTTCAGCGGCGGGCCGACGCGCTGGAAACCGGCTGACGCTCGGGGCAGTAGCCCCAGCGATTTCTCACCCCTGCAGCCGTTCCAGCCCTGCTCAGGTTCTAGCTCTGGTCGTAGCTCCGGTCGTAGCTCCGGTCATGGCTCCAGTTCTTGCTCCGGTCGTTGCTCGGAGCAGTCCGCCGGAACCCAGAGTGCCTCCAGGTCCTCACACACGATGGTCAGCGTGCCGGTGTGGCACGCGATCTCGTGGCTGCATCCGAGGTCGTGGGGCAGGATCTCGTCGAGGACGACGATCTGCCCGCCCCACTTGTCCTCGGGGTCGTTGACCATGTTCAGCGCGCTGAGGCCGCGGTAGGTGATCCGCAGGTCCTCCTCGTGCTTCCAGCAGTTGTGGCGCAGGAGGACCTCGAAGGTGGCGCCGTCGTCGTCGGCGCCGAAGCGAAGCGTGTCGATCGTCAGGTCCTTGACGCAACGCTCGCCGACGAAGTCGTAGTGGTCCGGGTCCGTGGCGAAGGCGCGGGCGCCGGGTGGGAGCCGCGGGGCGAGATCGGAGAGCTGGTCCAGGTAGGACAAGGGGTTGATCAGGTTCCCGGTGTCAGTGACCTGGATGTCGACGAATCTCACTGGCTGCTCCCTGACGTCCTGCGAGCCGTTTAGAAGGCTTTCTGCAGGAACTTCTTCAAGTCGGGTCCAACCTGCGCCGCCAGGGGCAGCGAGGTGTTGACGTAGTCGGCCACCGGGTTCGGTGTTCCGTTGATCTGCTGGTAGAGGTGGTTGGCGTTCGGGACCTCGTCGTGGACGAGGGCGCTGTCCTCCTTCAGCGCGGTCAGCAGCGGGGCGGTGTCCACGTCGCTGACCTGCGAATCCTTGGTCCCGTGTAGGACCAACACCGGCAGGTGCGCGCCGAGGCTCCTGGCCAGCGCCGCCGGGTCCTGCTGGTCTTCCTGCTCCAGGATCGGGACGTTCGTCGGCGACAGCAGCGCCGCGATGCCCTTGTCGTCCAACGGCGTGGTCACTCCCTGGCCGGCGCGGATGCTCGCGAAGGCGGTGTTCAGCTGCTGGATGAGCAGGTTCGCGGCGGCCGGGGTGATCGTCCCGGCCGCGGCTGCGGCCTGGTAGCCGGCGGTGTACTGCCGGTCCAGCAGGTCGATGAAGCGGATGCCGACCGTGGAGGCCAGGATCAGCGCGTGCGGCGCGTCGGGGGTGCCGGCCAGCTTGTGGGCGAGCCAGAGCGCGTACAGGCCGCCTTCGCTGTGGCCGAGGATGATCATCTTGTGCGGGTCCACACCGGGCTGCGCGGCCAGCGTGCGGTAGGCGTCCAGGGCCTCGTCCGCATAGAGGTCGAACGTGATGCCCTGGCCGTCGGTGTGGGTGGCCAGGCCCGTCTGGCCGCTGCCGAGCTTGTCGTACCGCAGGGAGCTGACGCCGTCGGAGGCCAGGCTCTGCGCGAAGCGCTGGTAAGTGTTGCCCTCGGCAAGCTGTGCGTCGTTGCCGTTGCGGTCGGTGGCGCCGCTACCAGCGATGATCAGGACAGCTGCGCCCGCGTGCTGCTTGCTGGTGCCGGGTTGGAACGTGCCGTAGAGGGTGTCGCCGCTGCTGGTGAAGGTCACGTCGTGGGCTGTGGTGGCCGGGCGCTGCGTCACCGTCCCGGCGGAGCTGCACGCCGCGAGGACCAGCGCGGCCGCCGCGACGGCTGCCACGGCCTGGGTGGCTCGGGTAGCACGGATGACACAGGTGGCACGGATGGTACGCATGGTGTCCCCCTGATCCCTGCGTGTTCGACATCGGATCCGTGAGACCAGCATGCGCCTGGAACATATGAACGCGGCCGGATACCGCACAACAATTGAGCTACTGCACGACCGGGCTGCGCCGTTCCAACAGCAGCACGTCGCGCCACACGCCGGCGACCGTCTTACCGATGCGTTCCTGGCGTCCCAGCACGCGGAAGCCGTGGCGTTCGTGCAACGCCAGGCTCGCGGTGTTCTCGGGGAAGATCCCGGCGTTGATGGTCCAGACCCCCGCCTCCTCGGTCGAGGCGATGAGCGCGCTGACCAGACGGTTGCCGATGCCTCGACCGCGGGCGGCCGGGTCCACGTAGACGGAGAGTTCGACGACGCCGGCGTAGCAGGGGCGTTTCGAGATTCCGGAGACGACGACGTAGCCGAGGATCACCGGCTTCGCGGCGTCTCCGGCCTCGGTGTCCAGGGCGACGAACCGGTGCTCGGTCAGTTTCCCGGCGTCGAACACCTCCCAGCTCGGCGCCGCGGTCTCGAAGGTGGCGTTCCCCTCGTCGATGCCGTGCTGGTAGATGCGCAGGACGTCGTCGGCGTGGGCCGCCGTCATCGGGGCGATCACGATGGACTCGGTCATGCCCGGAGCGTAGAACGGCGCGGTTTCCCGGGTGTTACGTCGGATAATCGACAGGCGGTCAAGGCCTGTGCGCCTCTACCCTGCCGACCGTGGAAACGTATGGACGCTATCTGAACGTGGTCGACGTCGAGGCCACCTGTTGGTCCGGCGAACAGCCGCCGGACCAGGTGTCCGAGATCATCGAAATCGGGCTGACGGTCGTGGACCTGCACGAGCGTGTGCGGGTCGGGAAACACCAGATCGTCGTACGGCCGCAGCGCTCGACCGTGAGCGGGTTCTGCACCGAGCTCACGGGATGGACGCAGGAACAGGTCGACACCGGTGTGACCTTCGAGCAGGCCTGCGACCAACTGCGGCGCGAGCACTACGCCGACTCACGCACATGGGCAAGCTGGGGCGACTACGACCGCAAGCAGTTCCAACGGCAGTGCGGCGCCGCCGACGTGCGGTATCCCTTCTCCTCGGCGCACACCAACACCAAGCAGCGGTTCGCCCTGGCCAACGGCTGGCCGAAGGGAGTCGGGATGCACCACGCACTGGAGGTGGCGAACCTGCCGTTGGAGGGCCGACACCACTGCGGCGCCGACGACGCCTGGAACATCGCAGCCCTGATATTGCAGCTGATCGCGCGCGGCGCCTGGACGGACACGGATGGGGAGACGGAGAAACCATGAGCGACGAGCAGATCCTGGGCGGCGGACTGGCGAACCACGGCCAGGTCGTCAAACGTGGCGACACCGTCGAGCGTCCCGCTCCCCCGCACGCCGCCGCGCTGCACACCTACCTGCGTGCGCTGCAAGAGGCCGGGTTCGACGGCGTCCCGGAGCCGAAGGAGCTCAGCGGGGAGCGCGAGGTACTGAGCTTCGTGCGCGGCGACGTCGCGATTCCGCCGTACCCCGAGTGGTCACGCGGTGAGGACGTGCTCACATCGGTAGGACAACTGCTGCGGCGGATGCACGACGCGACCGCCGACGTACCGATCCCCGACGCGAAGTGGCCGACCGAGTTCGCCGACCCCGGAGCCGGCGAGGCCGAGCGGCTCGTGCTCTGCCACAACGACGCCTGCCTGGAGAACATCGTCTTCCGCGACGGTCGGGCGGTGGCCTTGATCGACTTCGACTTCGCCGCACCGGGACGGCCGCTGTGGGATCTGGCGATGTGCGCGTGGTACTGGGTACCGATGGTTCCGCAGGCCATCGCGGCGGTCGAAGGTCTCGACGGCATGGACAGCGCGGCCCGGTTGCGGATCCTGGTCGACGCCTACGGGCTCGACGACGCGGACCGCCGAGCGCTGCTGGAGCTCTTCGCACCGGCTGTCACCGTGATGCAGACGTTCATGAAGGCGCGCGTGGCCGCCGGCGACCCGGTGTTCACCGAAGTCGACGCCGAGCGCGATCCGATGCGGTACGCGAAGATCCTGGCCTGGCTCGAGGACCAGCACGAGACATTCCTCGCCGCGCTCACCGCCGACCGCTAGCGGCTGCGGCCCTCACCGGATCAGCCGTCGAAGGGGCAGCTGCCGCAGGGGCAGGCATCGAAGGGGCAGGCATCGAAGACGATCCAGCAGGTCGAGCCCCAGGTCACGGTGGTCCTTCCGTACTACCTCCCGTTGTAGCTCCTGCTCGAGCAGGGGCAGCACGGCCAGCCGCGCGCCCCTGCCATCCCACGCTTCTATGAGCGCAGCGCGCGCTCCAGGTCCGCGTACAGGTCCTCGGGGTCCTCCAGGCCCACCGAGATCCGCAGCACCGAGGCGTGCGGCTTGGCGTCGGCGGCGACCGGCCGGTGGGTCAGCGAGGCCGGGTGCTGGATCAGGGTGTCGACACCGCCGAGGGACACCGCGTGGGTGATCAGCCGGACCGAGTCCGCCGCGCGCGCCGCCGCGTCGTAGCCGCCGCGCACGGACATGGCGAACACCGCGCCGGGGCCGGTCATCTGGCGGCCGATGAGGTGCTGCGGGTCGCACTCGGTCAGGCCCGGGTAGTAGACGCGTTCCACCGCCGGGTTCGCCAGCAGGCGGTCGACCAGCTTCTCAGCGTTCTGGGACTGGTGCCGGATGCGCAGCGGCAGCGTCTGCAGGCCGCGGTGCAGGAGGTAGGACGACAGCGGGTGCAGCACCGAGCCGGTGATGGCGCGGACCGGGCGCAGGCGCTCGGCCCAGGCCTGGGTGGTGGCGACCGCGCCGGCCAGCACGTCGCCGTGGCCGCCGAGGTACTTCGTGGCGCTGTGCACGACCAGGGTGGCGCCGAAGTCGGCGGGCTTCTGCAGGATCGGCGTGGCGAAGGTGTTGTCGACCAGCAGCGGGACGTCGCCGCACTGCTCGGCGACGCGGGCCAGGTCGAGCAGTTCCAGCGTCGGGTTGGCCGGGGTCTCCAGGATCACCAGGCCGGTGTCCGGGCGGCGGGCGGCGGCGATGCCGTCGGTCGCCGCCCAGGTCACCTCGGTGCCGAGCAGGCCGCTGGCCAGCAGGTGGTCGCTGCCGCCGTACAACGGCCGGACGGCCACGACGTGCCGCTTACCCTCGGCGGCCGCGGCCAGCAGGCAGGCGGTGATCGCGGCCATGCCGGAGGCGAACGCGACAGCGGCCTCGGTGTTCTCCATGCGCGCCAGGGCTTCCTCAAAGCGCGCGGTCGTCGGGTTCCACAGCCGCTGGTAGACGTGGCTGCCGCCGCTGATCGGCGTGCCGCCGCCGGCCAGGGCCTCGTAGCTGTCCCCGCCCAGGCCCACGTTCGGCAGCGGGTTGGTGGTCGACAGGTCGATCGGGGGGACGTGGACGCCGAGGGCGGCCAGGTCGTCGCGGCCGGCGTGGACGGCGATGGTGTCGGGCAGTGCGGAGGCGGGCAGCATGCGGTCATTGTTGAAGATACGTCGGCAGGATGGGAAGTGTCGCGAACAAGATTCTGTGCAGGTCAGGGCATTCATTGAAAGATTCAGCAGCATCGGTGACACTGAGCGGTATGCCGAACGATCTGCGAGCCGCCCGGCCGGTCCTGGACGACACCGACCGCGCGATCCTGGCGGTGCTGGCGGCCGACGCGCGCACCCCGAACAACGCGATCGCCGAGGCGGTGGGGATCGCGGCGTCGACCTGTCTGGCCCGGATCCGGACGCTGCGCGAGCGCGGCGTGATCCGCGGGTTCCACGCCGACATCGACCCGACGGCGCTCGGGCGCGGGCTTCAGGCGATGATCGCGGTGCGGCTGCGGGCCCATACGCGCGAGCGTGTGCAGGAGTTCATACGGGACGTGCCCGGTCTTCCGGACGTCGTCGGGGTCTGGCACGTGGCCGGCGCCGACGACTATCTGCTGCACATCGCGGTCGCCGACTCCGACGCGCTGCGGGACTTCGTCCTGGAGCACCTGACGACACACCCGGCCGTGGGTCACACCGAGACGAGTCTGATCTTCGGGCACCTGCGCGGCGCGGTCGGCGCCACGAGCCCGGCCGGCCGGGCACCGGTAACCGATCAAACCGGTGTACGCCACCTACCTGCCGAGGGCTAGAGTCGGGACGTGACCACAGAGAATCCGTTTTTCCGCCGCAGCACGCTGCCCTATGAGCTGCCGCCGTTCGCCGACATCCGCGAGGAGCACTACACCGCGGCCTTCGACGCCGGCTTCGCCGAGCACCTGGCCGAGATCGCAGCGATCGCCGGGAACCCCGAACCGGCGACGTTCGAGAACACGATCGTGGCCATGGAGCGCGCCGGCACCCTGCTGAACCGGGTCGCCTCGGTGTTCTTCCCGCAGACCTCCACCGACACCAGCGACGCCCTGCAGGAGATCGAGCAGGAGATCAACCCGCGCTGGGCCGCGCACATGGACGCGATCAACCTGGACCCGGCGCTGTTCGCACGCATCGACGACCTCTACGAGCGCCGTGCGGACCTGGGCCTGAGCGAGGTGGAGCTGCGGCTGCTGGAGAAGCACCGCCTGAACTTCGTACGGGGCGGCGCGAAGCTGTCGGCGGCCGACAAGGACCGCCTGAAGGCGCTCAACGAGCAGCTGGCCGCGCTGTCCACGGACTTCGACCGGAACCTGCTGGCCGCGAACAAGGCCGGGCAGCAGGTGTTCGACTCCGCCGAGCAGCTGGCGGGCCTGACCGCGGACGCGGTCGCGTCGGCGAAGGAGAACGGCGAGGCGGTCGGGCTGCCCGGCAAGTACGTGATCTCGCTGAAGAACTTCTCGAACCAGACACAGCTGGCCTCGTTGGACGACCGGGACGCGCGCCGGGCACTGCTGACGGCGTCCCTGGAGCGGGCCTGGGACACCAACGGTCCGATCGCCGTCGAGATGGCGAAGCTGCGGGCCGAGCGTGCGGCGCTGCTGGGCTACGGCTCGTACGCCGAGTACGCGCTCCAGGACCGGACGGCCCGCACCACCGAGGCGGTGGAGGACCTGATGGCGCGGCTGATCCCGGCCGCGGTGGCGAACGCCGGCAAGGAGGCCGAGGCGCTGCGTGCGCACCTGCCGGCCGGTCAGAGCCTGGAGGCCTGGGACTGGACGTACTACTCGGAGAAGGTGCGCCTGGCCGAGTACGACGTCGACTCCGAGGCGCTGCGGCCCTACCTGGAGCTGGACACCGTGCTGGTCGACGGTGTGTTCCACGCCGCGGAGCTGGTGTACGGGATCACCTTCAAGGCCCGTCCCGACCTGGTGGCCTACCACCCGGATGTGCGGATCTGGGAGGTCTTCGACGCGGACGGCTCCGGCATCGGGTTGTTCCTCGGCGACTTCTACGCGCGCGGCTCCAAGCGCGGCGGGGCGTGGATGACGAACTACGTGGACCAGTCCCGGCTGCTCGGCCAGCCGCCGGTGATCGTGAACAACCTGAACGTGGCCAAGCCGCCGGCCGGCGAGCCGACGCTGCTGATGTGGGACGAGGTCCGCACGTTGTTCCACGAGTTCGGACACGCGTTGCACGGCCTGTTCTCGGACGTGGAGCACCCGACCTTCTCCGGTACGAGCACGCCGCGGGACTTCGTGGAGTACCCGTCCCAGGTGAACGAGATGTGGGCGCAGTGGCCGGAGGTCCTGGCGAACTACGCCAAGCACTACCTCACCGGCGAGCCGGTTCCGGCGGACCTGCTGGAGCGGATGGCCGTGGCGGAGAAGTTCGGCCAGGGCTTCGCGACCGTGGAGATCCTCGGCGCGGTGATGCTGGACTGGGCATGGCACACGATCGGGGCCGGCGAGGACCCGGTTGAGGCCAAGGAGTTCGAGGCGGCCGCGCTCAAACGGTACGGGCTGGCGGTGCCGGAGATCCCGTCGCGCTACCGCACCAGCTACTTCGCGCACATCTGGGGCAACGACTACTGCGCCGGCTACTACTCGTACTTGTGGAGCGAGGTCCTGGACAAGGACACGGTCGACTGGTTCAAGGACGGTGTGGGGCAGGGGCGGTCGATCCGCGAGAGCGGCGAGGCGTTCCGGCGTGCGGTGCTCTCCCGGGGCGGGAGTGGGGACCTGATGGCGGCCTTCGCGCAGTTCCGGGGGCGCGCGCCGGAGGTAGAACCGATGTTGAGGGCCCGAGGGCTGGCGGCCTGAGGTGGTTCGCTGGGCCGCGCGGGGCGGTGTTCGCCCGGCGCGGCCCATGGCTGGTGGCGGCTTGGAGCCCCCAGTATGAACTCGGGGCCTGAGCTATGAGCTCGGGGCCTGAGTCCGCCGGCCCGCGGGTCAGCCCAGCTTCAGCTTGAAGCCCACGTGCGACGGCACGAATCCGAGCCGCTCGTAGAACCGGTGGGCGTCGGGGCGCTCAGCGTTAGAAGTCAGCTGCACCTGCTTGCACCCGGCCTTCTGCGACTGCTCGATGGCCCACTGCATCATCTGCGTGCCCAGGCCGCTGCCGCGCTCGCTGGAGGCGACGCGCACGCTCTCGATCAACGCCCGCTTGAGTCCCTGCTGAGCCACGCCGGGGATGAAGGTGAGTTGGAAGGTGCCGACGGCGACGCCGCCGCGTTCGGCGACGATCAGGCGCTGGTTGGGGTCGGCTTCGAGTTCTGCGAAGGCCGGAAGGTAGGGCGTCATGTCCTGGGGGTCCTCGCGAGTGGAGCCGAGCTTGTCGTCGGCGAGCATGGCGACGATCGCGGGCAGGTCTGCGGTGGTGGCGTCACGGAGGATCAAGGACTCGGTCATAGACCGGCACTGTAGCTGGCACACTGACGTGGTCGTATCAGCGGGAGGGGATCATATGACGGCGACCGGTTCGATGTTCGGGCTCGCGTTCGGGGACTGTATGGGCAAGCCCACGGAGTTCCAACGGTTCGAGGAGATCGTGCGGCTGTACGGCCCGCAGGGTCCTTCGGTTCTACCTCCGGGCGGCCTGGTCACCGATGACACGCAGATGGCGCTGGCCGTCGCCGACGCGCTGCTGGAGCAGCCCGAGGGTGCCGAGCTGGCGGTGGAGCCGTTCACCGCCTCGTTGATCGAGCACTTCCTGGCGTGGGCGAAGTCGCCGGACAACAACCGTGCGCCGGGGATGACCTGTCTGCGTGCCATCGGCAACCTGGGCAACGGTCTGAGCTGGCCGGAGGCGACGCAGCGCGGTTCGAAGGGGTGCGGTGCGAACATGCGCGTGACTCCGATCGGGCTGCTGCCGCAGGCCTCGGAGACGACGATCGCCGGCGCCGCGCAGTTGCAAGCGGCGCTGACTCACGGCCACGCGACCGGCCTGGCCGCCTCGGACCTGACGGCGTTCGCGACGCGCTGGCTGGCGCAGGGGATGGCGCCGTCGGATCTCGTACCGGCGCTGCGGGAGCGCTGCCAGGAGCAGCGCCGTATCTACCACGGTGACTGGCTCGGCGACGATCTGTGGCGAGTCCCGATGCGGAACTCGCCGGAGGAGTTCATCGAGGCCGGGTGGGTCGAGTGCGGGATGATCCTCGGCGTGCTGGCCAGGGCGGCCGAGAACCCGGATCCGGCGGTTGATCCTTGCGACTACACCGGCGAGGGGTGGATCGCCGAGGAAGCGCTGGCGACCGCGCTGTTGTGCTTCCTTATGTACTCCGACGAGCCGGTGCGTGCGCTGGGCCGGGCTGCTGCCACCGGTGGTGACTCGGACTCGATCGCCGCGCTGGCCGGCGCTTTCCTGGGGGCGCGGCACGGGCTGGAGGCGTTCCCGGCGGATTGGCCGGAGCAGATCGAGTACCGCGAGCGTCTGGCCCGGGCTGGTGCCGCGTGGGATGCGGGACGTTCGTGAACGGCACCGTGTTCGAGGTCTGGCGTCAGGACGACAACGGGAACCGGTACCTGATGACCACCCATCCGGATCGGGCATCGGCCGAGGCCGCCGTCGCCGAGATCGAGGCCGGAGTCCAGCACAAGCAGCTGTACTACGTCGTGGAACGTCCGGTGCTGCAACGGGAAGGCTGATCGAGACCTGGTCGAGGTCCGATCAGCCGATGCGATCGGTCGAGGGCGGCGGCGCGCTCAGTCAGTCGCCCTTGCGCGCGTTGGCGACGATCGCCTGGACGTAGGTCGGCCACAGCTCCTCGGGCAGGTCGTGGCCGGCGCCGGGGATGATCAGCGGTTCGACCCCGAGCGCGGCGGCGGTCGCACGGCCGCCGCTGACGTCGACGAGCTTGTCGGAGTCGCCGTGGATGACGGCGCTGGGCACGCTGACGGCGGCCAGCCCCAGGGTGCGGTCGGGCGAGGTGACGATGCAGGCGAGCTGGCGTGCGGAGCCGGCGGGCGTGAAGGAGCGGTCGAACGCCTCCCCGATGCGGGCCCGCAGCTCGGCGGTCGGCGTCGGGTAAGCCGGGGAGCCGACGGTCTCGAACATCTTCTGCCCGCGGTCGATCGCTTCCTCGCGGTTGGTCGCGGCGGGGCTCAGCAGCAGCGTGATCACCTCGGCCGCCGGCTGCCCGACGTCGTGGGCCCCGGTGGTGGACATGATCGAGCACAGGGTGCGCAGCCGCGCCGGGTGGTCGATGGCGAACTGCTGGGCGATCATGCCGCCCATCGACAGCCCGACGATGTGGGCCGAGTCGACCCCGAGCGCGTCGAGCAGTCCGGCGACGTCGTCGGACAGGTCGGGCATCAGGTAGGGGACGCCGGAGGTGTCGCCGGCGAGCAGGTCGCCGAAGCCGGGCGGGGGCGCGTCCACGATCGTGGACAGTCCGCAGTCGCGGTTGTCGAAGCGGACGACGTGGAAGCCCTCGTCGGCGATCGCCTGGCAGAACGGGACCGGCCACGCGATCATCTGCGTGCCCAGCCCCATGATCAGCACCAGCGGCGGAGCGCTCGGGTCGCCGAACGTGTCGTACTCGAGCTCGACGCCGTTCGCGGGGGCCTTGGGCATGCCGTCCTCCTGGGATCTCGCCGCCGGATCCTCAGGTGGTGGAAGACGGATCCGGCTGATGCCGCAACCCTAGCTCGCGCAGCGGGCTGTCGGCCCCGCTTGGCACAATGGACACATGCAGACCGCCTTGCTGGACAGCCCGATCGGTACGCTCAACATCGGGGCCACGGCCCGCGGCCTGCGCCTGGTGCAGTTCCCGCGCGACCGCGAGCAGGACCAGCCCTTCGTCACCAGCGAGCCGACCGCCAAGCCCGACCACATCGCCCAGGCCCAACTCGACGAGGCGGTCCTGCAGCTGACGGAGTACTTCGACGGCAGCCGCACCAGCTTCGACATCGCCCTGGACTGGTACGGCGTGAACGGGCTGCGCCTGACGGTGCTCAAGCTGCTGGCCGAGGTTCCGTTCGGCGAGACGGTGACCTACGGCGACCTGGCGAAGGGTTCCGGGGCCGGTGTGACGGCCTCGCAGGCGGTCGGCGGGATCATGGGCAGCAACCCGCTGCCGATCGTCGTGCCCTGCCACCGCGTACTGGCCGCGGACGGGCTCGGCGGCTTCGGGGGCGGGCTGCGGACGAAGGAGTGGCTGCTGGCGTGGGAGGGCGTGATGCCGCCGGCGCTGGACTGGGAGGTCTAGCCTCTGGGGTCAGCGTCCCGCCTTTGGGATCAGCGTCCCGCCTCTGGGGTCAGCGCCCCGGCGCCGGGTCTCCAACGAGCCGTCCGTGGATGTGCTCGTCGTGCAGCTTGTTGTCCCCGTACCGGTACGAGCTCCGGGTCGTGCCCTCGTGCAGGAAGCCGCACTTGTCCGCCACGCGGCACGAGGCCACGTTCTCCACCGCGTGGATCAGCTGCACCCGTGTGAGCTCCAGGGCCCCGAAGGCCCACTCCGTAACGGTTCTGACCGCCGTCGTCGCGACACCGCGGCCGCGGGCCCACGGCGCGACGCGATAGCCGAGTTCGGCCGAGGACAGCAGCAGGTCGATCTTGTGCAGCGACACCAGCCCGAGCAGTCGTCCCTCGACGGCCTCGTACACCCCGAACTGCGCGGACTGGCCGCCGTCCCAGTCCGCCCAGCGCTCGGCCCAGGCGCGCGCCGTCTCCTCGTCGGCGCCGCTGGCCAGCGGGTTCCACAGGACGACTTCCGGGTCGCGGGACAGCTCCATCATGTCGGGGACGTCCCGCAGCGACGGCGGGCGCAGCTGGTACCGGCCGGCGACGATCTCGGTCGGTTCCACGACACGATCAAGTGTTTCCATGCCGCGTATTGTGCCGGACTTCCGGCGGGGGCCCGGATTAATATCCCGTCATGGAACGGATCGCTGAGCATCCGGCCGTGCAGGCCGTCGAGAAGGAACTCCGGGCGAAGGGCTTCGAGCCGAAGGTCGTCGTGCTGCCGGAGTCGGCACCGAACGCCCAGGCCGCCGCGGATCAGGTCGGGTGTGAGGTCGGCGCGATCGCCAACAGCCTGGTGTTCGAGGCCGACGGCGCTCCGCTGCTGGTGCTGACCAGCGGTGCGCACCGTGTGGACACGGTGAAGGTGGCGGCGGACCTGGGGGTGGCGAAGGTGGGCCGGGCCTCGAAGGAGTTCGTGTACGAGCACACCGGCCAGCGCATCGGCGGGGTCGCCCCGCTCGGGCATCCCGCGCCGGTCCGGACGTTGATCGACCAGGCGCTGGCGGCCTACCCGGAGGTCTGGGCCGCCGCGGGCCACGCGCACACGGTGTTCGCGATCACGTTCGCGGACTTGGTGCGGGTGACCGGCGGCGACGTCGTCGAGGTGAACTGAGGACGGCGGGTAAGTACTGCGGGGACTGTAGACCGGGGCGGCCCTCAGCGCAGCCCTTCGTAGGCGGCCGCGGCGATCGACAAGCCGCGGCTGTCCTGCTGTCCGCGGGGATCGAACATCTGGTTCATGGCGTAGGCGACGGTCATCCGCGACTTGGGGTCGTTCATCACCAGTGAGCCGCCCCAGCCGCCCCACCCGAACGTGCCGCCCCAGACCCCGAAGCCCATCCCGTAGGTGGTCTGCTGTCCCAGCACGCGGTCCTGGCCGGAGTACTCCACGTGCCACGCCGGCTCGCACGCCTTCTCGGACAGCAGCCGCACTCCCCCGGCCATGCCTCCGTTGGTCAACGCGGACTGGATGAGGGCGATGCCGCGTGCGGTTCCGAAGCCGTTCGCCGCCGGGATCTCGGCACGCCGCCACGCCTCGGTGTTGGCGTCCTTGACCCGGATGCCGCCGTTCGAGGCGTAGTCGGGGCCGGCGGAGCTGAAGTCGTCCCCGTGTGAGGACGGTGGGTACAACCGCGCGACCCGGTGGTCGTCCTGGGCGGCCAGGCCGATGTGGAAGTCGGCGCCGAGCGGCCCGGCCACCTCCTCGGCGAGGAACCGGCCGAGGCTGCGCCCGCTGACCCGTCGTACCACCTCGCCGACGAGGAACCCGAACGTGATCGAGTGGTACCCCGCCGCCGTCCCGGGTTCCCACTGCGTCGGCATCGCGGCGAGCAACTCGGTGACCGCGCTCCAGTCGTACAAGTCCTCGGCGACCATCCGGCCCGGCCAGTCGGGGAGTCCGGCGGTGTGGGAGAGCAGATGCCGGACCAGGACGCTCTGCTTGCCGGCCGCTGCGAACTCCGGCCAGTAGGTAGACACGGGAGCGGAAAGGTCGAGCAGGCCTCGATCTGCGAGGATCAGCGCGCACAACGCCGTGATCGGTTTGGTCGTGGACATGACGTTCACGATCGTGTCGTGCTCCCACGGGACGGAGCGCTCGGTGTCGACGTAGCCGCCCCAGATGTCGGCCACCTGCTCGCCGTCGACGAACACCGCCGCCGAGGCGCCGAGGTCCTGTGTGTCGAGCAGTTTGGACAGTGCTTCGGCGACCGCGGAGAACTCTTTCGTATACGTGCCCTGTACGTCAGCCATAGCCGGACGCTACCGCCCGAGATGCTCCGAGTCGTTCTGATTTTCGACGGCCCGCGCGCCGAGGTGCCGGATGGCCGGCACGCACAGCATCGTGATCAGTACTGCGACCAGGATCGCGGCGGAGGCGTAGAGCGCGTGGCTGGTCCCGACCGCGTCGCTGACCGGACCGGCCAGGGCCTGACCGATCGGGAACGCGATCAGCGAGCCGGCGATCTCGTAGGCGGAGATGCGGTTCAGAACGGCGGCCGGGACGTGGGTCTGCACGCTGGTGGACCACATCACGCCCCAGAACGCGCTGGTCGCGCCGCCAAGAGCAGCGCCGACGCAGACCTGCGGCAGCGCAAGTCCGGCGGCCAGTACCAGCGGCCACGCCGACCAGGCGAGCAGTCCGGCGGCGCCGGCACGCAGCGGATGCCGGGGCCGGAAGCGCACGCCGGCCAGTCCGCCGAGTACTCCACCGGCGCCGAAGGCCGTCCACATCAGGCCCAGCCCCGAGGCACCGTGGCGGTCGGTGACCAGGATGGTGGCCAGCGGCCGGATCGGACCCCACACGGTGATGCCCAGGACGATCCACGCCAGGATGACCGAGGGCATCCAGGTGCGGATGCGAAACTCGTGCCAGCCTTCGACGAGGTTGCGCCACGTGGACTCCTGGGTGGCCGTCCGGACCATCGGGGCCAGGCGCAGCATCAGCAGGCAGACACCGCTGACGGCGAACGTCGCGGAGTCGGCGGCCAGCACCACCGGCACGCCGGAGACCGCGATCAGCAGGCCGGCGATCGCCGGTCCGCCGAGCGTGGCCATGGCTTCGGCGACGCGGGTGACGGCGTTGGCACGTTGCAGGTCGTCGGACACCTGCGTGATGACGCTGGCCAGTCCCGGCTGGAACGCCGCGGTCGCCACCCCGGACAAGCCCGACAGGCCCATCAGCAGCCACAGCGCCGGGTGGCCGGTGGCGAAGGCGGTCGCGGCGATCGCCTGGAGGACGAACCGGGCGGCGTCGGCGCCGACCATCATGCGCTGCGGCGTGAACCGGTCGGCGAGCACTCCCCCGAACAGGACGAACGCCGCGAACGGCAGCACCTGCGCGGCAAGCACCAACCCGACGCCGGTGGTGCCGTAGCCGAGGCTCACGACGCCGTAGAGCAGTGCGACCGGGAGCATGGAGTCGCCCAGGAGCGAGACCAGGCGCGCGGTGAAGTACAGCCGGAAGTCCCGGTTCCACAAGCGGGGCCGCGCGGGCGGCAGCCGGACGTCACAGGTCGCCGTCGTCAAGGCGCCCCACCCCTTTAGGTCTAGACCAATGGCGCAAACGTAGGGAGAACGCGATCAGCCGCGCAAGATATTTCGGGGAATGGCCGCGAACTGCGGTGATCAGTGGGAATCCGATGATCGTCTCTTAGACGTCGGCGGCGGGTGACAATGGGCTGCCGCGCGCCGCCCCCGACACTCGCTCCCCCTCGACCCCGCTCCGTACGACCTCCGCCCGGAAGGCCATCGCATGCCAGTGCCCTTGCCCGACGCCGCCTCCGTCCTGCTGCTGCCGCCGGACGCCGCCGAGGTCGCCTGCGTGGCGCGCGGTGTCATCTCCGCCGTGGCTCCGGAGGGCGGGCTGACCGGGCTGCAGCAGACGTTGCTGGCCGCCATGTTCCATTCGCTGACCGGGTTCGACATCGATCCGCTGGCGGTGCAGGCCGAGCTGGCCGGCAAGCCGTACAGCGCGACGGAGTTCGCCGAGGACCTCCACCGGCGCAACGCGGCGTTCCGGGGGCGGATCGTGCAGACGATGGTCACCGCCGAGCTGGTGCTCTTCCCGTTGCCGGCTCAGGTGGCCAGCCGGGTGGCGGAGTTCGCCGCGGAGCTGTCCGTCCACGACGACCTGGAGGACGTGCTGCACGGCCATGCCGACTCCGGACGCCGCCTGGCCTCGATCGACTTCGACCGCAACGGGTACCTGCACGACTTCGACGTCCAGCACATCGCGCAACTGCACGTCGGCGACGGCGCGCTGACCGGGCCTTGGACGCCGGTGGAGAACGATCCGGCGCTGGCCGCGCGCTGGGCCTCGCTCGGCGACCTGCCGGCCGGGACGCTGGGCCGGGGCGTGTACGACTTCTACCGCACCCGCGGCTTCTCCTTCCCCGGCTCCCCCGGCTCGGCCCCGCCGCTGCTGGCCCAGCACGACTGGGTGCACATCCTGGCCGACTACGGCACCCGGGTCGAATCAGAGATCGAGGTCTTCGCCTTCATCGCCCGCGCCAACGACGACCTGCACGCGTTCTCGCTGCTGGCCATGGTGGTGAGCCTGTTCGAGACCGGCGCGCTGGCCTCGGGGGCCGGGTTGTTCGAGGCCGACCGGGGGCACCTGTCGCAGCCGGGGATGGCGGCGCGCTTCGGCGACGCGCTGCGGCGCGCGGCGCTGTGCACCGGGAGCAACGACTTCATGGCCACCGACTGGTTCGCGGTCGCCGACAAGCCGGTGGACGTGCTGCGCAAGGAGTTGCTGCTGGCGCCCAAGAGCCCCGAGGCGGTCGGGGCCGGCAGCGTCGGGCCGTGGGATGCTGCAGGCATCAGCCCGTTCCAGCTCAACGCCGGGCGCAAGCTGGCCGAGGCCGAAGGGCGGGAGTACACGGGGCCCACCTTAGGCTGAGGGGTTTGTGATGGCCGAGGAGTTCGACCACACCGACGAGCGTCTTCGCACCTTCATCGCCGCGCAGCCGATGTACTTCGTGGCGTCGGCGCCGGTGGACGGCGGGCATGGACAGGCTGCCGGGGCCGGAGGCGGATCATCCGCTGCCGATTGCGGTCATGCGGTAGGCGGGCCGGTCCGCTTGGGTACACGCCGGCCGTAGCGCTGGAGGTCGTACCAGAGGTAGAACGGGAGACCGTCTCTGAGCTGGCCTTGGAGGCCGTCCGGTCAAGCCCGTCCGAACGCTTCGACCCACTCGTCCTGATCGACCGTGTACTCGTCGATCGTGAAGCATTCCGGTTCGTCGGCGAAGCCCGGCAGAAGGCGTGCCGAGGTGATACGGGCCTCGGCCTTGGCCCTGGAGGAGTAGACGCCGAGCAGCTTCGCGTCGTCACGGGCGTTCTGATGCGCGACGTGCCACAGAAGGAAGACCGCCACCGTCGCATCCTACGAGGGCCCGGAAAAGGGGCGAGGCCCAGGGTTTTGCCCGCCCTGGGCCCCTCCACACGGTGAGTGTGGTGCCGTCGTGGTGCGCACGCCGATGGCGTTTAAGAAAGCAGGTAAGGCTGAGGCACCGCGCTCTTCCTATTGAGCTATCCCCGCATGAGAGAGCAGGGAACGGGGCTCGAACCCGCAACCTCGGTGTGTAACCCGCTTCCGGTCGATCCGGCGATGGACGGCGAGGACTGAGCTTGGAGCGAGAGTCTGAAACTGCTCACTGCTGCCTCTACCTACTTGGGCTACCTCCGCACGCTTATGCAGAGGGAGGGATTCGAACCCCCACTGTCACAGTGTTCGTAAAATTCAGGCGTCACATTAAGCTTGGTCGCTCGCCGCCGATCCTAGCGAAACCTCAGGCGAAGAGGTAACCGAATACGGCCTCGCCGACGCGCTGGTCGGTGACCTCGAAGGTGTTGGCCTCCTCGCGGGCGAACTTCACCGCCTGGCTCAGCTTCTCGACCCGCTCCACGAGCTCGTTGACGCGCTGCGCCGGCAGGGCGCCGGAGAACTTGGTCTGCGTCCAGTAGCCGATGGCGACGTCCTCGTAGTAGACCTCGACCTGCGCCGGGTGCTTCTCGGTGGCCTCGGCCTTGACGTGGTTGCGCGGCACCTTCTTGGTGCGCAGCGTGCGCACCGACTCGGTGCGGTACCAGTCCGTGGACGGGTCGGCAGACCAGGACTCGGCGGCGTCGAGCACGGGCAGCTTCTTGACGAAGGTGTTCAGGTCGGCGAGCTGCTTCTCCAGGAAGAGCAGGTAGGACACCGGCACGTCGCGCAGCAGCGTGGTGCCCTCCACGACGACGTCGGCGTGCGCCACGCAGTTGGCCCAGTCCTTGGTGGCGGTGACGTCGAACAGGCGGGTCAGGCCCGTGGCGATCTGGCGCAGCACGTCCTCGGCCTTGACCTGCACGCGGGTGGACTCCGGGGGCAGCTGCTCGCCGTCCTCGTCCTTGGGCTGGTAGGTCCGGCTCAGTCCGGTGAGCAGAGGCTGCTTCTGGACGTCGTGGTGGGCCTGGGTGAGTTCGGCGTAGGACTTGCTCTTGACACCTTTTTCGATCGCGATGATCTGGCTGAGTTTCGTGGCCATGATGGTTCCCCCCATGCGCTAGGGCATGTCGTGAGTCTGATGTGTTGCTGAGGCAGAGCCTATGGACGGGTGCCGACAGTCCGTACGTCGGGTCGGCCGGTCCATGGCGTGGACATGATGATGACAGACCGGGCGGGAACGGATGTAGGCAATTTCGCCGTCGCGGTAACGGTTTCGGATCTTCCGCGGCGGGTGCCGGTGCGTCGTCGAGTTTTGATTGACTGACTGGATCAGTCATCTTATGCTGCCAGGCGATGGGGGTGTTCGATGACGACGGGGGGATCGGTCGCTGTGGGTGTTGATACGGAAGAGATTCAGGAGCCTGTGAGGGCCGCGATCGACGGCGGTGGCATCGCCTGGCGTCCGATCGCGCTGGTGGCGGCCGTCGCCGGAGCGTTCCACCTGATGGTGGCGACGCGGTACGGCTGGCACCACGACGAGTTCTACTACGTCATCTGCGGTCGGCATCCGGCGTTCGGTTACGTCGACCAGCCGCCGGCGGCGCCCTTGCTGGCCCGGTTCGCGGACGCGGCCGGCGGCTTGTTCGGCGTGCGGCTGCTGGCGATCGTCGCGCAGCTTGTCTGCATCGTGTTGACCGGCGTGCTGGCGTCGCAGTTCGGGGCACGGCGTGCGGCCCAGACGTTGGCGGCCGCGGCGGTGGCGGCGTGTCCGGTATTCGTGGCCGCGTCGATGTTGTTCGGGACGACGGTGCTGGACCAGGCGGCGTGGGCGGCGGTGTTCGTACTGGTGACGTGTGCGCTGCGGGAGAACCGGGTGCGCTGGTGGGCGGCCTCCGGCGCGGTCGCGGGGCTCGGGTTCGAGGGGAAGAACACGATCGCGGTGCTGGTGCTCGGTATCGCGGTGGGCGTCGTTGTCCATCGGCGGGAGGTGGTGCGTACGCCGGGGCCGTGGGTCGCGCTGGCGGTGGCGGGGGTGCTGGCGGCGCCGAACGTCGTGTGGGACGCGCTGCACGGCTGGCCGAACCTGACGATGGACCACACGCTGTCGCAACAGCAGGGCGGGCCGCTGGGTTCGCTGGCCAGGATGCCGGAGCTGCCGCTGTTGCTCGCCGGGCCGCCGCTGATCGGCCTGTGGTGGCTGGGTCTGCGCTGGCTGCGCTCGCCGGAGGGCCGGGCGCACCGGTGGCTGGTTCCGACGGCGGCGGTGGTGACGGCGGTGTTCGTGTGCGGCGGCGGCAAGGTCTACTACCCGGCGCCGCTGTTGATGCCGCTGTTCGCGGCCGGGGCTGTCGCTGCTCCGATCCAGTGGTATCCGCGGCGGGGCCTTCGTTCGGCGGTTGACGGTGCGGGACAATCGACGCGAGGGTGGTTGTCCCCCGGATTGGGGCGGGGTGGGAGGGGGGTCGCGATATCAGCCCTCGTCGCCGCCGTCATCGGCCTGCCGATCCTGCCCCCGGCCGCGTCCACGGCGCTGCGCTTCGTCAATCCCGAGCTGATGCAGACCTACGGCTGGCCGCGGTTCACGCACGAGGTCGCCGTCGCGGCGGCGGCGCAGCCGGCGAGTGTGCCGATCTTCACCAGCGACTTCGGGGAGGCCGGCGCGCTGACCATCCTGGGCCCCGGTGCGGGCCTGCGGCGCCCCGTCTACAGCGGCCACGACAACTACGTGTACTGGGGTCCGCCGGCCGGCACGCCGGACACGGTGCTGTGCGTCGGCAAGTTCCCGGCGGGGTATCTGAGCCGCTTTTGGGGACAGGTCACCGAGGTGGCACCGATCACCCTTCCCGCCGGCCTGAAGAACGCCGAGACCGACCGGCACGCCGCGATCTACCTGTGCCGTCAGCCGCGCGGGACGTGGGCGCAGTTGTGGCCCCAGTTGCACCACGTGGACTAGCGGGGCTGTGCCAAGCGGAAGCGGCATGCAACCTCGGTCCCACGGCCGGCGTCGTGGTGGGTTGATGAGCAGGTGACGGCGGCAGTGAGGGGAACCGGTGGGAGCGGAGAGGGATTTCGACGACTTCTATCTCGGCACGGTGCGCAAGGTGACGGCGCAGATCGTCGCGTTGCTGGGGGACGCCTCGGAGGCCGAGGACGCAGTCCAGGAGGCCTACGCACGGGCCTGGCAGCGCTGGGACACCGTGTCGAAGATGGACGACCCGGTCGCCTGGGTACGGGTCGTCGCGTATCGGATCAAGGTGTCGGCGTGGCGGTCGGCCGTCCGGCGGGTCGCCGCGCACCGGCGGCACGGGCCACCCGGGAACGTGCCCGACCACAGCCCTGACGCGGTAGCGCTGATCGCGGCGTTGCGGCAGATCCCTGAGGCACAGCGGCGGGCAATCGTGTTGTTCCACATCGCGGGGCTGACGATCGAGCAGGTCGCCGCCGAGGTCGGCGCGCCGACCGGGACGATCAAGGCACGGCTTTCCCGGGGGCGCGCCGCGCTGGCGGCGCTGTTGGCCGAACCGGATTCCGACGGCCCGGAGGCGGCCTCGCACCTCAAGGCAGTACTCGACAACGGAAGCGGGGAGCGCAGCTATGCGTGACTACCTCGACGAGCGCCTGACCGCCGGCGCGGCGCGTCTGGAGCAGGAAGCCACGGTCCACTCGCCGGCCGGGGTGCGGGCCCGGGGTGACCAGCGGCGCAGGCGGCACACCGCGACGATGGCGGTGGTGCCGGTGGCCGTCCTGGCGATCGCCGGGAGCGTGGGGCTGACGTCGCGGCCCTCCGGCGGGCCGTCGCGGCCGAACCTGGGGAGTTCGCCGTCGGTGTCCGACACCCGGACCTCGGCCGCGGGCACAACGCCGACGACCAAGCCGGCCAGGCCGACCACGCCGACCGGGCCGGCCAGGTCCGCCACGCTGGTCGCCACGGTGGACCTGGCCCGTCACACGCTGATCGTCCTGGACGCACAGGGCAAGTTGGTCAAGACCCTGCCGATCACCGCCGGTTCGTCTGCGCATCCGACCCAGACGGGAACCTTCACCGTCGCGGGCAAGGAGCCGTCGAAGGAGCTCAGTTCCCCGATGGGTCCGAACACCTACAGCCTGACCGTCACTTCCTTCATCGACCTCGGTCCGAACGCACCGACGATCTACGCCATGCCCTGGTGGCCGGACAGCCTGGGCATGAGGAACACCACCACGGGTGAGATCGGGCTCAGCACCGACGACGCAGCCTGGTTCTACACGCAGCTGGCCGTCGGTGACACGATCCGGATCGCGAGCGGCACCGCGGGCTAAGCCCGCCGGGCCGTGTAGACGACCGTCAGCCGTGGATCCTCGACGCTCCCGCCGAGGTCGTCGATGATCCCGGCGAGCCGGTCCAGGAACTCCGTATGAGCCGCCGGTGCCAGTTCGGCGATGTTCGGGAACGTCGACCACTGGTCGCGCGCGGTCTGCGGAGTCAGGGTCTGCTGCCATTCGATCATGTCGACCTGGACGTCCTCGAAGTAGCCCCCGGCAGTCAGCTGCGCGCGCCACCGGTCGGTGTCCAGGACGTGGGAGCGGCTGGCGCGGTAGCCGGTTTCGGAAGGCAGCAGGTCGTGGTAGACGTCGTCGAGGCGGTCGCGGAACAGGGTGGGGCGGTTGGCGTCGCCGAACTCGGTCCACCAGGCCGCCAGCCAGCCTCCGGGCCGGACCTGGCGGCCGATCTGCGCGGTGGAGGTGTCGGGGTCGAGCCAGTGCAGGGCGGTGGCGGCGGCGGCGAGGTCGAAGCCGCCGGGCAGGTCGGCGGTCTCGAAGTCGGAGACGACGACGTCCAGCCGGTCGCCGGCGTGTTCGGCGGACAGGATCGCGGCCAGGCTCTCGCCGGGTTCGACGGCGACGACGTGGGCGCCGGCCGCCAGGAGGGGTCCGGTGGCCAGGCCGCTGCCGGCACCGATCTCCAGGACTCGGGCGCCGGGGCGGAGTCCGCAGCGGTCGGCCAGGAGGTCGAAGACGGCGTCGGGGTAGGGCGGGCGGCCGCGGCGGTAGGTGGGCGCGTCGGTGTTGAAGGACATCCGGCGGCTGTTGCGCATCTGTGTCGGGTCAGTGCTCGGCGCGGGCTCGGTACTCTGCGCGGGCTCGGTACTCTGCGCGGGCTCGGTGGCTGGTGATGATTCAGGGCTCGATGATCGTTCCGCGTGATCGTTCACCACGGCACTGTGCCAGTCCGAGCCCGCCGACCAGAAATGGTTTTGGCGGATGCCGCGGGGCATCTGCCAAAGGCGAGCCGAGGCCCTACTCCCCCGTCTTCATCGCGCTGAGCACCGCCGATACCTGCGCGACGATGCCGGCGAGCGTGCCGGGGTCGGATCCGCCGACCGTCACAGCCTTGTACTCCGAGGGCGCGGGCAGGTGCTCCACGATCTCGGGCAGCCGTCCGATCAGCTCCGCCTGCAACGCCGCCGCCGAGCGTGCGTTCGCGATCTCCGCCCGGACTCGTTCCCGTTCCAGTTCCATCAGCTGCCGGTCGTGGTCGGCGGCGTGCCGGGCGCGGGCGGCGGCGAGTTCGGCTTCCAGCCGCATGCGGCTCAGCTCCTGCTCCTCCTCCAGCCGCAAGCGTGCCATGACGGTTTCCTGTTCGTGCCGTTCGCGTTCCAGGGCCAGCGTGTGCAGGCGGGTGTGGTGTGCCTCGTCCGCGGCTTTGCGGGCGTTGGCCTGGGAGTGCTCGTCGCGGCGTGCCTGTTCGCCGGCGTCGCGGTCGAACTCGCGGGCGGCGTTCAGGGCCCGCAGTTCGGACAGCTCGCGCTCGTCGGACAGGCGGCGGGTCTCCTGCTTGCGGTTCTCGGCCATCCGGCTGTCGGTGATCACGCTGTCGGCGGCCAGTTCGGCCAGCGCGGCCAGGCGGCCCTGCTCGGAGCGGAACGGCTTTTGCAGGTTCTCCCACAGCGTCTTGGAGCTGACCACCGCCTCCTTGATCTGGACGGTGACGATCCGCAGGCCCAGGCCGTCCTCGGCCTGCCCCGCGCCCTCGGCGACGCCGCGCAGCCGGGCCGTGAGCTCCTCGATGATGGGCTGCCGGTCGGAGAGCACCTCGTGCACGCTCATGGTGGCGACCTTGTCCTTGATCGCCGCCTCGGCCTGCTCGCGCAGCTGCAGGTTCACCAGCCGCATCGGGTCCTCCGGGTCGGAGAAGTCCAGTTTGCGGTAGGCGGTGCCGAAGTCCTCGATGATCCACTGTACGTAGGCCTGGACCAGGATGCCCTGCAACTCGCTGCATATGCAGAACGCGTTCATCAAGATCGTCTGCATCGCGCCGGGCACGACCAGGAAGGAGTCGGTGGCCGGCCGGTAGCGGAAGGAGACGCCGAGGCCGATGTGCCGGGGCTTGCTCTCGCCGCGGCGGGTGTGGACCACGAACGCGTTCGGCGGGACCAGCACCGTCTTGAAGCGTCCGACACCGGTGACGCGCACCTCGACGCTGTTGGCCGGTGTCGATCCGACGCCGCGTCCGGCGTCGGCCTCGGCGGAGAAGCGTTCCAGGCGTGCGGCGCGGCCGCGGCTCGGGGCACCCGGACCGCCGCCGCCCGGGGCCGGGGCGGGCTTTGAAAGGGACGGAGGCATCGGTTCGGGCATCCCTCCAGGAGCCGAAGGCATCGGCGGGTATGGCACTGACAGTTGCTGCGGCGGGGCGATCGAGCGTTCCCGCTTCTCCGCCTTCTCTCCGCGCTGACCGCCCGTGGTAGAACCGGCGTAACCCTTGGAGCGCAGATCGGACTCCAGACGTTCTTGGTTGGCCAAGACATCGTCGAGATACGTGTTGCGGCCTTGGTCCGCCACGATGTCACCCCCTGGATAGTCGCAATGGTGACGGAACCGTAGCAGGGCTCGACGACAGGTGGAGGCCGAATCCGGCAGGGTCCGAGGCTGAATCCGGCAGGGTCCGGGGCCGAATCGGGCCGGGCCGCAGGCGCAGTCGGGCAGGGCCAAAGCGCCGGAAGTGGCCCTTGGGCCCGGCCGCCGGCGGCAATTACGATCATCAGGCATGGAAACCCTCGACAACCCTCTGTGGGGCGACGACTGGACCGAGGTCCGTGCCCTGTTCGACACCCTCCAGGTCGGCCACGCCTATCTGAACCACGGCGGCTTCGGCAACTCCCCGCGCACCGTGATGCTCGCCCAGCGGCAATGGCGGGCGCGGATGAACGCCAACGCCACCCGGTTCTTCCGCCGGGAGGTGGCACCGGGGATGGCCACGGCGAGCCGTGCCGTCGCGGAATTCCTGGGCGCCCCGGCCGGCGACTCCGTGGCGCTGGTCACGAACGTCACCGCGGCCACCACCATCGCGGTGGACTCGGTCCCGCTGGCCGCCGGGGACGAGTTCCTGGTCACCGACCACGGCTACCTGACCGCCACCTGGGCCGCGCAGCGCCGGGCCCGGGAGGTCGGGGCGAGCGTGGTGACCGCGCGGATACCGCTGACCGCCGACGCCGCCGAGATCGCGCGGATCGTGCTGGCCGCGGTGACACCGCGCACGAAGGTGGCCCTGATCGATCACATCACCTCCTCGACCGCACGCCGGTTCCCCATCGAGGAGCTGGTACCGGCGCTGCAGGAACGCGGCGTGATCGTCATCGTCGACGCCGCGCACGCCCCCGGCATGGTGCCGATCGACCTGGCGGCGCTGAACCCGGACTTCTGGGGCGGGAACCTGCACAAGTGGGGGTACGCGCCGCGTTCGGCCGGGGCGTTCTGGGCCGCGCCGAAGTGGCGTCCGGCGCTGCGCAACCCGATCGTGTCGTGGGGTCAGGACGAGGAGTTCCCGCTGAACCTGCAGGAGATCGGCACCCACGACCCCACGTCGCGGCTGTGCGCGCCGAACGGCATCGCGTTCCTGCGGGCGCTGGGCCCGCAGCGCGTGCGGGAGCACAACGTGAAGCTCGCCGAGTACGGGCAGGCGGCGCTGGCCTCGGCGCTGGACGTCGATCCGGCGACGCTGCCGGGCGATGCGGGGGTGTCGATGCGGCTGGTGCCGCTGCCGGTCCCGTACGACGACCCGCGCGACTTGCAGGCCGAGATCTCCGACCGGCTCGGCGTCGAGGTGTCGGTGCCGAAGTGGAACGGGATGACGCTGCTGCGGGTGAGCGCGAACGTGTACAACGCCCCGTCGGAGTACGACAGGCTGGCCGCGGGGATCAGGTCCGTTCTGTAGCGATCGGCGAGGGTGCGGGAGCGACCGGACCGCCGTACCACGTCGGCAGGGCGCGCGCGCCGGTCGCCACGTCCAAGGCGGCGCGCGCCTGCAGCCGGGTGGAGTCCAGGGTCGGCAGCGGCGAGGTCTCGGGGGTGATCAGCAGGGGGATCTCGGTGCAGACCAGGGCGACGGCGTCGCAGCCTTGGTCGGCGAGGTGTTCGATGACGTGCTGGTAGGCGGTGCGGGCGGTGTCGGTGAAGACGCCGTTGACGAGTTCGTCGAAGATGATCGTGTCGACCGCCGTGCGGTCGGCGGGGTCCGGTGCGGCCGCTTCGATGCCGCGGGCGGCGAGGGCGCGGGGGTATACGGGCCCTTCCATGGTGAACCGGGTGCCCAGGATGCCGACTTTGCGGTGGCCGCGGGCGGCTGCTTCGTCGGCGACTACTTCGGCGATGTGCAGGCCGGGGATCGGGTAGGGGTCGCCGTCGAGTTCGAAGGCCAGGTGGGCGGTGTTGTCGGGGCAGATGAAGAAGTCGGCGCCGGCGGCGGCGAGGCGTTCGGCGCTTTCGCGCAGGATGGCGCGTACCGCGTGGTAGTCCCCGGATTCCCAGTACGGCATGGAGCGGGACAGCGGGATCAGGTCGAGGGTGACGTCGGGGTGTGCGTGGGGGCCGAGGCGGGCGAAGCCTTCGCGGCAGAAGGTCTGGAAGGACAGGGCGGCGCCTTCGGCGGAGTGCGCGAGGATGCCCAGGTGGCGGTGGTTCTTCTGCATCGACGTATTGTCCCGTGCCTCAGGCGTTCCGCTCTGGTGCGTCGTCGGCGATGCTAGAAGGATGCGGCTGCGACGGGAGAGGGGCGCCGGCTGGCGGATCGCGGTGGGCGACCGGCAGACGATGACGATGGCTTTGTGGCTGCGGGACGCCTCGGGTATGAGGCCGGATCTGGACCCGGCGATCCCGCCGCTGGATCCGCCGGTGGAGGTGGACAAGAGGCTGGCGGCGCTGGCCGGGCCGCGGGCCACCGCGCAGTGGACCGGGTTGTGGCTGGGGCTGTGGGAGGGCCGGTTGGAGGACTGGTTCACCTTGCAGACGCTCGGTCCTCCGGGCTTTGAGTTGCTCGTCCGGTCCCCGGAGCTGAAGAAGCTGGTCGAGGCGGGCTTCCTGGAGGCTGCACGATGGTCGGCCGAGTTCCGCCTGATGGCCTCGCGCGGCAGCGGGGCGCCGACGTCGGTGGCGCGCGAGCCGGCCGCGGTGGTGCGGCAGTTGGAGAACGAGTTGGGGCGTCAGGCACGGGAGTTCGAACTCGATATCACGGTGCTGCCGGTGGCCGGGCGGGTGTTCTGGCCGTTGGCGGACGGCGGGCTGGTCGTGAGCGGGAACCTGCTGCGGGACGCGTCGGCGTTCCGGGCGCTGCTTTATGACGTGCTGGCGGCGATGGTGTAGGGCTGGCGAACGTGTAGGGCTGGCGATCGTGTAGGGCTACGGTCTGGGGCGTGGCTGAGATCGAGTGGGAGACGCTTGCGGAGGTAGTACGGGCGCGGGTGGACGAGCTGGTGCTGGCGGACCAGTGGTTCCGTGCCGTACACGAACTAGTCCGGAACGACGGTGGGGAACGGGTCCAGGTGGGGACCGCTCAACGGCTCGTCTGGGCTCGACAGAAGGTGCTCGCGGATCGGATTCAACGCCGGCCCGCGCCGCCGCGCGACCTGGCGACGTTGACCGCCGCGATCTCGGCGCTGCCGAGGACCCCGGATGCGATCGAAGCGCTCTGGGACGGGGACAGTACCGGCTGGATGGTGCGGCTGGAGGCCGTGACGGCTGATCCGCGCACCGAGAAGTGTCTGACGATCATCCGGCACGGTGGTGACATCCGGCTGTTCAACAGCCGGGTGCCGCCGTGGCCGGAGGCTCACGAGGCCGCCGAGCTGGGAACGGCGCTGGCGGAGGCTTTCGGCGTACCGTTCTACTTCCCGTACCCCGATGCCCCGGAGCTGCCCGACATCCGCTGGTGGGACACGGTGTGACCGGCGGCCGGCGATCGGCGGCTACTGTGAGAATCATGACCGCCCCCGCCGCCAAACGCCCCGGTCGCCGGCCGGGGTCGGCCGACACCCGCGGGCAGATCCTGGACGCGGCGCGCGCCGAGTTCGCTTCGCGGGGCTATGAGAAGGCGACGGTGCGGGGTATCGCGCGGGCCGCGGGGGTGGATGCGGCGCTGGTGCACCACTACTTCGGGTCGAAGGAGCAGGTGTTCGTCGCGGCGTTGGAGTTCCCGGTGGATCCGGCGGTGGTGCTGGAGCAGGTGGCCGGGGATTCGGCGGGGATCGGGGAGCGGCTGGCGCGGTATGTGGTGGGGCTGTGGGAGGTGCCGCAGGCGCGGGAGCGGTTGCTGGCGGTGCTGCGGACGATCGCTTCGAACGGGGATATGGCGGCGTTGGTACGCGGGTTCGCCCGGCCGCGGCTGGTGGTGCCGTTGGCGGCGCGGGTCGGGGGTCCGGATGCCGAGGCGCGGGTGGAGATGGCGCTGGCGCAGATCATCGGGTTGGCGATGGCGCGGTATGTGATCGGGGTGGAGCCGGTGGCTTCGCTGGGTTCGGAGGAGTTGGTGGGGTTGTTGGCTCCGGCTTTGCAGCGGTTCTTGGGCTGAGGTTTGCGCGGTGGGGGCGGTGGGCCGACGGTCTGGCGGATCCGGCTGGTCGGGCCATCGGTCGTGCCCTTGCGGCCCTGGCTGGTCGGGCCATCGGTCGTACCCATGCGGCCCTGGCTGGTCGGGCCTTTGGCAGTGCCCGGTTCTCCGAGCTGAGCTAACACCGTGACCTGAAACCGTTGCGGCGCAATGCGAACCGGTTTTTCCGGTCCGCACCGCGCCGCCTTCGGGGTCGGGTGGCAGTGTCCGCTTACGCCTTGGCCGGCGCGCTCCCCCGCCGCGGCAGGAGCGCGGCCACCGCACCGGCGGCGGCCAGCAGGATCGCCGCACCGATCATCGCAGCGCCGAAGCCCGCGGCCGTCGCGGCCTTGAGGCTGCCGCCGTGGCCGGCCGCGACGTGCGCGGAGATCGTGGACAGAGCGGCCAGGCCGATGGCGCCGCCGACCTGGCGGGAGGTGTTGATCAGGCCGGAGGCCAGGCCGGCTTCGTGCCGGGGCATGCCCGCGGTGCCGGCCACGGCCAGCGGGGTCATGGCCAGTCCCATGCCGAAGGTGAGCACCATCAGCGGGCCGAGGACGTCGGCGGTGTAGGAGCCGTCGGCCGGGAAGCGTGAGAGCCAGGCCAGGCCGATCCCGGCGACCAGCGGGCCGACCAGCAGCAGCGGGCGTGTGCCGATCCTGGGCAGGGCGCGGGTGGCCAGCATGGTGCCCAGCACGATCATCGCCGAGCCCGGCACGAAGGCGAAGCCGGCCTGCAGGGCGTCGAAGCCGAGCACCTGCTGCAGGTAGAGGCTGACGTAGAACCACATGGCGAACATGCCGGCGCCGATCAGCAGCGCGGCGACGTCGGCCACGGCCAGGGAGCGGTTGCGGAACACGCGCAGCGGCACGAGGGCGTGCTTGCTGCGTGCCTCCAGCAGGACGAACAGCGCCAGCAGCACTGCGCCGCCGATCATCGGGACGAGCACCGAGCCCGAGCCCCAGCTGTGGGTGTCGGTGGTGACGACGCCGTAGACGATGCCGGTCAGGCCGAGGGTGACGGTGATCGCGCCGGGCAGGTCCAGGGTGCGCAGTGTGGCGCCGCGGCCGCGGGTCCTGGCGATCAGCGGCACGGCCGCCAGGATCAGGACCACGCCGATCGGCACGTTGACGAACAGCACCCAGCGCCAGCTCACCCACTGTGTGAGCATCCCGCCGACGACGGCGCCCATCGCGCCGCCGGCCGCCATGGTCGCGCTCCACGCGCCCAGGGCCTTGGTGCGCTCGCGCGGGTCGGTGAAGGTGGTCATGATCAGCGTCATGGTCGCCGGGGCGAGCACCGCGCCGGCCAGGCCCTGCACCGAGCGGGCGGCGATGAGCAGGCCGCCGGTGTCGGCCATGCCGCCGGCCAGGCTCGCGGCGGTGAAGCCGACCAGGCCGGTGAGGAACACCGGCTTGGCGCCGAACAGGTCGGCGGCGCGTCCGCCGAACAGCAGCAGGCCGGCGAAGCCGAGCGCGTAGGCGTTGACGACCCACTGCACGCCGGTGGGCGAAAGGTCCAAGGCGCCGCGCATGGCCGGCAGCGCGACGTTCACGATGCTGACGTCCAGCACCACCATGAACTGCGCGATACAAGCGATGACCAGCAGCGCGGTCTTGTTGCCCGCGCGCAGGCCGCCGACGCGCGGCCCGGGCACGACGTCGGCCGCCAAGGACGGCGGCGCGCCGGCTATCTGATCGGTCGAAGACAAGGGACCCTCCCCGGAGTGTGTTTAATCTTAGAGTGACTCTAATGATAGACGAAGTCCAGCTATTATTGCTCCATGGAGACCGGACCAGGAGCACCAGAGCGCGGCGGGCTCGACCCCCAGGCAGACCGCCGGAGCGAGCCCCGGAATGAGCCCCGGAGTGACCACCGGAGCGAGCCCCAGAGCGACCCCCCGCAGCTGGGCCTGCGCGAGCGCAAGAAGCAGCGCACCCGCATGGCGATCCACGAGGCGGCGATGGCTCTGTTCGCCGAGCGCGGCTACGACCACGTGACGATGGCCGAGATCGCCCGCGCCGCCGACGTCGCCCCGGCCACGGTGTTCACGCACTACGCCTCGAAGGAGGACCTGGTCTACGAGCTGCGGCACGTGGCCAACGACCGGCTGCGCACCGCGCTGCGCACGCGGGCCGCGGAGATCGGCGTGCTGGCCGCGGTCAAGGAGTGGCAGCAGGAGATGTACGAGTACTACGTCCAGTCGCCCAAGCATGTGGAGCGGTCCCGGACCTTCTCACGGCTGTTGCGCGAGGCCCCGACGCTGTGGACGCGCTCGGTGGGGTTCATGTACGAGCGGCAAAACCTGCTCACCGAGCTGATGGTCGAGAACCACCCGCAGATCGACCCGTTCGTGCTGGAGGTCGCGGCGGCGCAGATCGCCGGCGCCGTGCAGGCCGCGCAGGTGCGGTACCAGGGGGATCTGGCGGCCGGGATGGGCAAGGACGAGCTGCTGGCGCGCGCCACGGCCCGCTCGGAGCAGGTGTACGAGCAGTTGGCTCGGGGCCTGGCGGACGTGTTGTAAGGATGTTCGCAGGGCTGGTCGTCGCTCTGGTCGTAGCTCCGGTCATAGCTCTAGTCGTAGCTCGGTGACGGGGTCAGCGTGCTCGCCGGTATCGCAGCTCGATGACCCCGCCGGCGGAGGCCGTGTGGGAGACCAGCTCCAGCTGGTAGGACTTCGGGACCCCGTCGAAGATCCGGGTGCCTTCACCGGCGATGTAGGGGAACATGCTCACCCGGAGCTCGTCGACCAGGTCGAGCTGCATGAGCGACCGGAACAGGCCGACGCCGCCCCAGACGAGGATGTAGCCGTCGCCGCCGGTCCGGAGTCTGTCGATCTGCTCGGTGGTGTCGCCGGCGGCGATGGTGGTGTTGGCCCAGTCGGCGTCGGCCTTCTTCAGGGTGCGGCTGAAGACGACCTTGTGCCCGTCGGTCAGCAGGCCGGCGAAGGGGTGGTCGGCGGTCGGCGACGTCATGGCCTCGGCGATGGCCTCGTAGGAGGCGCGGCCCATGACGTGCGCGTGGGCGCCGCGCAGGAAGTCCAGGTGCGCGGGGTCCTCGGGGTGAGCGATCTCGGGGTGGGAGAAGCAGAAGTCCCAGAACTCGGTGTGCTCGTCGGCCAGCAGGCCGTCCAGGGAGTAGTTGAAGACGGTCGCGATCACCTTTCGCATGCCATCAGTATCGCGGGTGCGGCACGGTTTTCCGGGAAATCCGGCGGCAGACAGAACGTTGTACGCCTGAGTTGTGTCACCCATACGTGAGCACCCCCATCATCGGCTCAGCCGGCAGGAAGGCCCACGTGGATCGGTCGGACGCGGGCTTCACCGAGTTCGTGGCGGGCAGCGTCAACCGTCTGACACGCTTCGCCGAGCTCCTCACCGGCGACCCGCACCGGGCCGCGGACCTGGTGCAGGAGTCTTTGGAGCGCGCCTATATCCGCTGGCCCAAGACGCAGGTCGAGGATCCGCATGCCTACGTCCGGCAGATCATCGTCAACCAGTACCGGAACTGGTGGCGGCGGCGCCGCGACCGGGAGGTGCTGCTCGAGCGGCCGCCGGACACCGGGGTCAGCGACGACCACGCCGTGGCACTGGCGCAGAGCGACCTGCTGCGCCGGGCGCTGGCGACGTTGACGCCGCGGGAGCGCGCCGTGGTGGTTCTGCGCTTCTACTCCGACCTGGACGTCGCCGCGATAGCGGCCGAGACCGGCATCGCGCCGGGCACCGTGAAGAGCACCCTGTCCCGGGCGATGACGCGGCTGCGCTCGTTCCCGGGCCTTGATGAGTCCCTCACCGGGCGGGAAAGGTAGGCCGGCTGTGAACTTCGACGATTCGCTGCGCGAAGCCATGCACGGCTACGCCTTCACGCCGTCCGGGATCAGCGCCGACCAGGTCGTCTCCGGCGCGCGGCGGCGCAGGACCCGGAGCCGGGCCCGGACCGCGGTCGGCGGACTCGGCGTCGCGGCACTCGTGGGGGCCTCGGTGTTCGTGCTGGTGAGCGCGCCGTCGGGCTCGGGCGGTGACACCGTGGTCAACCCGGGGGTCTCCCCCAGTACAACGGGCAGTGCGCCGGACCCGATCGCGCCCGGTACGCACTCCCCGGTCAAGCAGGTGCCGGCGCATCAGGCCATCACTGTCCCCGGCGACCTCGACGGGGCGTTCTATTGGATGACCACTGACTCGGTGTGCCGGTACGCGCCGCACAGCATCACGTCTTATGGCAAGCCGGACATGTCTACGCCGGCGTTCGTCGAGTGCGACTCCCCGCTGGGCAAGGACGACAAGGGCGGCAAGGCCGTGATCTGCCGGATGGTGGTCACTGCGCCGCCGGCGACGACCGGCGACGCGCCGCCATGTGCCGGCCATGTCCCGACGGACAAGTACTTCAGGTCCATGTTCGCGGTGCAGACCATCGGCGGCGGCAATCTCATGGTGCCGACGGCCGGTGTGATGGCGAGCTCGGACCTGCCGGTGCGGGTCGAAGACCGGGTGACCGACATATATGTCGGCCCTGACTTGTCCAAGGGCGGGAGCGAGGTCGTCCGCGAGACCAGGCTCGAGACCTTCTACACGGTGCCCGGTATGAAGCCCGGCTGGGTGTTCTGGCTGCCGAGCGCGTCCTTGGTCTATCCGAGCTCGAATACGCCGCCCGCTGCGCCGACTTATCCCGGCGCCCCTAAGCAGACCAAGGCGGTTCTCACCAATAGCTACGACGAGATCTGGCTCTACGACGGGGCCGACCTGCGGATGACGGCGAACCCGGGGAACCGGCCCGCTCCCAGTGCCACGGGTTCGATTCCGACCGACGCCTCCCGGTGAACAGTCCGATGAACGGTTCAGTTGACGGCCCTATGGTGGTCCCATGCGGTGGCGGAGACCCAAGGAAGACAGCACGGGGACCAGCTTCTTCGGCGACGTGCTGACCGACGCGGCTAAGCACTCTCCCCATCCGGTGGACAGGTTGCAGGCGGAGCGGGACGCCTGCTCCCCGCCGTTCGCTTACGTCCAATACGAGTACGACGGCGGCAGCGCGACCACCAGGACCGCCTACGTTCCGGCGGTCACCCCCGATCGCCGCCCCGACGTTGGCCGGGGCCCGAACCGCAGGGGCATCGGCTGGAACGGCGAGCTGCTGACCGTCATGTCGTCGACCGGCGACGTGGATTCGTGGACACCTCGAGCCGGCGGTGTTCTGCCGGAGTTCCGCGGCGACCCGGAGCGCACTCCGATCTACATACGCCCTCGCGGCCGGGGCGGATCCGGCCGGGTCGCGGAAATCGCGGCGGTGACGAGCCCGTTCTTCGTGTTCTGGCTTCTGCTCCTGAACGAGCGGGCCGAGCAGGTCGCCGACATCCCGGTGGACGGGTTCGACGAGCCGCGCCTGATCCGGCTCGCCGACGCGGCCGGGCTCCACTACCGGCGCTACCTCCTTGAGGTCGACGTCGTCACCATCAACCTTTTGCTGAGCTCGGAGTACTTCCCGGGGACGCGGGCCCCGATTTACGGATCGCGGACACCGATCGAACTGCGACAGTGGCTCGGCGGTCAGACAAAGGTCTGATCGGCGGTGGGAAGGGTTGTGCCGGCCGCCCTAGCGCGACCGGCACGTGGCAGCGCCGCCTAGCGGCGCCTCCCCTCAGGGGCTGCTGTCAGTGCTGCCACACCTTGACGTAGTCGACCTTCATCGTCGACGGGGCCAGGGTGGTCCCGCCGTAGCCGCCGACCGCGTTGTTGAGGATCAGGTACTGCGGCACGGAGGTGATACCGGTGGTGATCTGGCCGACCTTCACGCCGTCGTAGTAGTACGTGACCGAACCCGGCTCCCAGTCGGCGCCGTAGGTGTGCCACCCGGTGTAGTTGCCGCTGGCGCAGCCGCCGGGGCCGCCGGCGGTGGAGTGGAAGTGGTAGCAGGCATCGCCCGTCAGGCCCTCCATGACGTCCGTCTCGCCGTCGGTCGGCCAGTTCTGGCCGTCGGCCCAGAACGCCGGCCAGTTCGCGATCTTGCCGTCGGAGCCGGCCGGGAGGTAGATCCGGGCCTCCATGGCGCCGTAGGTGAAGTTGAACTTGCCGTTGGTGTTGACCAGGCCCGATGTGTAGTCCTTGGCTTCGCCGCAGTTCACGGCCTTCTGGATGGCGGTGAGGTTGAGCGTGCCGCCGGTCACCGAGACCTGCGCCGGGTCGTAGCAGTCGTTCTCGGACCAGTTCGGCGGGCGGGTGATGCCGGAGGCGTTCCAGCCGGTGGACCACTTGGTGGTGTCCAGGGCGGAATCGTTGGCGAAGGAGTCGCTGAAGACGTTGCGCCAGCTGCCGGCGATGCCCTGGGGCCCGGCGGAGGACGGGGCGCTGGTCGAGCTCGAGGAGCTGGGGGCCGGAGCGGAGGTGCTGGTCGGCGGGGCCGCGGGCGTCGACGGCGAGGAGGTGGCCGAGGGCGTCGAGGTGGGCACGGAGGGGGCGGACGACGTGGGCTGCGTCGGCTGCGTGGTGCTCGCCGACGACGAAGGCGCAGGCGCAGGCCGGTGGTACCGCGAGTGGTGCCACGGCGAAGCCGAGGCGGAGGTGGCGGCCAGGCCCACGAGGGCCACGGCGGTGGTGGTCACGAGTATCGGATGTCGGCGGACAGCCCGCATGGACTAGCCCCTCTCGGGCGAATCATCATTCTTATACAAAAAGGACGCTCGACCGCTGCGGTCGGCGTCCCCGGAAAGCCGTGTCGCCATGGGGCGACGGGCCCTGCCTCGGTGATGCGGCGACGAAAAGTCGCCGAGCTGAAGGGCCGCCGATCGCGATCGACGGCCCGATTTTCCCAGGACATTCCCGGGAGAGGCACCGAAACCATAACATGGTTGATATTGCTGTCAAGGTGGTGCTCAGGCGGGTGATGACGATGCCTTACTCGCGCGACGGGACGCCTACGGAAAGCGACGGCCGGCTTCGCGGAAGGCGCAAAACGGATGATTCGCAATATTCGGCGCAACATGCCTTGAGCGGAAGCATCAGCACCTGACGCCCCTCCTTGACACCCTCGGGTGCCCAGGCAGAAACTCAACACATGATGAATTACGCCGTCGACGTCCGCGACCTGCGCGTCGTCCGAGGCGGACAGGTGGTGCTCCGCGACGTGAGCGCCCAGGTGGAGGTCGGGTCGGTCACCGGACTGCTGGGGCCGTCGGGGTGCGGCAAGACGACGCTGCTGCGATCGGTGGTCGGGGTGCAGACGGTGGCCGGTGGCGAAGTACGGGTGCTGGGTTCCCCTGCCGGCAGCCCCGCGCTGCGCGACCACATCGGCTACGTGACTCAGGCCCCTTCCGTCTACGGCGACCTGTCGGTGATGGAGAACCTGCGGTACTTCACGGCCGTGCTCGGGGCGCCGCGGGGGGATCCCGAACGGGTGATCGCGGCGGTGGGGCTGGCGGGCAAGGAGAAGGCGCGCGCCGATCGTCTGTCCGGTGGGCAACGGGCGCGGGTGTCGCTGGCGGCGGCTTTGTTGGGGGCGCCGAGGGTGCTGGTGCTCGACGAGCCGACGGTGGGGTTGGATCCGGTGTTGCGGGCCGAATTGTGGGGGCTGTTCCATCGGTTGGCGGCCGGTGAGGATCCGGTGACGTTTCTGATCTCCAGTCATGTCATGGATGAGGCGTCGCGGTGTACTCGGTTGTTGCTCATGCGTGAGGGGCGCATTCTGGCTTCCGACACGCCGGAGGGGTTGCTGGCGCGGACCGGGGCGCGGGATGTCGAGGGTGCGTTCCTGCGGTTGGTGGGGGCGCAGTCATGAGCCTGCGACGTACGGCGGCGACGGCGCGCCGGGTGCTGGAGCAGTTGCGTCACGATCCTCGGACGATCGCGCTGATGCTGGTCGTGCCGTGTGTGCTGATCACGCTGCTGAAGTGGGTGTTCGATTCCTCGCCGCACGTGTTCCAGTCGATCGGCGCGGCGTTGCTGGGCATCTTCCCGTTCATCGTCATGTTCCTGGTGACGTCGGTGGGCATGCTGCGGGAGCGGACCGGCGGGACGTTGGAGCGGCTGTTGACGATGCCGCTGGGCAAGGGCGACCTGCTCGGCGGTTATGCGGTGGCGTTCGGTGCGGTGGCGTTGGTGCAGGCGTCGTTGGTGTCGGCGCTGGCCCTCGGGCCGCTGGGGTTGTCGGTGGCGGGGCCGGCGTGGGCGCTGGTGGTGGTCGCGGTGCTCGATGCGCTGTTGGGGACGGCGTTGGGGCTGTTCACGAGCGCGTTCGCGCGGACGGAGTTCCAGGCGGTGCAGTTCCTTCCGGCGTTCGTGCTGCCGCAGTTCCTGTTGTGCGGGCTGTTCACGCCGCGCGATCGGATGCAGCCGGTGTTGCGGTGGCTGTCGGATGTGATGCCGTTGTCGTATGCGGTGGACGCCATGGACAAGATCACGGCGCGGTCGGCGGTGTCCGGCGCGCTGATCGCCGACATGGCTATCATCGCCGGTGCCGGGGTGCTCGCGCTGGCGCTGGGTGCTGTGACGCTGCGCCGCCGGACGGGGTGAGCCGGGCAGGTAGCCGGGGCACAGTGAGCAGGGCCGGGTGAGCAGGGCCGGGTGAGCGGGGCGGAAGGCTCCGCGAGCGGCATCGCGTGCAACACCGGTGCGACACCGGTGCAACACCGTGACGGACACGATGCGAGGGAGCCGGGCGTGGGCGGCGCACTGCTGGTGCTGTGGGACATCGACCAGACGCTGATCAAGACCACCGGCGTGGCCACCGAGGCGTACACCGAGGCGGTGCTGGAGACCATCGGCAGCCCGTGGCGCGGGGACATGACGTTCAACGGGCTGACCGAGCGCGCCATGGCCGTGCGGATCCTGCGCATGCACGACGTCGAGCCCGACCCGGCGTTGCTCACGCTGTTCCTGGCGAACCTGGAACGCTCGCTGCTCGCCCGCGCCGAGGCCGTCAGGGCCCGCGGCCATGCCCTGGCCGGTGCCCGCGCGGCGCTGGAGGCGCTGGCCGCCGCGCCGCAGGCCCGGCAGTCGGTGCTGACCGGGAACATCCGGACGGTCGCGGAGATGAAGCTGCAGGCCTTCGAGCTGCATTCCTGGATCGACTTCGCGATCGGCGCCTACGGCGACGACGAGGTCGAACGCAACGACCTGATCCCGCACGCCTGGCGCCGTGCCGAGTCCCGGTACGGACACAGGTACGGCCCGGCGCACACGGTCATCCTCGGCGATACCGTCCGCGACGTGGAGGCGGCGCTGGCGCACGGCGCCGCCGTGGTCGCCGTCGCCAGTGGGACCACGGCGGTCGCGGATCTGCGTGACGCCGGCGCGCAGGTGGTGATCGCCGACCTGGCCGACACCGGGGGTGTGCTGGCGGCGATCGAGCAGGCTACTGCGGTGGTGTCCCGCGGCCGGTGACGCCGGAGGTAGAACCGGAGCTAACACGGGAGGTAGCACGGGAGCTGGCTCCGGAGCTCACACGGGAGCTAGAACGGGAGCTAGAACGGGTGGTGGCTCCGGAACTCACACGGGAGGTAGCACCGGAACCACCACCGGCGGCCGCTACGGTCGTCGTCATGAGAACCGAGGGAACCTTCAGCGTGACGTCGTTCGCGCCGGCCGCCGTCGAGCCGTCGCTGGAGGTCGTCACGGCCACTGCGACGGGGGTGGCGACCATGGAGAAGGCGTTCGAGGGCGGGATCGCGGGGCGTTCGGCCACGCTGTTCACCTCGGCGTACGACCAGGAGCGGGGCGCGGGCACCTATCTGGCGCTGGAGTCGTTCGAGGGGACGTTGGACGGGCGCGCCGGCACCTTCAACTTCGTGCACTCCGCGACAACGGCCGGGGCGGACCGGTCCGATGAGTACTTCCTGATCGTGCCCGGCAGCGGTACCGGTGAGCTGGCGGGCATCACCGGTACCGGCAGCATCGAGGTCGACGCGGACGGCACGCACCGCATCCGGTTCGACTACGCCATCAGCCCCGGGCAGGTCGGCGCCGTCGAAGGCTGATGAGCACCGCTCACAGCTGTTCCGGCGCGCTGATCCCCAGCAGCGCCAGCCCCAGCTTCAGCGTCTCCCCGGTCAGGCGCACCAGCGCGGCGCGGTTCTCCCGCACCGCGTCGGTCGGTGCCTTGACGACCGGGCAGTTCTCGTAGAAGTCCGAGAAGGTCTGCGCCAGCGCGTAGAGGTAGGACGCCAGCCGGTGCGGCTCGAAGTTCTCCGTGACCGTGGCCAGTGTCGCCCCGAGGTCGTCCAGGTGCAGGGCCAGCCTGCGCTCGGCCGGCTCCAGCTCCAGCTCCGGGTGCACCTGGGAGGCGGTGCCCTCGGGGAGCTTGCGCAGGATCGAGTGGATCCGGGCGTGCGCGTACTGCAGGTAGACGCTGGTGTTCCCGTGCAGGGAGACCATGCGGTCCAGGTCGAAGATGTAGTCCTTGGTGCGCGAGGTCGACAGGTCGGCGTACTTCACCGCGCCGATGCCGACGATCTTGGCCTCGGTGCGGGTGCTGTCGGCGTCCAGGTCCGGGTTCTTCTCCTCGACCGTGGCCACGGCGTGCTCGACGGCGCTGTCCAGCAGTTCGATCAGGCGGATGGTCTTGCCGGCGCGGGTCTTGAACGGCTTGCCGTCGGTGCCCAGGACCGAACCGAACTGCACGTGCACCGCCTCGACGCCTTCGGGCAGGTAGCCGGCGCGGCGTGCGGTCTCGAACACCATGCGGAAGTGCAGCGCCTGGCGGCTGTCGACGACGTAGAGGATCTGGCCGGCCTTGAGGGTGTCGACGCGGTAGCGGATCGCGGCCAGGTCGGTGGCGGCGTAGCCGAAGCCGCCGTCGCTCTTGCGCACGATCAGCGGGACCGGCTCGCCGTCGGGGCCCTTGACGTCTTCGAAGAACACGCACAGCGCGCCCTCGCTCCACACCGCGACGCCCCGCTCCTCCAAGTCGGCGGCGACCTCGGCGAGGTAGGGGTTGTAGAAGCTCTCGCCGACCGCGTCGGCGTCGACCAGGCGCACGTCCAGGCGGGCGTAGACGTCCTCGAAATAGCGCTTGGACTCCGCGACCATCTCGCGCCAGACCGCCAGCGAGTCTGCGTCCCCGCCCTGCAGCGTCACCACGCGCTTGCGGGCCCGGTCGGCGAACTCGGCGTCGGACTCGAAGTGGGCGCGGGCGTCGCGGTACAGGGCGGTCAGCCAGGAGATGGCGACCTCGCCGGAGTGCTCGGCCTCGGCCGGGCGGGCCTCGGGGTGCTCGACCAGGTACTGGATGAGCATGCCGAACTGGGTGCCCCAGTCGCCGAGGTGGTTCTGGCGCACCACGGTGCGGCCGTCGAACTCCAGCAGCCGGACCAGCGCGTCGCCGATGACGGTCGAGCGCAGGTGGCCGACGTGCATCTCCTTGGCGATGTTCGGCTGGGAGTAGTCGATGACGGTGGTCTGGCCGACCGCGGTGGGCGCCACGCCCAGGCGCGGGTCGCCGAGGCGCTCGGCGGCCTGGCCGGCCAGGGCGGCGTCGGTGAGGGTGAGGTTGAGGAAGCCGGGGCCGGCCACCTCGACGGCGGCGATCACGCCGGAGGTGGCGACGGGCTCGGAGCCGGCGGAGCTGTCCGCGCTGTCCGCACTGGCCGCGCCGGCCGCGCCCTCGGCGCCTGCCGGAACCAGTGCGGCGGCGACCTTCGTGGCCAGCTCACGCGGGTTGCCCTTCACCGCCTTGGCCAGCGGCAGCACGCCGTTGGCCTGGAAGTCGGCGTGGTCGGAGGGGCGGATCAGCGGATCGGCGTCGCGCGCCGCGTCCCCGAGCACCGCGGTCAGCGCGGCGCGGACGTCGTCCGCCAGGATCTCCGACAGTGCCTTGGCCATGGGTTTCCTCGCTGCTCGGACCGGTTCTCCGGCCGTTTTGGTGGGGTCTGTCAAGCCTAGCGCCCGGGCCGAATCGATTAGTAACTCAGACACTGGCGTTTGACTTAGTGAGGGGCGGTAGGTCATCGTGGAAATCGAACAGCCTTGTTTGATTTCCGCGACGGAGGGGATTCCGATGGACGACAGCCCCGGCCACGGTGAAAGCCGCGACCACTCCCGATGGGCCGCCCTGGCCCTGCTGTGCCTGGCCCAGTTCATGCTGATCGTCGACATCACGGGGGTGAACCTGGCCCTGCCCACAATGGCTCACGACCTTTCCCTCAGCCGCCAGGCGCTGACCTGGGTACCGGCGGCCTACACGCTGTGCTTCGGCGGCCTGCTGCTGCTCGGCGGCCGGCTCGCCGACGGCCTGGGACGCCGGCGCGCGTTCCTGCTCGGGCTGGCCGCGTTCACCGGCGCCTCGTTGATGTCCGGGCTCGCGCACTCCTCCGGGGAGCTGATCGCCGGGCGCGCCGCGCAGGGTGTCGCCGCCGCGCTGCTGTCTCCGGCGGCGCTGTCGATCGTCACTACGACGTTCCACGGTCCGGAGCGCACCAAGGCGCTCGGCGTCTGGGGTGCGATCGGCGGGGCCGGCGCGGCGGTCGGGGTGCTGGTCGGGGGCGCGCTGACCTCGGGGCCGGGGTGGCGCTGGGTGTTCTTCGTGAACCTGCCGATCGGCCTGGCGGTACTGGTGCTGCTGCCCCGGCTGGTGCCGGCCTCGGCGCCGGCGCGGTCGCTGCGCGGGCTGGACGTGCCCGGCGCGCTGGCCGCGACGGCCACCGCCGCGTTGCTGGTCTACGGCCTGATCCACGCCGGCGGTTCGGGCTGGGGCACCGCGGCCACGCTGCTGCCGTTGGCTGGCGCGGTGCTGGCGGCTGTCGTACTGGTTCTGGTGGAACGTTCGGCGGCGCATCCGTTGCTACGACGGGAGCTCATACGAGACCGCGCGGTGGTTGCCGGGGCCGGGGTGATGTTCGCGGCGACGATTTTGTTGATCACCGGGTTCTTCCTCCTGTCGTGGTACCTCCAGCACCGCGCGGGCTACTCGGCGCTCAAAACCGGCGTGGTCTACCTGCCGGTGGCGGTGGCGACGGGCCTGGGCGCGCATCTGGCCTCGCACGGCGTCGGGCACCTCGGCTTCCGGCGGACCGCCGTCTCCGGCTTCGTCGTGGCCGCCGCCGGCGCGCTGCTGCTGACCCGGCTCCCGGCCAGCGGGAACGCGGCGCTGGCGGTGCTGCCCGGGTTCA
Organism: Catenulispora sp. MAP12-49; assembly: GCF_041262705.1. Lineage (NCBI taxonomy): Bacteria > Bacillati > Actinomycetota > Actinomycetes > Catenulisporales > Catenulisporaceae > Catenulispora > Catenulispora sp. MAP12-49. The sequence goes on along the minus strand of NZ_JBGCCP010000025.1, from coordinate 47,759 downwards.
TGCTGCTCAGCGTGGGCGTCGGCATGGCGCTGGTGACGGCCACGACCGCCGCGCTGCACCAGGCCGACCACAGTGAGGCCGGATTGATCTCGGGCCTGGTCAACACCGGGCACGAACTCGGGTCGGCGCTCGGTGTGGCGCTGGCCTCGGTTCTGGCCGGCGGGAGCCTGGGGGCTGCTACAACGGCAACGGCACCGTCAACCGGCGTCGGCGGGTTCCACACCGCGTTCGCGGCCGCCGCCGGCATCGCGGCGGTGGCGGCGCTCGCGGCGCTGCGGGCGCTGCCGGCGGGGCGTCCGGATCCGTCGGCGCGGCCGGTGTTCGGGCACTGAGGCGGCACGCGCCCGTCCCGACATAGCCGCCCCACCGCACCCCATACGCTGTGACCATGGCCGACAAGACCGACAAGCCCAAGCGCGCCGACGCCGAGCGGACCATCACCGCCGTCCTCGACGCGGCCCTGCGGTGCTTCGCCGTCGGCCCCGACGCGACGGTCACCGAGATCGCCAAGGCGGCGGGCGTCGGCCGGGTCACGGTGTACGGGCACTTCGACTCCCTGGAGTCGATCGTCGACGCGCTGCTGGTCCGCTCCCTGTCCGAGGCCGACGAGACGTTCGCGGCCCTGGACCTGGAATCGGGCACCGCCGCCGAGGCCGTCGACCGGCTCCTGCACGCACCCTGGCTCCTGGGCCGCTACCAGGGCCTGCTGGCCGCCGCCACCCGGCACCTGGGCCCGGAGAAGGTACGGCAGCTGCACGAGAAAGTCTTCGCCCGCATCGAGGCGGTGATCGTGCGAGGCCGCGAATCCGGCGAGTTCCGCACCGACCTGCCGCTGCCGTGGACGATGGCGTCGGCGTACGCGCTCGCGCACGCCGCCGCCGGCGAGGCCGACGCCGGGCGGCTGGGACGCGAAGAAGCCGCGGATCTGCTGAGCACGACGGTGCTCGGGCTGCTGCGGGGGCCAGGCGGGAGCTAGACGTGCCGCACCTTGTCGCAGGCCCCTGGAACGGAACCGGGCCACGTCCCCCCGGACCTGCGAAGCAAATCAGGGCGCTGGACGCCGATGGGCAGCCGGTGATGCATCCGAGGCATCCGAGAGGTCCGGTCCATCAACTTGGCGAACCTGCACGAGTGAAGGCCATCTCGCGGCTACGTCGGGACGGCTACATCGGGAACTGCGGAAGCGATGCCCGCGTGAACACTTCGATCTCCTCTTGGAGGTCCCGCGCACGCTGGTCCGTGGCGAACTGGTTGAGCGACCGGTGTACCAGGCCGACCGTCGAGACGATGTCCGCGACCCGCTGTTCCGGTGCCAGCTGGAAGACCGGGCGCAGCGGTTCGGCAGCACCGTCGAGTTCGCCCAGGGACAGTCGCGCCAAGGCCAGGCTGACCTGGGAGTCGGCCAGGCAGTTGTAGTCCCAGTCCGCGTCGTTCTCGTCGCCATAGGCATCGACCGCCAGGCTCGCGGTGTCTCGTGCGGCTTCCGCGAGGTCGGGCAGCGTCGCCATGGCCCGCGCGGAGTAGTACAGATGCTTGGGCCGGCCGAACGTGCAGGGGCCGCCGAATTCGTCCAGGTCGCTCGGCGTCGTGCTCTCATACACGTCGTCGGCCGTGCGGATCAGGGAGCGGACTTGTTCGGTGTTGCCCAGCGCCGCCCAGGCTCGGGCCTGGCTCGCGTGGAGCCAGGAGACGGTTGATCCGATGCCGTCCTGCGCGAAGGCGGCTCCGGACTGCGCATAGCTCAGGGATTGGCGCGGCCGTCCCGCCCAGAAGGAGAGGTATGACTGAATGCCTCTGATCCAGGCACGCAGTCCGTTGTGGTCGGCGTACTCGGCCCAGACGAAACCGCTGCGGGAGTGGTCCATCGCGATCGTAGGCTTGCCGAGATCGTTGCCGACGTGGGCGAGTATCCCCGAGACCACCGCGGCCAGGAAGTACAGCTGTCTGGCATTGGACGGCTTCTGCCGCAGCTCCAGGGACGCCAGGATGGTGTCCTGAACGCCGACGAGCCGGCCGAGGATCATCGGGACCGGGGTGCGCTGGAACACCGCGGCCAGCTCGCGCACCTCGTCTTCGAGCCGGTCGATGACCTCGGGGCTGGTGACCAGCTGCTTGGTGAGGCTGAAGTCCCGCGATCGCTCCGCTGCCATGGTCAGCAACTCCACATCGGATTGGGGGGCTGTCACCGCGGCCGACGCGGCATCGTCCTCGGGGTTCCATGGTTGCAGGAGTTCGCCGACCGGCCTGCCGAACATCGCCTGAAGGATGCGACGAGTCGCCGGCGTCGTACCGAGCCGCTCCCCCGACGCCAGACGCCGCAAATGCCGGGCCGTGATGGACACGCCCCGCTCATCGAGCTGCCGCGCCTTCCTTTCGAAATCGGCGGCGATCTCTTCATAGGTCCGGTCTTGTGCGCGAAGCAGATGCTCCAGGACTGTACGGGGATCTTGCGAGTCGCGCCCGGCCATGGCGACCTCCATCCGTCCATCAAAGGCTACTCCGACAATTGCCGCAAGGCGACGTTCCACCGCATGGTCCTGTTGTGGTCCGCAAAAGTCCTGCTCAGGTCCATTCCCGTCCCTGGATGGGTCACGCCGCTCATTCCCACCATCGAGGTGGGTGCTTCCACCAGGAGGCACCGACACCGATAGGGGTGGAATATGAGCCACCATGACAAAGAACGAGGATACAATTCGCCTGCCCCGGAACGGGATATGGCGATCTTCGTTGCCGTCACGAAGGCCGTGGCTTCGGTGGTCCTGACGCTGGGCGCGATCATCGTCGGTCCCGTCTTCAGCGCGAACTGGAACATCGCGATGCGGTTCGGAACGATCGCGATCCAGCTCGCCGCCGGCATTTGGCGCGCGGGCGCCGGCGACCCGGACAGCCGCCGGGAAAGGCCCCGGAGGCACGATTCCCGGCCAACCGAGGAAATGCCCTGCGAATCCCCGAATGATCAGACGCAGACCGAAGGGGATTCCCGGGTCACCGATTCCGGATGCCGCGGGCAGCCGCTGATCTCGGCGGCAAGCACGCTTCGGGCAGCCATCGCCGGCAAGGGACGGGCAGCGATGGCGAGCGCCTCCGCGGCAATGGATCACGGGCGGAGTATTCGGCGCCGGCACCGGCTCCGAGGCCGAACGCCTGCCGCACCGAAGCAGTTCACCTGGCCCGGAGCCAGGCACGGCAACCGCACGTGATCAAGCGCAAGACTCCGTCGCTCCTTTGAACAGGTCTGATCTGACGCGTCGGCGTCGGATCAGACCTTCTTCACGCGTCGGAAGAACTCCGAGCCGACCCGGCATGGCGCCACGGCCGCCCCGACTGGCGCAGACGGGCCAACAGACACCCTGACGGCAACGCCTGATCAGTATGCCGGAAAAGACCTGGGCGAGAACTTCATGCCAGTAGTTCGGACAACGCATGTTTGACCCCTTGGATGCCCAACAATGAATTAAGCACCCTGCGCCACAAGTCGTTTAGAATGATATTCATTCATCCTGCGTACGAATGCCGAAGATCTCACCTGCACCGACGCGCCATGACGAGGCCGCGGCGCCAGACGGAGTGGCGCGAGGATGTCGCAGGGCTTCGCAAGTCAGCGGGCGAAATCAGCATCACCACAGGACCTACTCGCCCCTTCAGCAACAGCCGTTCGACGGGACGGAGCAGCCCACAAGATTCGCCGCTCGGCATCCGAGACAGATGCGCGATTCACCATCGAGGCAGCGCAAATCGCTGGTACCTTTCCACGAACGCCTTTTACACAGCAGCTTGACATCAGGCAATGATCATACTTTCGTGGAGTTGTTACATGACTAGCGCCCCTGAGACTTTCGTCGCGGCCCCCATCAAGCCGACGATCTCCTACGAAGACCTCGCGAAGGTCGACGTCCGGGTCGGAGCGATCGAACATGTCGAGGACATGCCCAAGTCCGACAAGCTGGTGCGGCTGACCGTCAACTTCGGCGATCACAAACGGACCATCATCGTCGGGCTGAAGCAGGAGCGGGAGAATCCAGCCGAGGTCGTCGGGAAGCAGGCACTGTTCGTCGTCAACCTCGAGCCACGCAAGATGATGGGCGAGATGTCCGAGGGGATGATGTTCGACATCGGCTACCCGGACAAGGTCACACCGGCGCTGGCGCTGCCGGAACGCGCCGTGCCGAACGGCACGCGCGCCGGCTGAGGCAACCATGGGCGCTCGATGGCTGCCACAGCGGTCGAGCGATCGGTCCCGGACAACAGACTGAGCGGCACGTCCTCCCAGCGATTCCGCTTGGAGGACGTGGCCGTGATCGACTTATCACCCGATGTCTCACCCTTTGAGACATTTCGCCCCTCCCGCTAGACCTGGGGTGCCCCTTGCACTAGACCGGCAGTAGCGGGGCCCCGACTTTGAGTAGCGCACGAGCGTCTGCCAGAGCCATCGGCCCACGGTCGACAGTCATCGACGAAGGCTCCTGATGCTCAATGATTCACAGGTCATTTGATCGGGCAGCAGTCGGCACGGGGGGACATGATCAGGTCCTGTCGTCAGCGGACATCGAAGGACTCCCGTTCCAGCTCATCTACGGGAGCCTGGCTTCAGGGGCGGAAGCAGAACTCTGTGACACCTCCAGCGACGAGGTCCTCTTCGTCCTGTCCGGCACGGGGAACCTGACCGAATCATCTGGCCGCTTTCACCCGCTCTCACCCGGCGACGCCGTTCACGTCGCGCGCGAGTCAGGGTACGTACTTCGCGCAGTAGACACCGATGCAGTGGACTTCGTGCGCGCGACATGGGACAGATCGGCCACCACGCAGGCGGCATGCGGGGTGCGTACGTTTGATCGCGCCGCGATGGACTGGGCGTACGAGATGCGTATCCAGCATCTCTATGACCAGGCGGACATCCCCGGCCTGCCGTTCGGCAGTGTCTTCGGCTCGGTGGACCCTCACACGACGTCGAAGTACCACCGCCAGCAGGATGGCGAGATCTTCCTGGCCCTCGGCGGCCGCGCCGAGATCCGGTCGGGCGCGGCATCGATCGAGATCGGGGCCGGCGACCTGGTGTACTTGACGCCCTTCGACGTCCACGGAATTCGCAATACGGCCGACGAGCCTTTCAACCTGGTGTCGATCTACTGGGACGACAGCGACACCGCCGCCGCACGACTGGCCGCTCATCCCCCTCGGCTCGACGTCCCCCACCGGGTCGTGGTCAGCTGCCCGCCTCCGACGCCGAACGGAGACCTGCATCTCGGACATTTGGCCGGTCCCTACCTGCGCGCTGACATGTTCGCGCGCGCCCTGCGCACCATGGGCACAGACGTCGCGCTGGTGACGGGTACCGATGACCACCAGTCTTACGTCGCCACCGAGGCACTGCGCGGCGGGGTCGATACCACGGAGCTGGCCGTCGAGGCCGGAGACCGTGTTCTCGCCACTTTGACCCGGGCCGGCTACACCGCCACGTCCGTCTACCGCCCACTCACGGACGAAGGCTTGCAGGAGCGGATACGAACCCGTTTCGCAGCCCTCGCCGCGTCCCCTGCGACAAGCTTCAGGTCGGTTCGGACGCCTTGGTGCGCGTCGTGCGGTTGTTCCCTCTATCAATCCTTCGCGGCCGGAAACTGCCCGCACTGTGGCCAACGATGCGTCGGCGAGATCTGCGAAGCCTGTGGCATGCCCAACGACGCGCGCGATCTCCTCGATCTCGCCTGCGCTCTGTGCGGAGCCGCCCCGATGTTCCGTGAGGAACCGGCGTTGCTGCTCGACCTGAACGTCTTCGCCGAGGATCTGCGCGATCACCTCGCCGGCCTGGAAGGTGGGAGCGGCCTGAGACTGCTGGCCAGGCAGCTCGTCGACGCGGGGCTCGGACCGTACCGGATCAGCCGCTCATCGACGTGGGGCATCGCCCTCGATGGCGATCTGTCGGGCCAGGTCGTCGATCCCTGGGCGGAGTTGGCACTCACCCACCTCGACCAGGCGGCGAGCGCCGACCGTGCCGGGGCCTGGGCCGAGTCCGAGTCCGGGTCCGGACCCGGGTCCGGACCCGGATCGGTGACTTTCCTGGGCTACGACAACAGCTTCTATTACGGCGTCCTCATGCCCGCTTTGGCCTTCGCGACAGGGGCCGAGGACGCGTTGCCGCACGGCTACGTGGTCAACCGTTTCCTTCACCTCGACGGTGAGAAATTCTCGACCAGCCAAGGCCACGCCGTGTGGGCCGACGACGCGCTGGCGAAGGTTCCGGCCGACGCCGTCCGCTTGGCGCTCCTGCGCGAGGCGCCCGAGGAAGCCGTGGTCGACATCACCGTGGCGCGAGCGAACGCCCTGCACGATCCGCTGTTGGACGAGATCCGGGAGTGGATCGACGGGTTCGCCGAGCTTCCCGGCGCCGGCGCGATCCCCAGTACCGGCGCGTGGTCGGTGGCCCATCGTGAGTTCTATCGCGGTGTCTGTCTTCTCACGACGCGTCTGGATGGCTTTCTGGCGGTTGACGCGTTCAGCAGCACCGCCTATGTCGAGACGTTGGAATCGTTCGTACGCGGTGCGAAACGGTTCCGGAATGCTGAACGGACGCGGCGTCTGCTGGTCGACAAACAGGAGGAGGCGCGTACCAGCGTGGCGTTGGAGTATCTCGCCGCGAAGGCCTTCGCAGCTCTTTGCTATCCCGTCATGCCGTCGTTCGGGGAGCGGGCATGGCAGGGCCTGGGTCTGCCAGGCGTGCCTGTCCGCCAACAGGCGTGGTCGTTCATCCCAGCCGGAACACATGCCGACCTGGCCTCGGCACGAGAGCTCGCCGCGCAGTGGCCGAAGTCTTGATGAGAAGGCGGGGACCATGAAGTCGGGGGGCGGGAGCGGCCGGACCGATGTGACGGCTGAGTACGTGGTCGTGGGGGCGGGGATCACCGGGGCGTCCATCGCGGCGCATCTCGCCGGCCGCGGCGCCCCGCCGCTCATTCTGGAAGCGGGGCAGCCGGGTTGTGGTGCTACCCGTGTTTCGGGCGGAATGGTGCGTGGATACGATCCCGATCCCACCACCGCCGAGCTGGCGAGCAGCAGCATCGCACGTTACGCGGAACCCTCCGGATGGAACACCGGTGTCGCGCCGCTGCATCGGGTCGGCGCTGTGACTCTGGCCTGGCTCGACCAGTCCGAGGATCTGCGCCGGGCGCAGGGCGAACTGCGCGCGGCTTCCGGCCTGGACGCGCATGTCGTCAGTGACGCCGGCGGGTCGGAGGTGGCCGGGGTGCGGCTGGCGGGGGCCGTCGCGCTCGTCGAACCGACGGCCGGCTATGTCGATCCGGTGTCAGTGACGCGGCTGTTCGTGCGGCAGGCGGTTCGAGACGGATCCAGGCTGATGACGGGCACCCGGCTCGAAGCGGTTTCCGGGACGGGCGGCAGGATTCTGCTTCGCTGCGCCGGGCTCACCGTCCGTGCGCGCATCGTCGTCCTGGCGCTCGGTGGTTGGACCAGTCGCCCACCGAGCGGTGTCCACGTGGTCGGAGCGCTGATCGGCACACGATCGATTCAGGCCTGTGTGATACGCCGCCCGATCGGCGTTCCGCCGCACACCACGTTCGTGGATCTGCGTACCGGGTGCTATGGGAGGCCGATGACGGGACGCCGGTCTCTGATCGGTTTCCCGCTCACGGTCTGGGGTGTGGATCCCGATTCGGCCCCGGCGGCCGACATCGGCCACCATCGACGCACTTTGGAGGAGGTTCGGCGCTTTCTGCCCTGGGTCCCCCGAGGGCAGACCGTTCGGCTGGTCCGTTCGTTCGACGGCTACTGCGACAAGGCCGATCTGTTGCTGCGCACCCGGTCTCCCGGCGTGTGGTCCGTCAGGGTCGGCAACGGAGGCGGCGTACGTGTCGCGCCGGAGCTGGGCAGGAGGGTTGCCGAGCAACTGCTGGCGCGCCCTGACGCTTGAGAACGCAGAATCGCACGAGGGAGGGTGATGTATGCGTGCGAAATGCTACGACCTGGTGGGGATCGGATTCGGTCCCGCGAATATCGCACTCGCGATCGCTCTGGAGGAAGCCCTCGAGACCGACCCCGCCCTGACGGCGGTATCGGCACGGTTCGTCGAAGCCGACGAGGATCCCGTGTGGCAGGGCGGCATGCTGCTCGACGGCTCCAACATCCAGAACAATCCCATCCGGGACCTGGTCACCTTGCGCAATCCTCGGAGCCGCTACAGCTTCATCAACTACCTGCACAAGTGCGGGCGCCTGCTGGAGCACCTCAACCTGCCTGGGGAGTTCCCCCTGCGCAAGGAGTACGCGCAGTACATCGCCTGGGTTCGACACCACTTCGACGACCTCGTCGACTACGGCCACCGTGTGGTGAGCATCGAGGTCGTCGAGCACGAGGGCGCTCCGGCCTACCAGGTCCTGACCGAACGCGGGCTGCGGCTTCTGGGCCGAACGCTGGTCATCGGCACCGGTCGGGCACCCCATATCCCCGTCCCCTTCGACGAGCTGAGGGACGACCGCGTGTTCCATGCCGGGGACTACCTCTACCGACTCGCGGATCGAGCCGCGGAGCCCGGGACGGTTGTCGTCGTCGGCGGAAGCCAGAGTGCCGTGGAGATCACTCTGGACCTCACCCGGCGCTTTCCGGCCGCCCGGATCCACAACTACACGCGGTCTTTCGGTTTGAAGCTCAAGGACACCAGCCCGTTCAGTGAGGAGGCGTTCTTCCCGAGCTTCACCGACTACTACTTCCGTGCTTCGCGGGTCAGCAAGACGAACCTGGACGCCTACCTGCGGCCGACGAACTACTCGTCCATCGACGCCGACGTCCTGCACGAGCTCTACCTCCAGTGTTACGAGCAGCAACTGGACGGCCGGCAGCGGGTGTTCGTCCACACCAACCGCCAGGTGATCGATGTCGCCGCCACCCCGGGCTCGGTCTGCCTGACAGTCGCGGAAGTCCACACCGGCGAACGGGAGGAGTTGGAGACAGACCTGGTCGTCCTGGCAACCGGGTTCCTGGACATCGGTCCGGGGCCCGGCCGGGAACCGGTTCCGGCTTTGATGTCCGGACTGGCCGGGCGCCTTCAGTTCGACGACGCCGGCTACCTGGCGATCGACGAGGGATACCGGGTCCTTCCGGCAGACGACGGCCTGCCTCCCCTGTTCCTCAACGGATTGTGCGAGACCACGCATGGAATCGGCGACGCGGGTTCCTTCAGCCTGCTGTCGCTGCGCGCCGCCGTACTGGGCGAGCGGGTTCGGATGCTCGCCGCCCAGCCGCAGCACAGCTCGACATGATCACGTGCAGTGGGTCGACACCGATGACCGCACTGACGAAGCCACCGGCACTGCGACGCCACCGCGTCGAAGTCATCAATCCGACCGCGGATCCACTCCGGTCCGCGTTCGTCGGCTCGGATCCGACCATCCCGTGAGGAGCGAACCATGTCAGCTGTGAGTTCCCATACCGAGTGGCAGCCGCTGGAGGAAGTCGTCGTCGGAGATCCCGCGGGGGCGATGATCCCGTCGTGGACCACCATCGAGCGCACCACCGTTCCCCCCGGTTCGGAGTCGCTCGACGCCACCATCGGCCGGCCCGGCACCCCGTACCGTGCCGAGCTGGTCGAGGCGGCGCAGCGCTGTGTGGAGGAGTTCACCGGCATCCTGAAGGACGCCGGCGTAGCCGTTCGCCGACCCCGACCGCCGGACTTCGCCGCGGGGTTCTCGACTCCCGGATGGTCCGCGGCGCACGGCTGGTCGTGCGCCAATCCGCGGGACGTCTTCCTCGTGATCGGCGAGGAGATCATCGAGGCGCCGATGCCGGACCGGGCACGGCACTACGAGACGTGGGCCTACCGTGCTCTGCTCAAGGAGTACTTCAACGACGGCGCCCGATGGGTCGCCGCTCCGCGCCCACAGTTGCTCGACGACCTGTACCGCCCGGGCTACGAGGTGCCCGCCGAGGGCGAACCGCACCAGTGGGGCCTGACCGACTTCGAGCCCGTGTTCGATGCGGCCGACGTCGTACGCTGCGGCCGGGACATCTTCATCGAGGCCAGCCAGGTGACCAACGCCCCGGGAATCGCCTGGCTCCGCCGCCATCTCGGGGACGCCTACCGCGTCCACGAGGTGCGTCCGCGCTACCGGCGGCAGATGCACATCGACACGTCCCTGGTCCCGCTGGCACCGGGCAAAGTCATGGTCAACCCCGAGTTCCTCGATCCCGACGATCTTCCCGAGGTGTTCAGCACATGGGACGTCCTGATCGCGCCGGAGCCGGTCGTGACGCCCAAGACCGCGCAGGGTGTCATGAGCCGGTGGAGCGCCATCAACGTTCTGTCCCTGGACGAGCGGCGAGTGGTCGTCGAGCGGAACCAGATCGGTCTGGCCAAGGCCCTCGAGGAATGGGGGTTCGAGCCGATCCTGTGCTCGTTCGAGGACTACACGCTTTTCGGCGGATCGTTCCACTGCGCCACGCTGGACGTTCGCAGGAGCGGGACGTGCGAGTCGTACTTCGACGAACCCAGACGTGGATCCGCACGCGCGGTGAGCGCTCCCGGCTCGGCGGACACCGAGCGCCTGATCGGCCTGACCGAGGAGCACAGCGCCCACAACTACCACCCGCTGCCGGTGGTGATCGCCGAGGCCGAGGGCGCCTGGGTGACCGACGTCGACGGCAACCGCTACCTGGACATGCTCGCCGGATACTCGTCGCTGAACTTCGGGCACCGCAACCCCGTGGTGCTCGCCGCGGCCCGCGAGCAGTTGTCCCGGCTGACGCTGACCTCCCGGGCGTTCCACCACGAGGTGTTCGGGCCCTTCGTCCAGGAGCTGTCACAGCTGTGCGGAAAGGACGCGGCGCTGCCGATGAACTCCGGCACCGAGGCGGTCGAGACCTCGTTGAAGGCCGCGCGCAAGTGGGGGTACCAGGTCAAGGGCGTCCCGCAGGACCGCGCGCAGATCATCACCTGCGAGGGGAACTTCCACGGCCGGACGCTCTCGGTCGTGTCGTTCTCCACCGATCCGGAGGCACGCGAGGAGTTCGGGCCGTTCACGCCCGGCTTCGTGTCGGTACCCTACGGCGACGCCTCCGCGATCGAGTCGGCGATCACCGATGACACCGTCGCGGTGCTGCTCGAGCCGATCCAGGGCGAGGCGGGCGTGCTGGTACCGCCGGCCGGCTACCTGAGTGCGGTCCGCGCGATCTGCACACGCCGCGGCATTCTGTTCATCGCCGACGAGATCCAGTCAGGCCTCGGTCGCACCGGCGAGACGTTCGCGTGCGACGTCGAGTCGGTCGTGCCGGACATCTACCTGCTGGGCAAAGCACTCGGCGGCGGCGTCCTGCCGGTGTCGGCGGTGGTGGCGGACCGCGACGTCCTCGGGGTGTTCAAGCCCGGCGAGCACGGGTCGACGTTCGGCGGCAATCCGCTGGCGTGTGCGGTCGGACGCGCGGTCATCGGGCTGGTGCGGACCGGCGAATACCAGGAGCGCTCCCGCGCGCTGGGAATTCGGATGCACTCGCTGCTGAACGAGCTGCCGTCGTCCGCCATCCGGGAGGTCCGCGGCCGCGGCCTGTGGGCCGGGGTCGAGATCGACCCGTCATGCGGTACCGGACGGCAGGTGTCCGAACGACTGATGGCCCGGGGTGTGCTGGCGAAGGACACGCAAGGCGTGGCGATCCGCATGTCACCGCCGCTGGTCGTGACGTCCGAGGAGATCGACTGGGCGGTGACGCAGTTGCGGGAGGCGTTGCGCATTTAGGCCCGACTACCAGCCCCCGTGCGGGCTGTCTGACCGAACCTGTACAAATAACACCATGAGCAACGCCAGCGCACCGACCGCCAGCCCCTCCCCCGCCCTGCGTGAGGAGGCCGAGTCGCTGCTGCGGCGGCTGGCCGGGGAGTCGGCGCGGTTGCGGGAGGACCAGTGGACGGCGATTCATGCGCTGGTCGAGGAGCATCGGCGGGCGTTGGTGGTGCAGCGGACCGGGTGGGGCAAGTCTGCCGTGTACTTCGTGGCCACCGCCTTGCTGCGGGCTCGGGGCGCCGGGCCGACGGTGATTGTTTCGCCGCTGCTGGCGTTGATGCGCAACCAGATCGAGGCTGCGGAGCGGGCCGGGATTCGGGCTCGGACGATCAACTCGGCGAACCTGCACGAGTGGGAGGACATTCAGGCCGAGGTCGCGGCTGGGGAGGTGGATGTGCTGCTGATCTCGCCGGAGCGGCTGAACAATCCCGACTTCCGGGATGAGGTGCTGCCCAAGCTGGCCTCCGAGGTGGGGCTGCTGGTCGTGGACGAGGCGCACACGGTCAGTGACTGGGGGCATGACTTCCGGCCGGATTATCGGCGTATTCGGACCTTCCTGGCCGACCTGCCGCCGGGCGTTCCGGTGCTGGCCACGACCGCGACGGCGAACGCCCGGGTGGTGGCCGACGTCGCCGAACAGCTCGGGACGCACGGCGAGGGTGACACCGCCGACACGCTGGTGCTGCGCGGGACGCTGGACCGGGAGAGCCTGGCGCTGCACGTGGTGCGGTTGGGCAGTCCCGAGGAGCGGTTCGCGTTCCTGGCCGAGCAGTTGCCGAAGCTGCCGGGCTCGGGGATCATCTACACCCTGACGGTCGCGGCCACCGATGAGGTCGCGGCGTTCCTGCGCTCGCGCGGGTTCGAGGTGGCCTCGTACTCGGGGCGGACCGAGGACGCCGAGCGGCGGCAGGCCGAGGCTGATCTGCTGGGGAACCGGATCAAGGCGCTGGTCGCGACGTCGGCGCTGGGGATGGGGTTCGACAAGCCGGACCTGGGGTTCGTGGTCCATCTCGGTGCGCCGAACTCGCCGATCGCCTACTACCAGCAGGTCGGGCGTGCCGGGCGCGGCGTGGACCACGCCGAGGTGCTGCTGCTGCCCGGCGCCGAGGACCGCGCGATCTGGCAGTACTTCGCCTCGCTGGCCTTCCCGCCCGAGCAGCAGGTCCGCCAGACGCTGGACGCCCTGGACGCCGCCGGCCGGCCGCTGTCCACGGCGGCGCTGGAGCCGCGGGTGGACCTGCGGCGCTCGCGGTTGGAGACGATGCTGAAGGTGCTCGATGTCGACGGGGCCGTGCGCCGCGTGAAGGGCGGCTGGGAGTCGACCGGCCGGAGCTGGCACTACGACGGCGAGCGCTACGCCCGCGTGGCCGCCGCTCGCGAGGCCGAGCAGCGCTCGATGATCGAGTACGAGAGCACCGGCGAGTGCCGCATGACCTTCCTGCGCCGCCAGCTCGACGACCCGGCCATCGAAGGACCCTGCGGACGCTGCGACAACTGCGCCGGGGCGAAGTACACCGCGAGCGTCAGCGGCGAGGGCGCCGAGGCCGCGCGCGCCGCCCTGGCCAAGCCCGGTGTGCAGATCGCGGCACGCAAGCTGTGGCCCACGGGGATGTCGGCGCTCGGTGTCGCGCTGACGGGCAAGATCCCGGCGGGCGAGGCCGCAGAGACCGGCCGTGCGCTGGGGCGGCTGACCGATCTGGGCTGGGGTGCGCGCCTGCGCGACCTGCTCGCCGACGGCACCGCCGACCAGCCGCTGCCGGCGCCGATGGTGGACGGGATCGTGAAGGTGCTGGCGGCCTGGGATTGGAAGCAGCGTCCGACGGCGGTGGTGTCGATCGGTTCGCACACCCGCCCTGGTCTGATCGCGGACACGGCGCGCCGGATCGCCGCGATCGGGCGGCTGGAGTATCTGGGTGCGGTGGACCCGGTCGTGACGGCGGCGGGGCAGGCGCGGCGCGGCAACAGTGCGCAGCGGCTGATGCAGGTGCATGACGCGTTCGCGCTGAGCCCGGCGCTGGCCGAGGCGGTGGCGGCGCATCAGGGTCCGGTCCTGGTGGTGGACGACCGGGTCGACACCGGTTGGACGATGACGGTCGCGGCGCGGATGCTGCGGCAGGCGGGCGCCGACGAGGTGTTGCCGTTCGCGTTGGCGCTGGAGGCTTAGCGCCGACGATTCAACCGTCCAGAGCCACCCGCACCATGTGCGAGGTGGCTCTGTTGCGTTGCCGGAAAGTGTTGCCGGACAACGGATTCACGACACAGTAAAGCAGAACATTGACGGGTATTCGAGCCCTGACTAGTCTCCGAGCGACCGAGACGAATGAATCGTTTCAACAGCGGCGTCAGACGCCCTCCCAGAGCCCGGAGTCCCTATGCGCATACGTTCCGGCACGCCCTTACGCCTCCTGATGAGCCTCGCGCTGACGACCCTGTCGGTCAGCGTGCTGGCCGAACCCGACGCGACGGCCGCCGCCACCAGTGCCGCCACCGCCGCCGGTCCCGCCGTCTGGATCCTTGACGCGACCGACCGGCCCTTCACCTCCACCACCGAGCCCAGTACCGCGCCGACATCGATTCAGTTGTACGCGGCCGGCGATGACACCGAGGCCGCGCAGATTCTTGTCCGTTCCACCTCGGCGCAGACCGGGGTTTCGGTCACCGCCGGGGCGCTGAGCGGTCCGGGAGGTGCGACCATACCGGCCTCGGACATCAGCGCTCGGTATGAGTACGACCACCCGGCCATCTCCAAGGTCGGCAACATCCAGAATCCGCCGGACGGCGGCAGTGCCTACTACGACGCGCTGATCGATGACAGTGCGCGGTCCGTGGCCGCTGACACGACCTTCGCGAGCTACTACGAGGTGAGCGTGCCGGCCGGGCAGGCGCCGGGGGTCTACAGCGGTACGGCGACGGTGAACAGCAGCCTGGGCGCCGTGGCGGTGCCGGTGACGGTGACCGTGTATCCGGTGACGATTCCGCCGACGAGTCAGTCCACGTTCAAGATGAACAACTGGTTCACCTCGGCGGGCTGGGACTACACCGGGACGGTCACGTCCATCCCCGGCGAGTACGGGGTCCAGATGTTCGATCCGAACTGGTGGACCGTCGAGACCAACATCGCCGCGGACATGGCCAAGCACCGCAATAACGTGATCTACGCCGATGCCGAGGCGCTGGCGATCCCGGACACCACGGTGGACGCCTCCGGGAACTTCACGTTCGGCTGGGGCACGTTCGACCGGTTCGTGAACCTGTTCGTGAGTTCCGGCGCGATGCAGTACATCTACACCCCGACGCTGCTGGAACCGAGCCCGACCGGCGGCGGTGCCGACCCGCAGGTGGACACGCTGGTCGCGGCCAACGGGGTGAGCGGCGCGGTCAAGCATGTGCTGTGCCCGGTCGACGCCGGACCCGCGAACGGCTGTCCGAACACCACGGCCTGGCTCAACCAGTTCTTCCCGGCGCTCAAGGCGCACCTGGACGCCGTGGGCTGGACGAACCGCTTCTACATGAGCGCTCTGGACGAGCCGACGACCTCGCAGCAGTCCGCGGCCGCCAACTGGTTCTACGCGGTCTACGACAAGTACTTCCCGAACCCGATGACCAACGAAGCGCAGGACAACGCGTTCACCGGCGACGCCTCGTACCTGACGACCTCGACCCCGCAGAGCATCGTCTACGACCAGAACACGGCGCTGTACCAGAACTACCGGATCAGCGGGAAGGACCTGTGGCTCTACACCTGCATATCGCCGCAGGGCAAGTACATGAACAGGTTCACCAGCAACTACCTGGACGAGACGCGGCTGATCCCGTGGCTGGACTGGAAGATCGGCGGCGACGGCTACCTGCACTGGGGCTGGAACTACTGGATCGACACCGCCAAGGCGCAGTGGACGCCCGCCGACACGTTCAACGGCCCGCAGACCGGCGACCAGTGGCTGGTCTACCCGGACAAGTCCGCTTACGCGATCTACGACAGCCTGCGCAGCGAGGCGCAGACCGCCGGGTTGCAGGACTACGAACTGCTGCACCAGCTCGCGGCGACCAAGCCGGACGCGGCGCGCACCCTGAGCGAGACGCTGGTGACCAACCCGACCTCGTACGACACCTCCGGCTGGGATGTCGAGGCCGTGCACAAGCAGCTGCTGGACGAGCTCGCCGGAACCACCGGCACCACCGGCGACCTGGCGCTGCCGTTCACCGACGACTTCAGCGGCGGCGACCACTTCTGGACTCACGCCTTGGGGACCTGGTCCACGAACGGCGCGGAGTACACGCAGTCTGACTCCTCGGCGAACTGGGGCTACGTCTCCTACATCCGCGGCCGCGGCTACCAGGACGTCTCGGCCAGCGTGGACCTGCAGATCACCGGGGTGAACGCCAGCGGCGGCAGCCAGAACTGGGCCGGGCTGATGGTGCGCTCGGCGAACGGCACCGACATGGACTCCGGCTATCTCATAGCCCAGCGGAACGACGGCGAGGTGTTCGTCTACCGCAGCGGTACCACGCTCGCGCACGCGACCGTCCCGGGCTACGTCTCCGGGCAGCGCACCCACCTGCGGGTCGTCGCCCAGGGCAGCACCCTGACGGTGTACTCCGGGACCGGCCAGGCGCCGGTGCTGACCGTCACCGACTCAGCGTTCAGCGCCGGCGACGTAGGGGTGGTCACCGGCGGGGCGAGCGCGAACTTCTGGAACGCCCGGGTGATGCCGACGTCCGTGGATCCGGTCGAGGGCGCGGCCATCACGGCTTCCAGCTCGTACGAGGGCGACGGCTGGGGCATCCGCTCGGCGGCCGACGGCCAGCGCTCCTCCGTGGCCGACTCCATGGGCTGGAGCAGCCTGGGCACGTACACCGTCAACCACACCGAGTGGGTGCAGCTGAACCTGGGCTCGGCCCGCTCGCTGGACCGCGTCGACCTCTACCCGCGTGACGACGGAGCCAACACCGGCTTGGGGTTCCCGATCGACTTCACGATCCAGGTCTCGGCCGACGGCACGAACTGGACCACGGTGAGCACGCAGACCGGCTACCCGAAGCCCGGCGCCGGGGCCCAGACGTTCCCCTTCGCCGCGACCACGGCCCGGTATGTGAAGGTCACCGGCACCAACCTGGGCACCGACCCGCTGGGCCACTTCCACATGCAGTTCGCCGAGATCGAGGCGCACGGCGGCGACCTGGCGCTGGGCCGGCCGGTCAGCGCGTCGAGCTCGGCCGACCTGCCGAACGAGGGCTGGCTCACCGCCAACCTCACCGACGGCGCGCACCACACCGACCTGTGGAGCTCCTCGGGCTGGAGCAGCGCCGGGACCAGTTCGCCGAACACCACGCAGTGGGCCCAGGTGGACCTCGGCGGACCCTCGCTGATCAGCCAGGTCACGCTCTACCCCCGGGACGACGCACCGAACACCGGCCTGGGCTTCCCGACCGCGTTCACGATCCAGATCTCCCCCGACGGCACGACCTGGACCACCATCGCCTCGCAGAGCTCGTACCCGCGGCCCGGCGCCGGCGGGCAGTCCTTCGGCTTCACCGCCTCCACGGCCCGCTATGTCCGAGTGACCGGCACCCAGCTGACCGCCGACCCGTTCGGCACGTACTACATGCAGCTGGCCGGGATCTCGGTCACGTAGGAGCACGGCATGCAGCGCGTCTGTTTCCTGCTGAAGGTGAAGGCCGAGCTGGCCGAGGAATACCGGGCACGCCACGAGACGGTGTGGCCGCAGATGCTGGCGGCGCTGAGCGCGTCCGGCTGGAGGAACTACTCGCTGTTCCTGCGGCCGGACGGCCTGCTGGTCGGCTACCTGGAGACCGAGGACTTCGGCGCCGCGCTGGCCGCGATGGCCGCCACCGAGGTCAACGCCCGGTGGCAGAGCCAGATGGCGCACTACTTCGAGGGGATCGACGGCGGGGCGCCGGACGCGGCGATGGTGCCGCTGACCGAGGTGTTCCACCTGGAGTGAGGATGTTCTTGTCCGCAGGTTGCGTGACGAGCGGTCCGCGTCGTCACGCCGCCGACGACGCTTGATCCTCAACTGCACCAAGGCTCCGGGGCCGACTCAACGCGCCCACGTTCAGCTGGTTTCCCGGGCGCAGGTGGGTGAGTGCGATGTGATCGAGCTGTCTTGCCCACCCGAGTTCAGGGAGTCTTTGTGCGTATCCGCTCACTCATTGGGGCTGGTCTCAGCGCGGCGATGCTCGCCGTCGTGCTGCCCAGCACGGCTCACGCCGCCACCGGCACCGTCACCATCGAGTCGGAAGGTCCCAACGGCACCACCGTGAAGCAGGTCATCACCGACCCGCAGCCGTGGAGGTGCTACAACGTCCCCGCGAAAAGTCTCATCATCAACCAAACCAGCCTTCAGTTCCTCGTCCACAGCACCAAGTACAACAGCGCCGACTGCCCCGACGGCCCGGTGGAACTCTTCCTCCCGGGAGAGTCATACAGCAACGCCCCCACCAGCTTCATGTTTGACAGGTAGCCTCGTCGATCCCCCAGTGCCGGAAGTGGTGCGCTCGCACCACTTCCGGCGGGAACGTTCGAAGCGTCCGTGGTGTCGCGGGGAATCGGTCGTTCCCCGCGACAGCCAGCCCACTGACATCCTGATGTCGCTGAGCCGCACCTCAGTGGGCGCCGGCCCGCACAGATCAGTAGTAGACGTAGCCACCATAGGTCTGCCACGGGGTCCACGAGCCGTCGATTTCGCACTTGACCCGATCAGCGGGCCAGTTGCCGAAGTTGATGAGGATATACGTCTGGCAACCCGCCCAGGTGCTGGAGGTGTCGACACGGTGCCAGTCGGCTGCATGGGCGGCCGGTGCGGCGAGCATCAGCGTACCGACTGCCGCCACGGCGCAGGTGCTGATCTTGAGTTTGTGCTTCATTGCTTTCATCGGATTGTCCTCTGCGGGTGTCAGGGTCGTCCTGGAAGGACGACGCGGTTGTCCCGGGTCACATGGATCTTCGGTGACACAGTCCGGGGCAATTTTTGCGGCTTTTGCCCGCCTGAGAAGTGATTTGGTACGGCGTGTCCGGGCACCTTCCTTCGAAAGCTGGACGCTGATGTCCGCCCTCGGCACCCGGATTCCGGCCGGCCGTGGACCGGCCGCCGCCGCGCAGGCGTGGTCGACTTCCTCGCGGGGTGTACGCGTCGCACCCGGCCGTTCGGTGTCGGGCGCGACCGGTGAGGTGGTAGATCTCGACCTTGTGTCGCAGCTCCAGGTAGTGGAAGCAGACGTCCAGAGCTGCGGCCCTGGCCGCGCGGGTGGCTGGCGCCGCCGAGTGCAGGACCTTGCCGAAGTAGCGGTCCGCGTCGGCGGGCTCCATCTCCCACAGCGGCCGCTCGAACCAGTTCCTTTGGGCTGGCGTACAAACGCCGGGTCCCGCACCGGTAGCACCAACCGGTGCGGGATCCGGCCGACGGCCGTGCCCGCTGCGATCCCAGCCCAGCCCCACGCTGGCCGACGCGGTGGCGGCGCGAGTTCGCAACGCGGGCCACACGTTCGCAGGAGCACGACCGCCGAACCATGCCGCCGCCCGTCGGCTTCCGGCAATACGCCGGCGGCGGCACGCGTCCCTGGCGCTACTGCGACTGCCAGAGCGAGGGGACGTTCGGGGGCTCCCAGCCGACCTGGGAGGTGTGCCCTTGCAGGCACACGTAGGTGACGCCGTTGTAGGTCACGGTGTCGCCGGCCTTGTAGGCGTGTCCGGCGACCCAGGTGCCGGAGGGCGGCGGGTTGCCGCCGCCGGGGCCCTGCGGGACGTTCAGGACGAAGTCGAAGGCCGCCGCCTCACCGGCGCCCTGCGGGGTGACGTCCATCAGCAGACGCGCGTCGAAGATGGTGTCGGTGGAATTCTGCGGGACGCCGGGGAAATACAGCTGCGTGGTGAGGATCGGCTGGTTGGGGGCCTGG
Organism: Catenulispora sp. MAP12-49; assembly: GCF_041262705.1. Taxonomy (NCBI): domain Bacteria; kingdom Bacillati; phylum Actinomycetota; class Actinomycetes; order Catenulisporales; family Catenulisporaceae; genus Catenulispora; species Catenulispora sp. MAP12-49. The sequence goes on along the minus strand of NZ_JBGCCP010000025.1, from coordinate 28,065 downwards.
ACCTTGACGTGGATGTGCTTGGTGCGGCCGGGGTACAGGCCGGGCACGATCGTGGTCAGGGTGAAGTTCCCGTTGGCGTCGGTGTACTGGTGGCCGCGGAAGGTGAAGCCGGTCATGTCGTAGTCGCCGCCGTCGTCGGCCTGCCAGAAGTCCAGCAGCGCCGCCGCGATCGGCAGGCAGGACAGGCCGTAGACGACGCCGGTGACGGTCAGCGGCGTGCCCGGGGTGCCGGGGCCGGCCAGCACGGTGCGCTGCGGGGAGTTCGGCTTGAAGTACGGCCCCTCGATCTGGTCGATGGTCGGGGCGTCGCCGTCGTGGCACGCCGGGGTGATGGCACGCGGGCCGGCCGGGCCGGTGGCGACGGGCTCGGCGTGGCCGGCCTGGCCGACATTGCCAGCGGGCTCGGTGTGGTCGGCATGGTCGGCGTGATCGGCGTGATCGGCGGCGGACGCGTCGTTGGCGAAGGCGCCGGTGTCGACCAGCAGCGGCACCGCGAGCCCGCCGGCCACGGCGGCCTTCAGCAGCGCCTTGCGGGAGATGGCGGGCGGGGCGGGCGGCTCCTCGGGGACGGGCATGGCGGCTCCTTCGGTGGCAGCGCATACGGCGGGGGCGAGAAGGTGGTGGCGGTGGCGGTGGCGGTGGCGGTGGCGGTGGCGGTGGCGGTGGCGGCAGGACCCTGCCATGGGGCCTGAACTGCTGGTGAATCTAGGCACTGCGCCGGGCCGCCGAAATGGACTAGACCACGGGATCGTGGTGCATTCCTCGGGTGCTCCGGTGCTCCGGCGCTCAGGCGCGCCGCCGGAACTCCCCCGGGCTGAGCCCGGTCTCGCGCCGGAAGAACCGGCAGAAGTAGGCGGGATCGGCGAACCCGGTCTGGTCCGAGACCTGTCGGATGGTCAGATCGGTGCCGGCCAGCAGCCGCTTGGCCTCCAGCACCCGCTGCCGCCGCGTCAGCCGGCCCGGCGTCAGGCCGGTCTGCTCCCGGACGAGTTCGTGCAGGTGGCCCGGGGACACGCCGATCTCGCGGGCGTAGGAGATCAGGGTCCTGCTCCCCTGGCCGGGTGCCGCGATCAGCCGCAGGAACCGGTCGACCAGCTCGCTCACCTGGTGCACGGCGCCGGGGGTCGGCGCGGCGGGGGCCCCGGCGATACGCGCCGCGCGCACGATCAGGATGTGGAGACAGGCCCGCAGCACCCCTTCGTGGCCGGGGGCGGCCGTCCTCAGCTCGTGCTCCATCTCCCCCGCCAGCGCCAGCAGCGCGGCCATCTGGGCGGCGCTCGGGCTGAGCCAGGTGAGCGTGTGCAGAGCGCGCAGCAGTGGGACGTCCTCGGGATGGCGTACCAGAAAGTCCTCGTTGAACAGCAGCACCGAGCCCTCGACGCCCTGCGCGTCCTCCCAGTGGTGCACCTGGCCCGGCGCGATCACGCCGAAGTGCGGCGGGGCGATCGGCCAGGGCTGGGAGTCCACGACGTGCAGGCCGCGGCCGCCCGTCACCAGCACGATCTCGTAGAACGTGTGCCGGTGCGGGAAGTCGGCCAGCGAGAGCGGCCCGACGCGCTGGAACGAGCCCGCCGCGAAGGGCAGGAGGGCGACCTCGGGGACCTCCAGCTCGTGCAGGTCCAGCCCGCCGCGGCCGGCGCCGGGCCCGCGCTCGTTGGGGGACGGCGCCGAAACGTCCATAGCGGCATCCTGCGATGCCGGTGTGCCGCGCGTCCAGCCCGGCTCAGGACGGCTCAGAACAGCTCAGGCCGGCTCAGGACGACTCAGGAGCCCGAGGTGGCCCGGTAGATCTTCGCGATCCGCTCGGAGAAGTAGATGCTGTAGGACGTGTTCGGCGAGTTGCCGCCCTGTTCGTAGCCGCCGAGCACGCCGACCAGCCGGTCCCCCGAGGCGATGAACGGGCTGCCGCTGGCGCCGTCCGGCAGGCCCGAGCAGTCCAGCTCCATCTGGGTGTCGGTGTACTTCTTCGTCTTCGTGGTGCAGCCGACCGGCCGGGACGCCAGCAGCGGATAGGACGCGATGCTGATCGAGTTCGCGTATCCTGGCTCGGCGGAGAACGTGTCGGCGCCGGTAAGGCTCTCCAGGGTCTGCGACCCGCCGCCGACCTTGCGCACCTTCAGGAACGCTATGTCGGCGTCCGGGTCCTCCTTGGCCACCCAGTCCGAGTCCACGTAGGCCGTCGTGGCCACCCACTCCCCGTAGGGCGCGGTCTCGTCGTGGTATCCGGGCACGAACACGATGTGGTTGTTCCAGCCGGCGTAGAGCTTGTCGTACACGCAGTGCCCCGCGGTCACGATCAGGTCGCCGGACCCGCTGTGCACGACGCTGCCGGTGCAGTAGTGCGCCGACACCACGCCGCCGACGCTGAAGAACACCGCGCCGACCTTGGGGACCCCGTCGAAGGCGACGGCGTTGAGCTTGCCGTCGGTCGTGGTGCCGGCCGGGATCGAGCCGGTCAGCGGCGGCCCGGAGCGCAGCAGCGTGTGCGGGTCGTTCGGAGTGGTCTCCATGACGTGCGTGACGACCGTGGTGTGGGCCGCCTCGCTGCTGGAGGAACTGGCGGCGGCATCAGCGGCGGAAGAGCCGCCGTGGCAGGCCGTCGCCAGCACCGACAAGGCGATGGCTGTGGACGCGAGCAGACCGTGGCGACGGTTCTTCATAACGCTGAGGATGCCTCCGGATTCGGAACGTTGTCAGTCGCGCAGCATACCGGTCGCGGTCGTCGGGATTACCAATGCACTGATAGCGAACGCAGCACCGCGGCACGCACCGGGCCCGGCTCGCCCCCGGCATCGGCCAGGCCGGCGACGAGGCCGGGCAACGATGCGCCGAACGGATCCACGTCGAACACGAACTCGGATTTCTCGTTGTCCATGATGAGGTCCACCCCCAGCGAGCGGATCCCGGGGAAGAACGTGGCGGTACGCTCGGCCAGCGCGATCAGCCTCTCCCAGCGCTCGGTCGTGAACCGCTTCACGAAGGCATCGATCTCGCGGCGCTTCCCGCCGTACCACTCGCGCGCCAGGATCTCCCCTTCGCGCTTCACACCGGCGGCGTGGGTGACCTTGCCGTCCACCACCGCGAAGCGGAAATCGTAGAAGTCGTTGAGCAAGTGCACGCGGTGCAGCGCGGCGACCGCGTGGAAGCCGTCGTCGGCCAGCAACTCGGCCACCTGGGCCAGTTCCCGGTTGTCGCCGGAGCTCTGGCCGGGAGCACGCCAGACCTCGAAGCCGGTGCGGGTCCGGTGCCGGAACAGCTGTGTACGCCAGCCGTCGATCATCCATTCGTCGGAGCCGGCGAACCGCGGTCGCAGGATGTTGCTTCTCACCGCCGACACGTCCGAAAGCTCCAGCAGCGGCAGACCGCTGCTACGCAGGAACTCATCACACTTCGTCCGGTCCAGCGCCAGCAGTGTCTGCTCCACAGAGGCCGCCAGCGTCGCGCCGGCCTTGGTGACCGCCGTGTCCAGATGTTCCAGCGCGGCCTGGAGTTCCGCGTACCGTGCGCGCTGGCCGCCGACCGGATTCCCGGCGGTATCAGGGTGCAGACGTTCGACGAAGACCACCTCGCCGGGAGCGAACTCGGCCTCGGAAGCCACCACGGCGGACCACGGCACGAGACGCGGCTGTGCGAGGCCGGTCTCCCGCGCCGCACGCGACCATTCGGCGCGCACCGGCTCGTCGTTCTCGGCGGTCACGACCACCGGGCTCGGGGTGCTCATTCGGCCACCGCTATGAATCGGTCGTCGTCGCGGCCCAGCAGGGCTTCGTCCACGTTGATGTCCACTTCCGGGAGGGCTCGCCAGAGCCGTTCGATCAGCGCCTCGCTGATCCAGTGGTGGTGCAGGTCCAGGCGGCGCAGGTGGGTCAGTGGCTGGCCGGCGAGCAGGGCGGCCACGCCGTCGTCGCCGAGGGTGCCCAGGGCGAGGTCCAGGGATTCCAGTTGAGCGACGACGGGTGCGTGGGCGAGCAGGGCCGCCAGGGTGTCGGTGTCTTCGGCGTTGCGCAGGCCGAGGTGGCGCAGGGCGGGGAAGGCCGCGCCGGACAGGATGCCGGCCAGGTCGGCGGCGTCGGCGCCGCCTTCGTAGATGGAGGTGCCAAGGTAAAGGTCCAGGCCGGTGAGGGCGGGGAGGGTGGAGGTGCCGATGGCGCGGACAATGTGCGGGGGCAGGCCGCCGGTTTGGAGTGTCAGTTCCCGGAGTCGGTCGTGGGCCAGGGGTTCGATGGTCAGTTCGGCGGTGCCGCGCAGGCCGAAGGCGAGCAGGTTCGGGAAGGCGGCGAGCAGCGGGCCGGGGTCGGCTTGTTCGATCCAGGAGACTTCGGACATCTCCGAGGGGACGTCTCCGACGAAGAGGGCTTCGAGGTTGGGGAAGCGGTCGGCGGCGTCCAGGAGGGCGGCGTGGTATTCCTGCCAGCCGGTGCCGGATTCGCAGGAGTCCCAGGCGGCCAGGGTCAGGGCTTTGACGCGGGTGGTGTCGACGGCGGCGAGGAAGGCGGGCCAGATCTTCTCGCCGTCGGCCTCGTCGTATTCGTCGGCGCCGACGCGCCAGGCCCAGGCTTCGATGTCCTCGGGGACGCCGCCGGGTTCCAGGTCGGCCGGGTCGTCGTGGGCGAAGGGGAACACCGGCAGCCCGTGGAAGGTGGTCAGGGCGTCGTGTCGGAAATCCTGGATCACCCGGGCACGGTATCGGCTGCGGCGGACAGTGTGGCGAGTGGACCGCTTGTATACAATCCACGTATCAGGGCTTTGAGCGTTGACCTGCCGAGAAGGTCACTGCTCTTTGTGCACGTCCCGCCCCCGCGCGATGTGCCGGACCACGACGCGGGCGGCCTTGTCCGGGTCGCCGGATTCCAGGACCTCGACGATCTCGCGGTGTTCGCGCCAGGAATCCTGGGCGCGGCGGGGCAGCTTGGCGGTGTAGACCCATTCCATCTTCCATCGGAGCTGGGTGATCAGCTCGGTGAGGGTCCGACTGCCGGAGGCCTGGGCCAGCACCTCGTGGAACCGGCTGTTGAGCCGGGCCAGTTCCTCCAGGCGGCCGGCGGCCAGCGCGCCGTCGGCCAGCGCCACCAGTTCCTTGAGCCGGCCGAAAGCCTGGCCTCGGGGCTGCCGATGGCGGCGGTGCTGTTCCCGGGGCACGAGCTGAGCCTGATGGTGCTGCCGCTGATGGTGTTCCACCAGGTGCAGCTGATGGCGTGCACGGTGCTGGCACGGCGGTGGGGAAACCAAGGCGCCGGCTCCGGCGCGCAGGCCGACGGTCCGGCCGGGCGCGGGCTGGCCGCGGCGCGCGCTTGAGAATTCTCCCCGTCCGCCCCGCGTGCGAGTCTTGATCGTGTGAACCCACCTCAAGTCATCGCCACCGACCTGGACCGCACCCTGTTGCTGAGCGGCGGCGGTACGTCCGAGCGCACGCGCGCCGCCCTGGACCTGGCCATGGAGCGCGGTGCGCACGTGATAGCCGTGACCGCGCGGCCGATCCGGTGGCTGGACCGGCTCAAGCCGTGCTTCGGGCAGCTGCCGCACGTCATCGCCTCCAACGGGGCGGTGTGCTACGACCTGGCGGACGGCCGGGCCTACGACGCGCGGCCGTTCGAGCCGGCGACGCTGCCGAAACTGTTGGCCGGGCTGCGCGCGGCGCTGCCGGACGCGCGGTTCGCGATGGAGACGGCCTACGGCATGGTGCGCGAGGACGGCTACGAGCTGTCGACCTTCGACCAGGACGGCGATGACGCCGGACGGCTGGTGGTGCCGTACGAGGACCTGGCCTCGGCGGTGGCGGACCAGCCGGTGTTGAAGGTCCTGACCACGGACCGGGCCCGCGACAGCGCCGAGATGTTCGCCGAGGCGAGCCCGGCGGTCGGGACGCTCGGCCATCTCACCTACTCCACCCGGTTCGGGGTGCTGGAGCTGGGGCCGCCCGGGGTCACCAAGGCCACGACGCTGGCCGCGTGGTGTGCCGAACGCGGTATCGAGGCCGCGGACGTGGTGGCGTTCGGGGACATGCCGAACGACATCCCGATGCTGGCCTGGGCCGGGCGGTCGTACGCGGTGGCCAACGCGCTGCCGGAGGTGAAGGAGGCCGCGAAGGGCCTCACGGCGAGCAACGACGACGACGGTGTGGCGCTGATCGTGGAAGGGCTCTTCGATACCCGAGGCTGAAATCAGGCCCACCTTCATATCGTATACCGAGACAGATCTTCTCGAATATCGAACAGCTCGCTAGAGTCTCCGGCATGACGACACGGCCGGAGACTCCTCAGAACACGTACACCCACGGCCACCACGAGTCGGTCCTCCGCTCGCACCGCTGGCGCACCGCGGAGAACTCGGCCGGGTATCTGCTGCCGCACCTGTCGGCAGGTCACAGCGTGCTCGACGTGGGCTGCGGGCCCGGCACCATCACCGCCGACCTCGCCGAGCGCGCGGCACCGGGCACGGTCACCGCGGTGGAGATCACCGAGGAGGCGCTGTCCCTGGGGCGCGACGAGATCGCCCGGCGCGGCACGCCGAACGTCCGGTTCGCGGTCGCCGATGTCCACGCCCTGGACTTCCCCGACGACAGCTTCGACGTGGTCCACGCCCACCAGGTGCTGCAGCACGTGGCCGATCCGGTGCTGGCGCTGAAGGAGATGCGGCGGGTCTGCAAGCCCGGCGGGATCGTCGCGGCGCGCGACGGCGACTACGGCGAGTTCCGCTGGTTCCCGGAGGTCCCGGCGCTGGATGAGTGGCTGCGGCTGTATCAGGCCTTGGCGACGTCCAACAGCGGCCACCCGGACGCCGGACGCCGGCTGCGCGGTTGGGCGCTGGCCGCCGGGTTCCCCGAGGACGCCGTGACGGCCGGCGCGTCGTCGTGGGTGTTCGCCGAGCCGGCGGATCGCCAGTGGTGGGCCGAGTTGTGGGCCGATCGCACGACCAAGTCCTCGACGGCCGCGCAGTACGTCGAGAAGGGCTTCGCGTACCTGGAGGATCTGGAGGCCGTGGCGGCCGGCTGGCGTTCCTGGGCGGCGGCCGAAGACGGGTGGTTCAACGTCGTTCATGGCGAGATCATCTGCGTGGCCTGATATACCCGGAATAACCTTCGGCGCGCGCCAATACGCCGAGCGACGGCGTTATTCGGGGGCCGAACTATTCGGTGTCCCGATATTTCCGCCCACAGCCCGGTCCTCTCGTATCCTGAGAGGGCCGGGCTGTTCGTGCACAATCAGGGTTTTACCGCTATGGTTCCAGCCCATGGACCGCGCCGTGTTGCTGACAACCCGCGACCACGTGGACTACTGCCGCGTGGCCAGCGCGCTGTGTCCGTTTTCCCGATAAGGGTTCTGACCTCCCCCGCCATCCGCATGCCGGTCTTTTAGTCGAAGGCTTTGCATATAAGCGGTGATTCCCGGGTACCGATCGGTCCGAGAACCGCTCAGCGCCATGCCAAGTCCTTTCGACACGCATAAGCGTGCCCTGATACGGGAGCCACACGACGCCATGGGCCCTTTCCTGCTGCGCAGGATCGTCAACTATCTGGTTCTGATCACTCTGGCGACGTGCCTGGGCTATCTGCTCGCGGCCTCCAGCCTCCAGCCCCGCGAGTACTTCGCGCAGCGCCAGCCGCCGCCGCCCGCGGCGTCGGTCAACGCCACGCTCAACGAGCTGAACCTCAACGACAAGACGCCGATCCTGGACCGGTTCGGGCACTGGGCCGAGGGCGTGGCGACCGGCGACCTGGGCAAGACCATCGACGACACCTCGGTGTCCACCGAGATGGGACGCCGGGTCGGGGTGACGCTGCGGCTGGTGCTGGTCGGCACGATCAGCGGCGCGCTGGTCGGCGTCGCCCTGGGCTTCATCGGCGCCATCAGACAGTACCGGCCATCGGACCACGCGATCACGTTCCTGTCGTTCCTGGTGCTGTCCACGCCGGTGTTCCTGCTGGCGGTGCTGCTGAAGATCGGCACCGTGAAGATCAACCAGGCGGCCGGAACCACGCTGCTGCCCTATACCAACGAGACGACGCCGGGGCTGACCGGCGGCTGGCTGCGGCACCTGGTCGACCGCGGCCAGCACCTGGTGGTGCCGACACTGTCGTTGATGCTGGGCCAGGCGGCGCTGTTCAGCCGGTATCAGCGCTCGGCGATGCTCGACGTGCTGGGCGCGGACTACATCCGCACCGCGCGCGCCACCGGCATGCGGCGCGGGCCGGCACTGGTCAAGCACGGACTTCGCACGGCCCTGATACCCATGGCGACGCTTTTCGCCTACCAGATGGGCATGCTGCTGACCGGGGTGACGTTCACCGAGAAGATCTTCGGCTGGCACGGGATGGGCGAGTGGTTCGTGGACTCCATCGGGCGCCAGGACGTGAACTCGGTGGCCGCGATGGTGTTGTTCACCGCGGTGTTGATCCTGATAGCCGGGCTGCTCTCGGATATCGCGCACGCGCTGCTCGACCCGCGGGTGCGTGTGTGATGGCGGCCGGGATGGAGCTGGTGATCGCCGAGGAGGACGCGGCGCGGCCGGCCGAGCCGGAGGCGCTGAGCCGGGGGCGGATCGTGCTGCGGCGGTTCCTGCGGCGAAAGCTCGCGGTGGCCGGGCTGGTGATCCTGGTGCTGATGTTCGCGCTGGCGTTCATCGGGCCGTACTTGAGTTCGTGGAACTACAAGGACCAGGACTACAGCAACTTCCTGACCGGACCGTCGGCCACGCACTGGTTCGGCACCACGCAGATCGGCTCCGATGTGTACGCGCAGACGCTGCGCGGGCTGCAGAAGTCGCTGATCATCGGGCTGCTGGCGGCGGTGCTGTCGACGGGGCTGGCCGGGATCGTGGGCGCCGCCGCCGGGTACTTCGGCGGCTGGACCGACAGGGTCCTGATGTGGTTCGTGGACCTGCTGCTGGTGCTGCCCTCGTTCCTGATCCTGGCGATCACCTCGCCGCTGTTCCACGGCCGGACCTGGCTGTTGTTCGTGGTGCTGCTGGCGGCGTTCAACTGGATGGTGACGGCGCGCATGGTGCGCGGCCTGGCGCGTTCGCTGCGCGAGCGGGAGTTCGTCACGGCCGCGGAGGTCATGGGGGTGCACCCGCTGCGGATCATCACCCGGCACCTGCTGCCGAACATGGCCTCGCTGCTGATCATCGACGCCACGTTGAACGTCGGCGGGACCATCATCGCCGAGACCTCGCTGAGCTATTTCGGCTTCGGCGTGCAGCCGCCGGACGTGTCGCTGGGCACGATCATCGCCGACGGGACCGACTCGGCGCTGAACTTCCCGTGGCTGTTCTACCCGGCTGGCATCCTGCTGATCCTGACGGTGATGGCGGTGGCGTTCGTGGGCGACGGCCTGCGCGACGCGATGGACGACACGGCCGGCACCGCCTCGGCCTCCCCCTCGGGTTCCTCTTCGGATTCCACCTCGGGTTCCACATCAGGTTCCACTTCGGCCTCGGACTCGACTTCGGAGGGTGCGGCGTGAATTCGGACGCGGTGTTGGAGGTCACGGACCTGCACGTGTCGTTCCCCGGCGAGAAGGGCCGGCGGCTGGAGGCCGTACGGGGCCTGAGTTACCAGGTGCGGCGCGGGGAGACGCTGGCGATCGTCGGGGAGTCCGGCTCGGGCAAGTCGGTGTCCTCGATGGCGGCGATCGGCCTGCTGCCGACGGACGCGAAGGTGACCGGCTCGGTGCGCTTCCGCGGCCGGGAGCTGCTGGGGCTGAACGACAAGGAGATGTCGCGGATCCGCGGCGCGGGCATCTCGATGGTGTTCCAGGACCCGCTGTCGGCGCTGACCCCGGTGTACCGGGTCGGCGAGGCGATCGCGGCGGCGATCCGGGTGCACCAGGAGGTGTCGTCGGACGCTGCGATGCGGCGTGCGGTGGAGCTGCTGGAGCTGGTCGGCATCCCGGACCCGGTGCGGCGCGCGCAGGCGTTCCCGCACGAGTTCTCCGGCGGCATGCGCCAGCGCGTGATGATCGCCATGGCGATCGCCAACGACCCGGACGTGATCATCGCCGACGAGCCGACCACCGCGCTGGACGTGACGGTGCAGGCGCAGATCCTGGAGGTCCTGGCCACCGCGAAGAAGGCCACGGGCGCGGCGATCGTGCTGATCACGCACGACCTCGGCGTGGTCGCCGGCTTCGCCGACCGCGCGGCGGTGATGTACGCCGGGCGCCCGGTGGAGACCGCGACGGTCGAGGAGCTGTTCGCCGAGCCGCGGATGCCGTACACCGCCGGGCTCCTGGGTTCGCTGCCGCGCCTGGACGCCGGGCGCGGCGCGCGCCTGCGGGCGATACCAGGGGCGCCGCCGTCGTTGCTGGAGCTGGCTGCGGGGTGTCCGTTCGCGGCGCGGTGCGAGTTCGTGGTGGATGTGTGCCGGACGGTGGAGCCGGAGCTGGTGGCGGTGGCGGCCGGGCGGCAGGCGGCTTGTCATCGCAGTGGTGAGGGCCTGGATCTGATGGCCGGCACCGAGTCGACCCCCGATCAAAGCTCTGACATTGGCTCTGACATTCGCTCTGACGTCGGCTCCGATGCCGGTGAACCAGAGCCCGTCGAACAGGCTCAACCGGCGCCCGAGGCAAGCACTGAGACCCCGTCGCCGGTTCTGACGGTCCGCGACCTGATCAAGCACCACCCGCTCACCAAGGGCTCGATCATCCGCCGCCGCATCGGCACGGTGCGCGCCGTCGACGGGGTCAGCCTGGACATCCCGGCGGGCACCACGTTGGCGTTGGTCGGCGAGTCGGGCAGCGGCAAGACCACCACTGTGATGGAGATCCTGCGGCTGCGCACTCCGCAGGCCGGCAGTATCAGCGTGCTGGGTCAGGACCTGGACGCGCTGAACCGGGGCCGGGGTGTGCGGCGGCGGGCCAAGGGGGTGCGGGCCGGGATCGCCGCGGTGTTCCAGGATCCGCTGGCCTCGCTGGATCCGCGGTTGCCGGTGGGTGATCTGCTGGCCGAGCCGCTGCGGACGCACGGGCACGGGCAGACCGCTCCGCGGGTGCGTGAGCTGTTGCGGATGGTGGGTTTGGAGCCTTCGCACGCGAACCGCTTCCCGCGCGAGTTCTCCGGCGGGCAGCGGCAGCGGGTGGCGATCGCCCGGGCGCTGGCGCTGGAGCCGCGGCTGGTGGTGCTGGACGAGCCGGTCTCGGCGCTGGACGTGTCGGTGCGGGCCGGGATCTTGAACCTGTTGGCCGATCTGCAGCGCGAGCTGGGGTTGGCGTATCTGTTCGTGTCGCACGATCTGGCCGTGGTACGGCATGTCGCCGACCGGGTCGCGGTGCTGAACCTGGGGCGGGTCGTGGAGTACGGGGACGCCGACGCGGTGTTCGAGGACCCGCGGCATCCGTACACGCGGGCGCTGTTGTCGGCGGTGCCGGTGCCGGATCCGGTGGTGGAGCGCCGGCGTGAGCGCATCGTGCTGCCCGGGGACCCGCCGAGTCCGGTGGTGCTCGACACCGATGCCGACGCCTTGCGCGGCTGCCGGTTCCGGGGCCGCTGTCCGCTGTACGCGGCGTTGGAGTCGGCCCAGGCGCGCACGCGCTGTGAGGCCGAGGATCCGGCGCCGGAGCCGGTCGACGGCGACCCGGGCCGGACGGCGGCCTGCCACCACCTGGGCGCCTGGGCGCCCGCCCTGATCCCGCACAGCACCGTGGCGTGACCCGCCCCGGCCTCACCCCCTCACTGAAGGAGAACAGCACTGTGAGACGCAGTCCCCGTTCTTTGGTTCTGAGCACGGCCGTGGCGGCCGTGCTGGCGCTCGGCCTGGCCGCGTGCGGCGGTTCCTCCTCCGGCAAGTCCGGGTCCGGCGGCAGCGGCGCCCCGGCGAAGAACATCAACACCCAGCCGGGCAACGACATCAACCCGCAGCCGCGCGACAAGATCGCCGACGGCGGCACGCTGCGCTGGCCGGAGGCGGGGATCTCGGACCAGCTGAACTACAACGAGGTGGACGGCACCGACGGCTCGGTGTCGGACATCATGGCCGCGGTCCTGGAGCAGCCGTTCTACGCCGACTCCAAGGGTGTGCCGCACAACAACAAGAACCTGGTCGCCTCCTACACGGTCACGCAGTCGCCGCAGCAGGTGGTGACCCTGGAGATCAACCCGCAGGCGGTGTGGCTGGACGGCACGCCGGTGACCGAGGCCGACTTCGAGGCGCAGTGGAAGGCGCTGAACGGCACGAACCAGGCCTTCCAGGTCTCCGGCACGGTCGGCTACGACCAGATCTCCAGCATCAAGGCCGGCGCCGGCCCGAAGGAGGCGATCATCACCTTCACCAAGCCCTACAGCGAGTGGCAGGGCCTGTTCTCGCCGCTGTACCCGGCGGCGACCAACAGCGACCCGAAGAAGTTCGTGAACGACTTCAAGGACGCGATCCCGACCAGTGACGGCCCGTTCAAGCTGGGTTCGATCGACCAGACCGCCAAGACGCTGACGCTGGTGCGCAACGACAAGTGGTGGGGCGACAAGGCCAAGCTGGACAAGATCGTGTTCCTGTCGATCGACTCCGACGCGCAAAGCGGCGCGCTGGCCAACAACGAAGTCGACCTGCAGTACGGCATCGGCGCGCACGTCGCGTACTACGCGCAGGTGAAGAACCTGCCGAACGTGACGGTGCACAAGGCGGCCGGCCCGGTCTGGGCGAACCTGACCTTCAACGGCGCCGGCACCGGCCCGCTGTCGGACGTCAAGGTCCGCAACGCGGTGACCATCGGCATCAACCGCAAGCAGATCGACACCGCGATCGTCGGCCCGCTGGGGGTGAGCACCGACCCGCTGGACAACCACGTGCTGCTCACCAACCAGCAGGGCTACCAGGACAACTCCGGCGACCTGGGCACGCAGGACGTGGCGCGCGCCAAGACGCTGCTGGACCAGGCCGGCTGGACGAGCACCGACGGCGGCAAGACCCGGACCAAGGACGGCAAGACGCTGACCCTGAAGTTCGTGATCTCCTCCACGAACGACACGTCCAAGCAGCTGGCGGAGATCGTGCAGAACCAGCTGGCGGCGATCGGGATCCAGATCACGATCGTCCCGGTCCCGGGCTCGGACTACTACACGAAGTACGTGAACACCGGCGACTTCGACATCGCCCCGGTGACCCTGGGCGGCAACGCCTACCCGATCAGCACGGCGCAGCCGGTGTTCGCCAATCCCACCACGGGCTCGGACGGCACGCTGAACATCCAGCAGAACTACGGCCGCATCGGCAACACCGACATCGACAACCTGTTCACCAAGGCGCTGAGCACGATGGACCGCAGCCAGACGATCGCGTACGCGAACCAGGCGGACGCGGCGATCTGGAAGCTGGACACGATCGTGCCGCTGTATCAGCGGCCGCAGATCGTGGCGACGAACTCGAAGCTGGCGAACTACGGGGCGCCGGGGGTTCAGGACACGGTCTACGAGAACCTGGGGTTTGTGAGCGGGAGCTAGTCCTTGGTCCTGATCAGTACCCCCGCCCTCCTCCCCGAGCTAGAACCAGAGGCTGAAAGGCAGTAGCCGTAAGGGGCCGCCGGTTTTCGAACCCGGCGGCCCCTTACGTCGTGCCCTCGTCATGCGTCCAGGAACGGCAGGTCGGCGTGCCGGACGGCCTCGCGCGGCCCGGCCGCGGCGGTGATCACGTCCAGGACGCGGTCGGGGTCGGCGGCGTAGCTGTGGGCGAACCATGCCATGTTCGCCTCGACCACGGCCCAGCGCTCCGTGCCGGAGTCGGGGTCGCTGATGAGGCCGACGTCCACGACCACCGCCGACGGGACCAGGCCGCTGATCTGCCCGGCGACACGGTCTGCGAAGGCCAGGGCCGCGGCGGTCGCCGGTGCGACGTCCAGGCGGCCGAAGCGGGCGTAGCGGCTGGCGGTGTGGACCGTGCCGTCCAGGAGGAACAAGCGGTGTTCCTCGGCGAAGGTGACCACTTCCGATATCTGCACGGTGGTGTCCGGCGCGAGTTCGGGCAGCCGTGTGCCGTCGGCGAAGACGCCCGCGTCGAAGGACTTGTCGGTGGGCGGCTTGGCGAAGAAGGGGCGGCTCAGCTGCCGGGCTTGGCCTGCGGACATGGCCTGGACGCTCCGTCCGAGCAGGTCCGGCGGCAGCGACTGCAGGAAGTCCTCCGGCGGGACGAGCAGGCCGACACCGAGTGCGGCGGCGACCTTCGCGCCGTACAGCGGGCCGCCGTAGTACGCGGCGCGCGCCCCGGCCGGTACCTGGTCGGCGGCCAGGACGCGCAGGCCTCGGGCCCGTGCGGCGTCGGCCAGCAGCCCGGAGGTCGAGGTCGGTGTCTGTTTCGGGGACAGGGCCAGGACGTCGATCGGTGCGGACATGGTCACCGATGATCCCGTCTGCGGGCGATGAACACATACTCCTTTCCCATCCGGTCCGGGGCTTGGCGCACGTCGACGACGTCGAACCCGCATTCGTCCAGGCTGGCCTGCACCTCTTCGCGGGTGCGGAAGCGCAGGGTCGACTGGGAGTTCACGATCTCGCCGTCGGGGAAGTGGTAGGCGCCGCCGAAGGACACATACGGCAGGTCGACGCTGAAGGAGACCCTGTGCTCCTGCACTGTGCCGATGCCGGGGACCTCGCGGACCACCGGGGCGGAGCCCAGGGCCCATTCCTCCCACGCGCGCGCCTCCGGGCGGCGGGTTTCGAACACGAAGTGGCCGCCGGGGCGCAGGGCGGCGGCGACGGCGCGCAGGGTGCCGGTCCAGTCTTCGTCGGTGAGGAAGACCTGGGCGACGTTGCCGGTCATCAGGGCGAGGTCGGCGGCGGCCGGCGCCGGCAGGGCGGTGGCGTCGCCCTCGATCCAGGTGACGGTCTGGGCGTGGGGCTTGGTGCGGGCCACGGCCAGCGACGCGGCCGCCGGGTCGACGCCGGTGACCCGGTAGCCGAGCGCGGCGAGCCGGACGGCCAGGGCGCCGGTGCCGCAGCCGACGTCCACGACCGCCGCCGCGGCCGGTCCCGGGGTGAGCTCGGCGGCGATCGCGACGTAGGCGTCCAGGTCGGAGCGGTCGTCGTCGAAGATGTCGTAGATCTCTGCGAGGCGGGGATGGGCGAAGATCGCATCGGGCATGACAGTGACCGTAGCCCCCGCGACCGGTCGCGCGGTGGGCCACAATGATCGGCATGCCATCTTCACAGCCCGCCCCGCCGCCCCGCCCCGACCTGCCGCCCTTATCCGAGCTGGCGCTCCTGGACTCCCGGGTGCGCGACGAGGGCCACTACGAGTACCAGCGTGCCGCCGACGTGAGCTGGGACGACGTGTTCGCCAGCCACGCCCGCTTCAGCCAGTGCCTGCTGGCCGAGGTGACGCTGGTGGGCGGGGAGTGGAACCAGACCACGTTCGCCGACGTGCGGATGGAGGACTCGCGCCTGCTCGGGCCGGACCTGTCGGCCTCGCACTGGCGCGACACCGAGATCGTGCGCGGCATCGCCTCGGGCGTGCAGTGGCACGACGCCGACATCCGCCGCGTGCACTTCGACCAGCTGAAGCTGGACTCGGTGAACTTCCGCGGCGCCGCCCTGACCGACGTGGTGTTCACCGACTGCCTGCTGCGCGAGGCCGACTTCGGCGGCGCGAAGCTCACCCGCGTCCGCTTCCCGGGGTGCACGTTCGAGGAGGCCGACTTCAGCCGCGCCAAGCTCGCCGAGGTCGACCTGCGCGGCGCGCGCCTGCATTTCAAGGCCGGCCTGGACGCGTTGCGCGGCGCCACGATCGACGGCGGGCAGCTGGTGGAGCTGGCGCCGGCGATGGCGGCGCATCTGGGTCTGCGGGTGGGGTGAGGTTATCCGCCTGACGGCGGTGCGATCGTGCGGAACGATGTGCGCATGGTGGATCAGGAGCCGCAGACGACGTTCCCTTCGAGCGCGGAGCTCACCGCCGAATCGGTGGTGGACGCGGCGGCCCCGATGGGGCCGGTCATCTCGCCGGACGGCCGGTTGGTCGCGTACGCGGTGGTCGCTAACGGTGGGGAGGGCGGGCGTCCGCGCGGGGCGATCTGGGTCGCTGCCGTGGACGGCAGCACGGGCCCACGTCGGCTGACGGATGGGATGGCTCGCGAGCTGGCGCCGAAGTGGGCGGCGGATTCGGGTTCTGTCTTCTTCACCTCCGATCGGGAGGAGCGCGATACCGCGCAGCTTGCGCGGATCGGTGTGACCGGTGGCGAGGCCGAGGCTTTGACCAGCTGGCGCGGCGGTATCGCCGACTACTGTCCGCTGTTCGACGGCCGTACCGTCGCCGTGCTCGCCGAGGACGAGTGCGAGGACGAGTGCCAGGACGAGGGCCGGGATGCAGAGGGCGACGACGTCAAGGTCTGGGGCCGGCATCTTCCGGTGACCCGGCTGCGGCTGCTCGACCTGGACAGCCGGGAGGTGCGGACCGTTGAGGGCCTGGGCGACCGGCATGTGGTCGAGGTGGCGCAGCGTCCGGATGGCGGCCCGTTGGCGGTGCTGAGCTGGTCCACCGCCGAGCTCGATCCGGGTGTCGCGACGGCGGAGCTGCATGTGGTCGATCCCGGTTCGGGGGCCGTGTACGAGCTGGGTCCGGTCGGGATGGAGGCTCAGTCCCCCGTGTGGTGGTACGGCGGCGGGCTCTGGCATCTGGCTCATGTGGCGGTCTCCGGCGGGCAGGTGATCGGCGGGCTCGCTGTGCTCGACAGTGTTCTGCCAACGGCCGGCCCGCAGACGACCGAGGCGGCCGAAGCAGCCGAAGCAGCCGAAGCAGCCGTCGAGTATCGCGATCTCACTGCCGGCATGCCGGTCTGCCCGACCGAGCTGGTGCAGGTCGCGGACGGGCCGCCGCTCGCGCTGTTCGCCGATGGGTTGGACACCGCGCTGTACCGGCTCGATCCGGAGTCCTTGCGTTTCGACCGGGTGGCGTGGGCGCCCGGCACACTGTCCGGGCTGACCGCGAGCCGGTCCGGGGGGACCTGTGCCCTGTTGGCGAGCACGGCGTACGAACCCGACAACGTCCACGCCGGGCCCGTCGGCGGACCGTTGGTCCGGCTCAGCGACACCAGGCCGGAACTGCGCGCGGTCCGCTGGGGTGTCCAGGAGCGTCTGAGCTACCGGGCATCGGATGGCTTGCCGTTGGACGGCCTGCTGATCCTGCCTGCCGGCCGGGGTCGGGACGAGGGCCCGTTTCCGCTCGTCACCATGGTCCACGGCGGCCCGTACTTCCGTTACGCCGACGAGTTCAACCTCAACCCGATGGACTCCGGCCAGTGGCTGGCGACCACCGGGTACGCGGTCTTCCTGCCCAATCCGCGCGGCGGCTCAGGGCACGGCCACGCGTTCGCCGCCACGGCCGCGGGCGCGGTCGGCGGCGATGAGTGGACCGACATCCTCGGCGGCGTCGACCTGCTGATCGCCCAGGGCGTGGCCGACCCCGAGCGTCTGGCGATCTCCGGGTGGAGCCACGGGGGCTTCATGGCGGCCTGGGCGATAGGCCACACCGACCGGTTCAAGGCCGCGGTGATGGGCGCCGGCATCAGCGACTGGGGTATGCAGGCCGGGACCGGCGAGTGGGGCGTCATCGATGCGGCACTCGGTGGCAGCACCGGATGGGAGGGTCCCGGGCCCCACGTGCACGACCGGAACAGCCCGATCTCCTACGCCTCGCAGATCCGTACCCCGGTGCTGATCCTGCACGGTGAGCAGGACACCAACGTTCCGCTCGGTCAGGCGATCCACTTCCACCGCGCGCTGCGCCACTTCGGGGTCGAGCACGAGTTCGTGGTCTACCCCCGCGAGGGCCACTGGCTGCGGGAACGCGGCCACCAGCTGGACGTGCTGCGGCGGATCCGGGCCTGGTACGAGCGGTGGCTTTAGCTACCTGTCCTTCACCCGGAAGTAGAACGGAGCCAGCTCGCTGAATCCGACGCGGCCGTACAACCGCATCGCGGCCGGGTTCTCGTGCTCCACCTGCAAGTACATCCGCGGCGCGTCGTTCACCGAGGCCCAGTCGGCCAGTGCGGCCAGGACCGCGCCGGCCGCGCCCTTGCCGCGGGCCTCAGGAAGGGTGGCCATGCCGAAGACGCCGGCCCAGCCGGTGTCGGCGACGGCGCGTCCGACCGCAATGGTCTGGCCGCCGAGTTCGACGCTCGCGTAGGCGGAGGGTTCGGTGATGCGGTGCAGGAGCCGCCATGGGGGGTCGGGGTCGCCGCCGACCACGCTGTGCCAGACGTCGAACCACTCGCGGGTCGGCCGTTCCTCCAGCCGGACCCGGAGCGCGCCGCGCGGTGCCAGGGCCAGCACCTGGGAGGTCTGCGCGATCTGGAGTGAGACAGAGGCCTGACGGGTGTAGCCGCGTGCTTCCAGCTGCGCGTCCAGGTCCGGGTGCACGGCTCCGGGCGTCATCTGCAGCAGCGTCGGGATGCCGCGTTCGGCCGTGTACGCCTCGGCTTCCTCGATCGAGCCGGCGCCGTGCGGCAGCACCGAGCCGATCCACCACGAACACCCCGGAGCGTGACGCAGCAACCACGTTCCGCTGCGCTGCCCGTACTCGGCGGGCACCGCCCTGGCCGCGCGCTCCTGGAGCTGGGCCTGCAAACCTGACTGCGTCACGCGTTCCCGCTCCCCTGCCGGCGATCTTTTCCGAAGTGACGCCCACCATAGTCCCGGACCGGACATTTCCACGTCGGGGTCCGTAGCGCGACAATGTCGAGGCCGAACCACCGAGGCAAAGGAGCCCGCATTATGGCCCGCAAGGCGCCGACCACCGATCCAGGCGACGAGAATCTGCGCGTCGGGCACGCCAAGGACTGGGCTGCGGGGGTTCCGGCGGTCACGGTGGCGATGCGTGACGCGGTGAACCAGATGGGCGTCAAGCGCTCGGCGGAGACGCTGCTGCGCCTGAACCAGAAGAAGGGTTTCGACTGCCCGGGGTGCGCCTGGCCCGAGGAGGACAAGCGGCACATCGCCGAGTTCTGCGAGAACGGGGCCAAGGCGGTCGCCGAGGAGGCGACGCTGCGGCGGATAACGCCGGAGTTCTTCGCCGAGCACTCCGTGGCCGAGCTCGCCGAGCGCAGCGGGTACTGGCTGGGGCAGCAGGGCCGGCTGACCACGCCGATGCTGCTGGACGCCGGCGCCACGCACTACCGGCCGGTGGGCTGGGACGAGGCGTTCGGGGTGATCGCCGAGGAGCTGCGCGCTCTGGACACCCCCGACGAGGCCGTGTTCTACACCTCCGGCCGGACCTCGAACGAGGCGGCGTTCCTGTACCAGGCGTTCGTGCGCTCCTTCGGTACCAACAACCTGCCGGACTGCTCGAACATGTGCCACGAGTCCTCGGGGTCGGCGCTGACCGAGACCCTCGGCGTCGGCAAGGGCTCGGTGTCGCTGGCCGACCTGGGCAAGGCCGACCTGATCCTGGTGGTCGGGCAGAACCCGGGCACCAACCACCCGCGCATGCTCTCGGCGCTGGAGAAGGCCAAGCGGGGCGGCACACGCATCACCGCCGTGAACCCGCTGCCGGAGGCCGGGCTGCTGCGGTTCAAGAACCCGCAGAACGTCTCGGGCGTCGTGGGCAAGGGCACGCCGCTGGCCGACCGGTTCCTGCAGATCAAGGTCGGCGGCGACCTGGCGCTGTTCCGGGCGTTCGGCAAGCTGCTGCTGGAGGCCGAGGACGCCGCTCCCGGGACCGTGCTGGACCAGGAGTTCATCGCCGCGTACACGCACGGCTTCCAGGACTACGCCAAGGCCGCGCGCGCCACCGACTGGCCGGAGATCCTGGCCGCGACGGGGCTGACCCGGACCGAGATCCAGGCGGCGTTCCAGGAGGTGCGGGCCTCCAAGCGCTTGATCGTGTGCTGGGCGATGGGCCTGACGCAGCACAAGCACGCGGTGCCCACGATCCGCGAGGTGGTGAACGTGCTGCTGCTCGGCGGGCACGTGGGCCGGCCCGGCGCCGGGGTGTGCCCGGTGCGCGGGCACTCCAACGTGCAGGGCGACCGCACGATGGGGATCTATGAGAAGCCCAAGGACGCGTTCCTGGACGCGATGCAGGCCGAGTTCGGCGTGCCGATGCCGCGCGAGCACGGCTTCGACACGGTCGACGCGATCCGGGCGATGCGCGACGGCCGCGCGAAGGTGTTCTTCGCGATGGGCGGCAACTTCGTCGCGGCCACCCCGGACACCGACGTCACCGAGGCGGCGCTGCGCAGCACGACGCTGACGGTGCAGGTGTCGACGAAACTGAACCGGTCCCATGTGGTGCCGGGCCGGCGCGCGCTGATTCTGCCGACGCTGGGGCGCACGGAGGTGGATCGGACCGGAGGTGGCGACGGTAGCGGTAGCGGTAGCGATGGCGGCAGTGGCAGTGGCAGTGGCAGTGGCGGTGGCGGTGGCGGTGGCGGTCGCGGCGGCCGAGAGCAGTTCGTCACCGTCGAGGACTCGATGGGCCTGGTGCACGCCTCGCGCGGGCGCCTGGACCCGGCCGGGCCGGCTCTGCTGTCGGAGGTGGCGATCGTGGCCCGCCTGGCCCGCACGGTGCTCGGCACGCAGCACCCGGTGCCGTGGGAGGACCTGGCGGCCGACTACGACCGCATCCGCGACCGCATCGAGCGCGTCATCCCCGGCTTCGAGCAGTTCAACACCCGCATCCGCCGCGGCTCGGGCTTCGCGCTGCCGCACGCCCCGCGCGATTCGCGCACCTTCCCCACCGCCACCGGCAAGGCGAACTTCACGGCGAACGGCTTCGAGGCGCCGATCATCCCCGAGGGGCGGCTGCTGCTGCAGACGGTCCGCTCGCACGACCAGTACAACACCACGATCTACGGCCTCGACGACCGCTACCGCGGCATACACGCGGGCCGCCGCGTGGTGTTCGTGAACCCCGACGACCTGAGCACCCTGGGCATCGCCGACGAGGCCATGGTGGACCTGGTCTCGGAGTGGACCGACGGCTCCGAACGGCGCGCGCCGGGCTTCCGCGTGGTGGCGTACGACACGGCGCGGGGATGCGCGGCGGCGTACTTCCCGGAGACGAATGTGCTGGTGCCGTTGGATTCCACGGCCGAGGTGAGCAATACGCCGACGTCGAAGGCGATTGTGGTGCGGTTGGAGGCGAACCGGCCGTAGCCGGCATGACTGAAGCCCCGTCTCCCGATCAGGGAGCCGGGGCGAAGACGCCCTCCCGGGCGCCAGAGGTCACTACCGCTCTACTGCTTCAAGACCGCCGCGGGCCCGGCGTCACCGCCCGACAGCCGAGTGGGGCCCGGCCGAGCGGTGTCGCGGGAGGGGTGCGGTCCGCGCAGAGGCGGTCCGCACAGCGGCGGTCCGCGCGGGGGCGGTCGTCAGATTCAGATCTGGCCGCGGAGCTTGGCCAGGGCCTCGGCCAGGATCTGGTCGCCGTCCTCGGCGGAGCGGCGCTCGCGGACGTAGGCCAGGTGGGTCTTGTAGGGCTCGGTGCGTGAGCGCGCCGGAGGGTTGTCCTTGTCCGGGCCGGCGGGGAAGCCGCAGCGGGGGCAGTCCCAGGTGTCGGGGATCTGCGCGTCGCTGGCGAAGGAGGGCTTGGTCTCGTGCTTGTTCACGCACCAGAAAGAGACGAACACCCGAGGCGCGGCGTCGCCGCGCTCGGCCTCCCCCATCGGTCCCGCACCGACGCGGCTGCCTCGGATCGCGTTTCCACTTGCCACTGTCTGGTCTCCCTTGGGTTCCGATCTTTACACCCCGCTGTCCCCGCAGGTGCCCGAGCGCCTGTGGAGATGCGGTGCAGACAGTGTAGGCATGTGCTGATGCACGATTCAGCAGGACCAGCCGGAAATCGCCGCCTTGGCGCTGCGATAAACGGACAAATAGGGGCGGAAGTCAGGGTTTCGTTATCGAAGCGCGACTGCCGGCCGTGGTCGAGGCGGGTGTGGCCGGTGCCGCGTCCGGTGCGGAATCCGAAGGCCGGTAAGGGATCGCGGCCACGTCTGACGCATATTCGGCCACTGTGTGCGAGCGGTGGCCGGTGCCGGGGAGACCGGATCGTTATGGACGGCTCGGATCACGATCTCCGGCGGCGGGGGCAGCCAGGAAAGCGCGGATAGCGCCGACAGCAAGGGCAGCAAGGGCAGCAAGGACAGCGCCGACAACAAGGGCAGCCGGCCCCGCGGTGACAGCGCCGGCAGCGCCTACCCCAGCGCCGAATACCGGTGCTCCGGCCGGCCGGTGGCCCCGTACCGCAGCTGGAGCCGCACCACGCCGTGCCGTGTCAGGTAACTGAGATAGCGCTGCGCCGTGGGCCGCGAGATCCCGACCCGCTCGGCCACCTCCGAGGCCGAGACGTCGGCGCCGGCGGCGCGCACCGCGCTGCGCACCAGCTCCAGTGTCGGCGCCGAGTGCCCCTTGGCCGGCAGCGCCGGCAGCGCCGGCTGGCCGCGCAGCAGGCCGAACAGCTCGTCCACGTCCGCCTGGTCGGCGTCCGCGTCGGCGTCGTCCAGGGTGCGCATCCGGCGGCGCAGGTCCAGGTAGGAGGTCAGCTTCTCGGCCATCGCCGGGTAGCCGAACGGCTTCACCAGGTAGTGCACCGCGCCGAGCTGCATCGCGGTGCGGACCGTGTTCACGTCGCGGGCCGCGGTGATCACCACGAAGTCCGGGTGCGGGCCGGGGCCGGCGGACTCCGCGGACTCGGCAGACTCGGCAGACTCCGCGGCCTCCAGCAGTTTGCGGATCACCCCCAGGCCGTCGCCGTCGGGCAGGTAGACGTCCATCAGGACCAGATCCGGGCGCAGCTCGGCGACCAGGTCCAGGGCCTGCGCGGCGGAGTGGGCCTGGCCGCAGACGGTGAAGCCCGGAGTGCGCTCGACATAGGCGGCGTGGATCTTGGCGACCCGGTAGTCGTCGTCGACGACCAGGACCGTGGTGGCGGCGCTCATCGTGATCTCGTGCCTCCTCCGGCGCTCAGCAGCGGGTCGGCGTCCCGGTCCCCGGCGGCCTTGGGCAGCCGCACGGTGAACACCGCGCCGGGCCCCTCGGTCGCCGCGATGCTACCGCCGAGCCGCTGCACGAGACGGTGGACCAGGGCCAAACCGAGACCTCTTCGCATCGATCCCGTGGCCGGCTTGGTGGTGAAGCCGTCGGTGAAGACGTGCTCGGCGGCGCCGGCCGGGATGCCGGGGCCGTTGTCGGCGACCCGGACCGTGACGCCGTCGTCGTCCTCGACGATCGAGACCAGGACCCGGCCCGGCTTCCCCGGATCCACTCCGGGCCCGGAGACCGCGTCGAAGGCGTTGTCGATCAGGTTGCCCAGCACCGTGGTCAGCGCCTGCACCTTGTCCGGGGTGTCGCCGAGCCAGGTGTCCTCGGTCAGTTCCAGCTCGACCCCGCGCTCCCCCGCGACCGCGGCCTTGGCCAGGATCAGCCCGACCAGCACCGTCGGCGCGATCCGGGAGCGCACCGACTCGGCGAAGGCGGACTCGGCCCCCGACAGGTCGGTCAGGTACTGGAGCGCCTCGTCGGGCTCGCCGAGCTCCAGCAGGCCGGCGACGGTGTGCATGCGGTTGGAGAACTCGTGCTGCTGGGCGCGCAGCGCGTCGGTGAGGCTGGTGACGCTGTCCAGTTCGCGCAGCAGCCCGGACAGCTCGGTGCGGTCCCGCAGCGTCACCACCGCGCCGTGCGCCTTGCCGGCCAGCCGCACCGGCATCCGGTTCACGGTCAGGCAGTACTCGTCGGTCAGCACCACCTGGTCCTTGCCCTCGATCTCGCCGGAGAGCAGGTCCTGCAGGCGCCCGGCCGGGACCACGTCCTCCAGGTGGCCGCCGACGCCGCCGAACATCGGCAGGCCCAGCAGCCGCCGCGCCTCGTCGTTGACCATGGTGACCCGGCCGGACCGGTCGAAGGCGATCATGCCCTCGCGGATGCCGTGCAGCACCGCCTCGCGCTCCTGCAGGAGCTTGGCGATCTCGTCGAGTTCCAGGCCGAAGGTGCGCCGCTTCAGCCGGTGCGCCAGGGCGTAGGAGGCCAGGGCGCCGACGCCGAGGGCCGCGCCGAACCAGGCCGCGTACACCGGGAGCTGCCCGGTGAAGATCGCGGTCACCGAGGCCACCTTGCGTCCGACCGAGACCTCGCCGACCTGGTCGCCCAGCGGCCCGTACAGCGGCACCCGGCCGTTCACCGAGGTGCCGACGGCGCCGTGGTCGATCCGGACGTTGGGCCGGGTGACCAGCGGCTCGTCGATCGGCTTGCCGATCAGGCCGGCGTTCGGGTGGGTGTGCCGGATCCCGGACTTGTCGACGATGACGACGTAGTCGGACGCGGTGTCGATCTGCAGCCGATAGGCGATGGCCTGCAACGTGCCGTCGCAGTCCACCGACGGGAACGCGATGCAGGTCTTCACCGAGGGGGTGTCGGCCACGGTCTGCGCGATCTGCAGGTCCTCGTCCATGTACTGGCGGTCCACCTGCCGCCGTTCCTGGATCGCGAACAGCGCGAAACCCACCAGTACCACCGCCAGCAGGATCGACACCTGGCTGACGAAGATCTGGCTGCTCAGCCGTCGTCCCGATCCACGTCGCATTTTTCAGATTGTGTGCTGTTTCCGCAGATCAGACAAGGGTCCGCCGGTTGAGCAAAACGCACACAACCGCGAGTAACGCGGCAAACGCGGGTTGCGCACGAAACGGCGACGTAACCCGGCGGACGCCTCTAGTTTCACAGCACCCCGCCGGAGTGAGGCGCACGCCACATCGGCTCCGGGGGCGCAAGTGATCGGCAAGCAGCAAGTGCACGGCAAGCAGCGAGGGAGACCGATGCCATGGCAGGCACCGCGATCGAGATCAGGGACGTCACCAAACGGTTCCTCACCCCCAAGGGCGAGGTGTTCACCGCGATCCGGGACGTGACGTTCACCGTCGAACCGGGGCAGTTCTGCGCCGTCGTGGGACCCACCGGCTGCGGCAAGTCCACGACCCTGTCGCTGGTCTCCGGACTGGACCGGCCCAGCGAGGGCTCGGTGTGGGTCGGCGGCAAGGAGGTCGAGGGGATCACCGACGGCGTCGGGTTCATGTTCCAGGCCGACGCGCTGCTGCCGTGGAAGACGGTGCTGCAGAACGTCGCCCTGGGCCTGATCTTCCGCAAGGTCGGCAAGAAGGAGGCCGTCGACCGGGCCCGGGACTGGATCCGCCGGGTCGGCCTGGCCGGCTTCGAGGACCGCTACCCGCACCAGCTCTCCGGCGGCATGCGCAAGCGCGTGGCGATGGCCGCGGCGTGGATCACCGAGCCCCGGGTGCTGCTGATGGACGAGCCCTTCGGCGCCCTGGACGTGCAGACCAAGGCGATCATGTCGAACGAGCTGACCCAGCTGTGGGAGGCCTCGCGGCCCTCGGTGCTGTTCATCACCCACGACCTGGAGGAGGCCATCGCGCTGGCCGACCGGGTGGTGGTCATGACCTCCTCGCCCGGCGGGGTGAAGCAGGTCTTCGACATCGACATCCCGCGGCCGCGCGGCTCCGTGCAGGAGATCCGCTTCGGCAGCCGCTTCCTGGAACTGCACCACGAGATCTGGGCCACGCTGCGCGACGAGGTCGAGCGCGCCTACGCCCGCACGGCAGGAGTCTGACGCATGAGTGATGACAAGCTTTCGGCGACGGCGACGCGGCCCGCTCCCGAGGAAGTCCTGGCCACCGGCCAGCAGGCGCTGGACGAGCGCACCCGGGCGGCCACGGTGGCCTTCCGCCGCCGCAAGGTCAAGGTCTGGGCGGCACGCCTGCTGCTGGCCGTGATCGTCATCGGCGGCTGGCAGTGGTTCACCGCGGTCGGCTGGGTCGACAAGTTCTTCTACGCCCAGCCCTCCGGCATCTGGAACCGGCTGTGGGACTACTTCGAGAACGGCACCGAGTTCGGCTCCTACCCGGCGCAGATCGAGACCACGATGCAGGAGGCGCTGTACGGCTTCCTGATCGGCACCGGCGTCGGCGTCGTCATGGGCGTCGGGCTGGGCATGAACCGGTTCCTGGCCCAGGTCCTGGACCCGTACATCAAGATCGTGAACGCCATCCCGCGCATCGTGCTGGGCTCGATCTTCATCGTCGCCTTCGGCGTCGGGATGACGCCCAAGGTGCTGCTGGCGGCGGTCCTGGTGTTCTTCATCGTGTTCTTCAACGCCTTCCAGGGCGTGCGCGAGGTGGACCGCAACGTGCTGAACAACGCCAAGGTGCTGGGCGCCAGCCGCTGGCACACGATCCGGCACGTGATCATCCCCTCGGCGCTGACCTGGATCATCGCCTCCCTGCACAGCGCCTTCGGCTTCGCCATCGTCGGCGCGGTGGTCGGCGAGGTGCTGGGCGCCCAGCAGGGCCTGGGCCTGCTGATCAAGTCCGCGCAGGGCAACTTCGACCCCTACGGGGTGTTCGCGAACATGTTCGTGATCGCCGCCCTGGTGCTGATCGTCGAGTTCGTCATCGAACGCCTCGAGCGCCGGCTGCTGGCCTGGCGGCCGAAGGTCCACTCCGAGACCGTCATGGTCTGATCCGGTCCCGTTCTGATCCACCCGCACCACCTCCCCTCACCCTGAAGAAAGGCGATCGCCTCGTGATATCCGCTCGCAGAATCCTGATCGTGGCCGCCGCCGGCGCGCTGAGCCTGACCGCGCTGAGCGCCTGCTCGTCCTCCAAGAGCTCCTCCGCCTCGTCCGCCTCCGGCGGCGGGAAGACCACCCAGCACGTCACGCTGATGGTCGGCGGCATCGACAAGCAGATCTACCTGCCGTACAAGCTGGCCGACCAGCTGGGCTTCTACAAGAAGCACAACGTCGACGTCACCTTGAGCACCGAGCAGGACGGCGGCGTCGGCGCCGAGGACGCCATGGTCTCCGGCCAGGTGGACATGGCCGGCGCCTGGTACAACCACGCGATCGACTTCCAGATGAAGCACAAGAACGTCGAGGACGTGGTGCAGCTGTCCGGGGCGCCGGGCGAGCGCGAGATGTGCGCGAACAAGGCGAACGTGCACAGCGGCGCGGACTTCGCGGGCAAGACGATGGGCGTCACCGACCTCGGCTCGGGCACCGACACCCTGACCCAGTTGCTGGCCGCGCAGGCCGGCATCGCCAAGGACAAGTTCAGCCGCACCGGCGTCGGCGCCGGCTCCACGGCCCTGGCCGCGCTGAAGAACGGCTCCATCTCCTGCGTCATGACCACCCAGCCGACCGTCACCGCCATCGAGAAGGAGAACCTCGGCTACTCCGCGATCGACCTGGCCACCACCGACGGCGCCAACAAGGCGCTGGGCGGCGCCTGGCCCGCCGCCGGCGTCCTGGCCCGCACCGACTGGGTCAACAAGAACCCTGAGGCGGTGCAGGACGTGGTGGACGCCCTGGTGGACACCATGCACTGGATCAACACGCACTCCGCGACGGACATCGCCAACGCACTGCCGGCGTCCTACACGAGCAACACGACCATCACCAAGGCCGACTACATCACGGCCCTGACCATGGACAAGGGCCAGTTCCTGCCCGACGGCATCATGCCGGCCGGCGGCCCGAAGGTGGTGCTGGCCACCGAGAAGCTGATCGGCAACGCCGACGACTCGGTCAACCTGGGCACCACGTTCACGAACACCTTCGCGATCAAGGCCAACCAGCTGGACGGCTTCACGACCACCACGACGCCGGCGGGCCCGACCGGCTGAGCCGAAGGCCGCCACACCGGCGGCCGCACTGACCGATCCCAGCGCGCCCGGGTTCACTCCCCTCGCCCGGGCCGGAGCCGCCGCCTGCCGAGTTCGCTCGGCGGGCGGCGGTTTTTTGGGCGGTTCTGACTCAGGTGTGGGCGGCTGGCTGGGCTGGCTGGATGCGGTTTGTTCGGGGGTTGACAGTCACAGGCGACCTTGACTGTCGCCCTTGACTGTCGCCTTTGACTGCCGCAGTAAACAGCACCACCTACCCAGACCATCAGCAGCCAACGCAGCGTCGCCCACCACCCCACAACCGCGCCACCCTGCGGAGATCCTGTTGCCCATTTATTTGGTTAAGCAATGAGGGCGAGTTCGAGGCGGGAGTGGTGGCTGGTGCGGGTGCGGTCCAGTGGCTTGTCGTTCCACCAGGCGTCCAGCCGGATGAGGTTGAGTGCTGTGGCGCTGTAGATGTGTTCGAGT
>NZ_JBGCCP010000024.1:0-157552 GCF_041262705.1 Catenulispora sp. MAP12-49 | reverse complement strand
GATACGAACTCGACACTCGCATCCTTCCAGGCCAAGGGCACCTTTCGCATGTCAGGTTCCGAACTCACAACTCATCTGCTGAGTATCGGAGGCTAGCCGTGCAGGGCTCCCGTCTCGTCTCAACAGCCGTCTCAGCACACTAGGGTTCGCCGTTGTGTGGGAACTGATCTGGATGCTCCTGCTGCGGCATGCCACCAGGTAAAGCTCAAGGTGCATTCCCGTGGGCATCCATGCGCCAACCTCGAAAGCGTGTGAGGTGCAAGCCTCCGTGGGCTCAAATCCACCGTCACCGCTTTTGATACAGCCCCTGAGCTGTGGAAACGCACCTCGCGGCTGTTCTGTTGAGGGCGTTTGTCTCACGTCTCACGCTATCGGAACGCAACTGGGCTTCGGTCGGACTGCAAGCGGATCTCCCGAACACCAGCATTGGCCTGCACGTAGGTTCATCGATTCACACCACCGCCAAGCGTGCGAGTCTCGCAAGGCTCTGGACGTCGTCGCAGGCCGTGCAAGGGGCAGTACCGGAGGCCCCCCACTGCAAACACGAGCCCACGGCACGAGCCGAGCCATGCTCGGCCCGGCTCGGCACCTTCGGCTTCAGAGCGGGCCGGCTGGTGGGCACCGAATCAGACCACTCGTCCACCGAGGGTCGAGACGACAGACGCCGCATCGTCCTTCTATGCCTGCGCAGTGACAGGTGGCAGATACGTCAGCCGCAGGACGGCGGTCACTCGCTTCGCGCCAAAGAGTTACCGAGGCCACGACCTGCTTTGTAGACTCGTTAGCTGTTGCGCGACGCAAGCGGGGGGATGCGGGGGAAGATGACGAGTCTCGTCATCAATGTGCTCACGTTGTCCGCGTTCAGCCCCACTGCCTCGCGCGATCTAGGAGCGTGGGTCGGAATTGAACAAGCCGCGGGGCCTTTGTGAGCGGCTGTTCGGAGCCCGGTGGAGGCGTTCGCGGTGGCGTGAGCGGTTCGCGAGGATGTCTGCCGGGCTCGACTGGTCCGCCGGCGGCCGACTGGCCGGGTCGTCAGGCCCGGGCGGCGGCCAGTCCGGCGGTTCCGGCGTGCCGGAAGATCTTGCGGAGGTTGTGGCAGGCGGCGAGCAGCCGCCATTCGCCGCGGGCCCCACACTCGCCGCGCAGCAGCAGTTCGCGGCCGTTCTGGCAGGTCATGATCTGGCCGAATACGGGTTCGACGATGGCTTTGCGTCTGGCGTAGGCGGCGCGTCCGGGTTTGGTGCGCAACTTGCGGGCCATGCGCTCGCGCAGCGTGGCGTCTTTGCGGATGCGTCCGCGCGGGGTGGGCGGTACCTGTTCGTCGTGGGCCAGCCGTCCGGTGGCCATGAAGGTGTCGGTGCCGTGTTCTTCCTTGCGTTTGGCTGCGGCCTGCAGGTTCGCCTCGGAGCAGTACCCTGCGTCGGCCAGGGCTTGACGTGGGTGGATGCCGGTGTTGGCGGCGGACTGGTCGAGCATCGCGGTGTAGAACAGCGCGTCGGCGGGGTTGGTGGTGACGTCGGCGGCGGTGATGATCTGGTGAGCGTCGTCCACGACGGCCTGGCCGTTGTAGGCCTGGATGTAGGCGCCGTCGCTGTTCTTCATGATCCGGGATTCGGGGTCGGTGAAGTTGGCCTGCGCCTTGTCCTTCGGCCGCGCCTTGGCGTCGGCTTGGCGTCTTACCTGGTCGATCTCGTCGTCGTCGGGTTCGCGCCCGGTGCGCTTGGCCTTTTTGCGGGCCAGTTCCTCGGCGTGTGCGGCGGCCTTGGCTGCGGCTTCGGCCTCGATCTGGGCTCGGGCGGCCTGCAACCTGGCCAGGCGCTTCTCCCGCCGGTCCAACTCGGCCGGCAGGTCGGTGTCCTTGCCGTCCGGGCCGAACCGGGCATCCTCGGCGGCGTCGACGGCCGCGGCATCGGCCAGCAGCGCCGCCGCAGCCGCTTCCAGTTCGGCGATCTCGGCCTCGACCTGCTGCTCCTTGTCGACCAGCCGGGCGTAGCTGTTCGCCTTGTGCTTGGAGGCGTTCGCCGCCCACTTCGTGCCGTCCAGCGCGACCCTGCCCATCTTTACCATGCCCAACTTCTGCGCCAGGTGCAGCGACTGGGTGAAGATGTCGGCCAGGGCATCCAAGTGCCGGGCCCGGAACCGGGATATCGACCGGTAGTCAGGACCAGCCCCTGCGGCCAGGTAGCGGAACGCCACATCGTCGGTGCACTTGCGCTCGATCGCCCGGGAGGAGCGCACCCCGGTGGTGTAACCGTAGATCAACAGCCGCACCATCAGACGCGGGTCATATGGTGGCTGCCCGCGCTTTTCGATGTAGCCCGCCAGGATCGGGGACAGGTCCAGCACCTCGTCGACCAGATCGGCGACGAACCGGGCCAGATGGCCCTCGGGCAGCCAGTCGTCCAGCGAGGGCGGCAGCAAAAACATCTGATCGGGGACGAACGCCCGGAACGTCTTCTTCACCGGCACCGCCGGCGACGCCTTCGGTGTCATCGTCGCCGGATCCACCTCGAACAACCCATCCCCACCAGACATACCAAGATTCTTCCATACGAAAGATCACGAACCGCTGGCAGGGTTGGCGTTACTGACCCACGCTCCTAGCCACGTGGCGGATACGGGGAGGGCTTCAGCAATGGCACGTCCAACTGGTTGGGACATCCTGGGCCTGGATGGGGATCCGACTCCGGGTGTGGTGGAGTCGGTTCAGACGCTGGCGAAGCAGTTCGGGGACTTCGCCCATGATGTGGAGGCGGCATATCGGTCCCTGAACTCATTCGGGTCTGACACTGCCGCGATGCAGTGGATCGGCCAGACCGCTGACGCCTTCAAGAACCAGTACGGTCCGCTGCCGGGACGGCTTCAGAAGCTGTACACCTCCTACAGCGAAGCCTCCGATGCACTGTCCGCGTATGCGCCGCAGCTTCAGGCCGCGCAAACCAAGGCCGATGCGGCACTGCGTCAGGCGCAGGATGCGCACGCTGATCTGCAGCGCGCGACGACCAATGCAAACAACGCGGCAACAGATCTGAAGACGGCGCAACAGAATCAGCCGGCCAACCCCAATCAGCAGGCTGTCACCGATGCGCAAACAGCGCACGACACCGCGCAGACCAACCTGAACAACGCCAAGGCCAAGATGGCGGCTTTGACCAAGCAGGCCAACGACGCCTACAACGACCGCATCGAAGCGGCCAAAACCTGCGCCTCCGCGCTCCACAAAGCGCAAGGCGACGGCATCCACAACAAGTCCTGGTGGGATCACGTCGGCGAGGACTTGGCCGAGTGGGGCGGGAAGATCGCCGAGATCGCCAACGAACTCGCCCCCTTCCTCGACGTGCTCGCGCTGGCCACCTCGTGGATTCCCGGCGTGGACGTCATCACCGCCGCCCTCGCCGAAGCCGACAACATCATCGCCCTGGTCGGCACCGGCATGCAGATCGCCGGCGACGCCATGCAAGGCCACTGGGGCGACGCCCTGATGGGCGTCGGCATGCTCGGTGCCCAGTACCTCGGCGGCAAGATGATGGAGAAGTTCGGCGGGAAGTTGATCGAGAAGATCGGCGCCCGAGGAAACAAGCTGGCCTGCGAAGGCGGCGACCCGGTGGACGTCGTCTCAGGAAGCGTGATCGCCAACGAGGTCGATCTCGAGCTCCCCGGTACGCTCCCTATCGCCTTGAGACGGGCCTACTCGTCGGGCAACTTCACGGGCCGCCTCCTCGGCGCCGGCTGGTCCTCCACACTCGACCAGCGGATCGCCATCAACGAAGCCGGGATCCACTTCGCCGGCGACGACGCCCAGATCCTCACCTACCCGTTCCCCGCCGGAGACGGGAGTGTGCTGCCGACGGAGGGGGCGCGCTGGCCTTTGGTCTGGGACCGTGTGCGTGACGAGATCCGCGTGGACAATCCGTGGAGCGGACTCAGTTGGCACTTCGACACCGTTCACCATCAATCCGATAACGGGCAGATTCGCGACCTGACCGCGATCTCGGACCGGAATGGCAATCGGATCACCTTCGTCCGTGACGATGTGGGCACCCCGCTGCGCATCGAGCACAGCGGCGGATACCGGATCGCCGTCGACACAGCGGCGACTCCTGCCGGCGTCCGGGTCACCGGCTTCAAGCTGCGGGACGAAGCGGCCGCCGACGGCTATGTCCAGATCGTCGAGTACCGCTACGACGACCGCGGGCGCCTGGTCGCGGTCGTCAACTCCTCCGGCCTGCCCTATTCCTACGACTTCGACGACGAAGACCGGATCGTCGCGTTCACAGACCGCCTCGGCTTCCGATACACCTACGAATATGACGAGCAGGGGCGAGTCCTCCGCGCCTCCGGTGCCGAGGGCTTCCTGACGGCGTCCTTCGCCTACGTCGAGGACGAAAACACCACCGTCGTGACCGACTCTCTCGGGCATCCGACGACGTATCGCTACGACGATCACGGCCACCTCGTGGCGGTCACCGACCCGCTGGGCGGCACGGTCCTGAGCGACTACGACCGCTACGGCCGACTCGCCTCCAGGATCGACGCCCTGGGCAACCGCACCAGCTTCGAGTTCGACGAACGCGGCGACGTTGTTCGGGTCACCGACCCGGACGGCGCGGTGACGCGGTTCGAGTACAACGGATTCCACCAGCCGGTTCTGGTGCAGACCGCCGACGGCCCGATCTGGCGGCGTCGGTACGACGAGCGCGGGAACCTGACAGAGGTGGTGGAGCCGGGCGGCGCGACCACCCGGGCCGAACACTCCGACCGCGGCGCGATCACCCGCGGTATCGACCCCGCAGGCTCCGTCGTCGGCTACCATCACGACGCCGCAGGCCTGCCGATTTCCGTGACCGACCCGCTCGGCGGCACGATCCGCGCGGTACGCGACGCGTTCGGCCGGGTCACGGCAGTGACGGACGCGACCGGCGCGACGACCCGCTACCGCTGGACCGTCGAGGGCTTCCTCGCCGAGCGCACCGAGCCGGACGGCGCCCGGTCGAGCTGGTCCTACGACGCCGAGGGCAACGAGATACGCAGCGTCGACGCGGTCGGCGCGGTGACGGTGACCGAGCCCGGCCCGTTCGGCAGGATCGCGGCGCGGACCGGGCCGGACGGTGTGCGCCACCAGTTCTCCCACGACACCGAGCTGAACCTCCTGTCGGTCACGGGTCCGGCCGGCGCGGTCTGGCACTACGGATATGACGCCGCCGGGCGCCTGGTGACCGAGCAGGACTTCGTCGGCCGCCGCCTCGGCTACGAATACGACGCCGCCGGAAGGATGGTGGCGCGGATCACCGGCTCCGGCGAGCGGATCGGATTCGAGTACGACACCGCTGGACGGCTGGCGTGCCGTCGGACGCCCGACGGCGACTACACCTACGGATACGACACCGAGCACCGGATCACCAGCCTCAGCGGTCCCGGCAGCCGGGTCGAATACACGTGGAACGACGCGGGCCGGCTCGCCGCCGAGAGCACCGACGGCCGCCGGACGGCGTACGAGTACGACGTAGCAGGGCGCCGTGTCCGCCGGATCACTCCCGGCGGCGCCGTGTCGGAGTGGTCTTATGACGCGGCCGGCCAGGCCGAGACCCTGCGCGCCGGGTCGCACCTGCTGGCTTTCAGGCTGGACGCCGCCGGTCGCGAGGTTCAGCGGATTCTGCCCGGGGCTCGAATCGACTTCGCCTTCGACCCGGCGGGCCGGGTCGAGGCCCAGCGGGTGTGGGCCGGCGACGGGCCCACGGAGCGTCGGCAGGTCGTCGGGCGCGAATGGCGCCGCCGGGCCGACGGGATACCGACGGAGATCCACGACAGCCTGCGTGGTGTCCGTCGCTATGAGACGGACCAGATTGGCCGGGTCACCGCGGTGACGGCGCGGGATTGGCGCGAGGAGTACGCCTACGACGCGTTCGGCGGGGTGACGACACCTGGGGTGGCGACACCTGGCGACGCCGCGCCGACCCTGCAGGCGGTCGGGGAAGGTGGTCCCGCTCAGGCCCGATCACGCGGCGGCCGGCGTACCAGCCGTGAATACGACGCCGCCGGACGGGTGACCCGCACGATCCGCCGGACCCTCGACGGCCGCCGGATCATCCGCGAGTTCCAGTGGAACAGCGAAGACCGGCTCGTTCAGACGGTCGCACCGGATGGGACACGCTGGCATTACGCCTACGACCCTCTCGGCCGCCGCGTCTCCAAGGCACGCGTGTCCCCGGAGGGGGCGGTCGTCGAGCAGACCGTCTTCGTCTGGGACGGGCCGGTGCTGGTGGAACAGCACGCACACAGCGCCGATGCCTCGGTGGCGGTCCTCACCTGGGACTACGATCCCGGAA
This sequence comes from Catenulispora sp. MAP12-49, assembly GCF_041262705.1. NCBI lineage: Bacteria > Bacillati > Actinomycetota > Actinomycetes > Catenulisporales > Catenulisporaceae > Catenulispora > Catenulispora sp. MAP12-49. The sequence continues at coordinate 151,226 of NZ_JBGCCP010000024.1, read as the reverse complement.
CCGGAGCGCCGGCGGCCCAGCGCAGCCGTACCTCGACCGCGGCCGACCAGGATCTGGTGGACGAGACGTTCCACGCCATCGTCTGGCGCACCACGACGGACCTGTGGGGCCGCATGGTCGCCGGGTCCGCGGACACCGACGGCGCCGAATGTCCGCTGCGGTTCGCGGGACAGTACTTCGACGCCGAGACCGAGCTGCACTACAACCTGCACCGGTACTACGACCCGGACACCGCCGCCTACCTGTCCCCGGACCCGCTGGGTCTGGTCGCGGGTCCGAACGATCACGCCTACGTCCCGAACCCGCTGGTCGACACCGACCCGTTCGGCCTCATGTGCGATAAGGCCTTGATGAAATGGTCCGACGAGACCATGGACAAGGCGACGGCCTACCACGACCTGCACAAGGGCGTCGACGACTGGTTCCACCAGAACGGGACCACCGCGGTCGTCAGGGCCCGGTTCCCTGACGGCAAGGGCAACTGGGTCGTCAAGGACGTCGTCGCGCACAGCGGGAAGGAGACCGAGGAGATGGCCGTCGCCCTCCAGTCCGCGGCCGTGAAGAACGGCGACATCGCGGTGCCGTTCAACGTCCCGGGCTTCACCCATGCCGAGCACAACGCCTTGCTGTTCATCAACAAGCTCGGGGGCGTGCCGGTGGCCGGCGGCGCTTCGCGTCCGGTGTGCAGGGACTTCTGCGGACCCCTCATCCAGGGCACCAAGGGAACCATTTACGGCCAGATCATCCCCAAGACCCACGGCCATCAGGTGAGAGGATTCTTCTGGTCTGGATCGATGAACATCAAGTGAGGGGCAGCAGATGGCCGGGATCGACGACATCCTCGCCGAGCAGGCACGACGTCTGGCCGAGCGGGAGTCACTCCAGGACAGGCTCACTCCTGTCCTGGAGGACTTCGTAGCTCGGGCGACCGGGGAACAGGCGGCCTGCTTCGCCGCCGCCTGCGCGGAACGCGCGGCGGGAATCCTGCTGTGGAATGCCGCTTCGGAAGGGCGCCAGGCCGAAGCGGACGTCTATCTGCGGGCGGTGGAACAGCTCTGGACGGATCCAACCGAGAGCCCTGCGGTCACGCAAGACGACCTACAACGGCTGTACGAGCTGTCGCACCATTACGAGCCCGGCGGCAAGGCCGCGGGTTTCGCCGAGCTCGCCGCCAGAGTCCTGTGGTCTGCCCTCGCCGTCACGGAGAAGGGGGAGCCGTCCGCGGCCCGCTCGGTGTCGTCCACCACGTTGAAGATCGCCTCGGGCCTCGAAAAGGCGACGGGAACCTCGCTGGAGGCCGATGAGGCCGACCGCCAAGCAGCCGACATGCGGAGCCTGATCGAGGAAGGGAGCGCCGAGGAGCTGAAGGCGACGCTGCGGGAGCAGTCCCGCGCCGTCGGCCGTGACTGGCTCGCACTCGCACAGGACTACGTGAGGTCCTGAGGCGGCGAGTGGTGCGGTAGCGCAGCCTGTACCCGTGGCCAGAGCTTGTCGGGTCACCTGGTGTCGGTGGGGCCGCCGGGTCGAATGGGTCAGTGGCCCGCCTCGAACCAGACTGCGCGATCGTGCCGCACAGCCGTTCAGTTGCAGCCTCAGTTGAATTTGCGACATATGCGGAGGGTCACTGAGAGCGGCTCATTCCTCACGCGATGAGGTTCACCCGGCGTTAGCAGAGGCTTCCGCAGCCCTCGCGACGGCCATCGATGAACCTCGAAAGCGTGTGCGGTGCAAGCCTCGCGTTCTGCTACGCCCGAACGATCCGCCCAGTTGCCATTGCCGTCTCCGTGGCAGTTCGTGACGATTCGATCGCCAGTCGGGACTTTTATGGACAGGACGTCGACACCCATAGAAGTGTTCCGACACGGTGCCGGCGTCGCGCTGAATTACCCCGGTCGCGTGTGGCACAAGTCAAGTAAGCGGCCAGGAAAAGCCTAAAGAAGCCCACTGACGCGGCACGGCGTAGATACGCGCCCGGCTTCGCCCGACAGCATCATCCCAGTGAACAGCAGTACCTAATCCTCTCGCCCACCACAGTAGCGATCGCGCCTGCGACATCTCGCAGGAAATTGATATACTCAACCACCTCGACCGCAGTTGGCTTAACATCGCGATCACCATGCGCAATCTCGTTTCGCCGGTCAACGATCTCGTCAAGCTTCATCCGAACATCGAATGCCGCACACCCGTTACCGCTGGAAGCGGCCTCAGAGTCCAGAGAGGCCTGAATGCCAGCCGTCAGTCCGGCGACGTCCAGTAGTACGAAGACCTGGTCCAAGGTCTCAGGACGCGCGTTCGTCAATTGCTTCGCCAAGATCCTATCCGACATAAGCGCCGGGTTGATGGTTCGACCGTCCTCCCATAACGGGCCATAGGCGGTGAAAAGTTTTCGTATGCGGCGGCTTCGTTCAACGCCTTCGCATGCGGCGATCTCCACGAGCCGATCTCTGGTCATAATCTCGAGGAGCCCGTCAGGAACCCTGCGATTCGGAGGCTTGGCTTCCCGGATGGAGTCGATTAGCTCCGTTAGTGCGAGCTTCACAAATCCTTCGAAGTGCGCCACCAGCATAACCACACATGCCCGAGTCGATGCGTTGGCGAGGGCACGCCCTGTTTCGTTCTCCAAAGGCGTACCGGTTCCCAAAGCAGCCATCGCATTAGCCTGGTTGAGCAGGATATCAACTTCGACCAGGCTGTCATAGAATTCTCCGAGCGCTTCAATCTTCGAAGAAGTCATAATTGCGCTACCCGTCAGCGAGGCTTGGAAGTCGGCACGGCACGCCCAGCGCGATCAAGCCGTCCGCAAAGCTTTTCACTCTACCGTGCATGCGCGCTCGATCAGCCGTGGCACGACCAATATCAGCCAGAAATTCGCTATCGGTCAACAATCTGTCTCGTAAATCTCGAACACCCGTCGATCGCTCCACGGCAATGCGACGATCAGCAAAGGCGAGCGGTAGCATCACGGCATCGAATAGCGCTCGGTTAAAAGCAGTGTCCTGCCCTCCGCGCACCAATTTAAAAGCATCGGCACCAAAAATCTCGTATACGGTATCGCACGTTTCGTCGAACACCTTGACAGTACCTTTTGAAGGCGTCGACGTGCGATGGCTGCGCATATACTGGTTAAGGCACTGGCGCAAAGGCGGCTTATAATCACTGATGCCATCATAGAGTGCGAAGAACCTGAGGGCGAGCTCCTCGTACGCCATCCTCGAGTTCTTGATCCCACCAAGAATGCGCTCAAACGAGTGGAGGTCGGCCACATTCTTGAGGAAAGAGTTGAATGCGCCACGGTAGATACAATTACGAAGTTCCTGTTCATGTAGCGTGGCAGATCCAGTGTTCAAGCGCTCAAATACATCAAACTTGATATCTGGATGCGAGTCGGCAGTGATTACTACACATCGGATAGTTCGACTCGCAAGTCTTCTCGCATCCTTGGGCGACAACTCATCATAGCGCTTTCCCTCGAGCTCGCTCATAACCGGGACGCCACGGAGCCGAAACTTATTACTTAGGAAATCATTCACCGAGGTGACGCGCTGCGCGCCATCAATCACCTCGTAAGTGCCGTCATCATTCTCCGCGAAGTAGCATACCGGAACCGGAATATTCAGCAGGAAGCTCTCGATAAGACGACTCGCCTTCGCGCGATCCCAGACGTATTTACGCTGATAGGCGACATTGAGCAACAACTGCCCCTTCTCAATATCACTCACCAGGGTCGCCAGGGACAGGTCATAGGGCTGAGTGACCAACCGTCGCTCGCCAAGTGGAACGACGAGGGCATCATGCTGGTCGGCGGTGACGTCGTCATCTTCGCCATGATCTTCCATATCGAACAACGCGTTTACATCAGACATGAGGCCTCCTTGCCGTAAGCCACGCAACTTGCAGATAGTAGCGGATCACAATCGTGTTGTAACCTCATTTGGCTATGCGCCACCCAGCCAAGACCTCTCACCTGCACACACGACCGCTTCTCACTCGGGCGTGGACCTATCGGTCTCGACAAGTGTCGTATGGCGTAGCCATCGATGGCCACGCTAGGCATTCGGCGGGGGACGGTTACGGCCGGGTTCCCAGGTGATTAGTCCAGCAACGTACGGTCCTTCCCGGCCGGAGACAGGCTCAAAAGCGAACGGCTTAGGGCGACAAAGGCGCGTCCAGTTGCAGTCTCAGTTGCATTTGCGACGGTTTCACGGGGCCGCAGAGGTCGACTAGCTCCTCGCGCGTCATGAACCGCGCGGCGCCAGTGGCCTTCCGCAACTCTCGCAGCAGTAGTCGACAAGCCTCGAAAGCGTGTGAGGTGCAAGCCTCCGTGGGTTCAAATCCCACCGTCACCGCTTACGGCGAGCCTCTGACCTGCGGAAATGCAGGGCAGGGGCTCGCTTGTTCGCCCGCCCGGCCTAGGCTCATCTTCCAGGGTTGCATTCCGGTTGCATCTCTGTCAGAGCACGCCGTGGACGCTCTCCCAGCTCATCATGCTCCCCGGGGTCTGGAAGTCTCGCGAGGAAGGCGTGTGTGGTCGGCTCTGTCGAGTGCGAACAGCGTTGCTGGATACGGCTGCCAGCTAACGCTGAGCTGCACGTATCGCACTCCTTACCTACGCCGACAGCCACACTACGGCTTACGCGACAAGTCCCGCACGGCCTCCACGGTCTCCCCGATTCCCCTTACCAGGCGCTCGCCCTCGGCAGCCGATGAGCTCACGCGGTAGCCGCCCTCCTCAGGGCCCCTAGCCACGACCACTTCAGCAGCCGACATGTCGTACGGGTCCGCCGCAAGTCTGAGCGTGAACATCGAGAGGTACGGAAACATTCCTCCGGTGACGTCGTCAGCGTGCAGAGCGGTCAGCAGGTCGCGATACGTCTCCGCTTCCTGATCTGTCAGGACAATCTTCCATTGGGCAGGAACCGGCGTCCCATCCTCGTATCCCTGACTGATCGGGGGGTATTCCAGGAAAGGGAACCGCGCCGTCAGTTCTCTGAGCTTCACCCCGGTCCGCCACGCCGCCAACATCCGGGCAGCCTCGGCTAGGTCTGGCGTGCTGCCGGAGACCCAACCGGGATCTCTGAAGGGCTGTCCCGCCGAGATTGAGAAGCGGTGGCTGTCACCCCCCAGCAGCACCGCCATAGCACCCCGGTCGGCTGTCAGACGCGCCGTGGTGAACGCCGACCGCCCCCATTCGTTCTGCACCTTGATCTCACCCAGATCGAGATGCTCGGCATGGGCTACTTGACGCAGCGCGGCGGCCAGCCCCCCGGCCTCGATGAGGTCGGGGTAGAGATCGGCATTAAGGGCATCCGCGGGAGTGAGTCCGTCCGGGGTCCGGGCTAGACTTCCTCCAATATCCATGCTTTCTCCCACTTCGGGTCGTACCACTGGGGTTCGTCCGGGAAAATCCGGCCGTTCTTGTCATAGAAATGTATCGAATCCCAAGACCGCTGACCGTGGATGACGGAGCGGGCAGCCCATCCCATCTCTTGTTCGGTCGCCTTCGCTCCGGGTTTGAGGCCGGCGACGGCCATGCCCTCGAATCCTTCCGGCCCGAATCCCTCGGTGAGCACGTGAATGGTCTTGGCAGGATTGCCCAAGTCCGACCGAACGGCGCCTTGCCACGTGTCCTGGTACTGCTCGGACATGTAGTGCTGGAATCCGTTCTTCTCCGCCCACTCCTTGGCGCCGTGGCCCTGGAACCCCAAACCCGTATCGGTCTTGACGCAGGCCAGGCCAAGCGGGTCGATCCAGGTCAGAGGGTTGACGACGTAGGCATGGTCGTTGGGGGCCGGAGCTAGTCCGAGAGGGTCGGGGCTGAGATACGCGGCCGTGTCTGGGTCGTAGTAGCGGTTGAGGTTGTAGTGCAGACCGGTTTCGGTGTCGTGGTACTGCCCCGCGAAGCGTAGTGGGCAGTCCGTGCCATGGTCCGCGGTGGTTGAGAGCGTGCGGCCCCACAGGCCGGTCACCGTACGCCAGGCGATCCGGCCATCGGCGGTCACCAACTCGGTCGGCGCCCCGGCCAGGTCGGTGATGATGGCATAGAAGGCCTCGTCGACCACGCGCTGTTCGGCATCGGCGCCCCGGCTTCGGCGGCGCTGCGCAGCCGGGGCGAACGTTCCCGGCTCGTAGTCCCATGTGAGGGTCGTAACGGTGGCGTCCGCATCGACGGCGGATTGCTCGGCCAGTCGGACACCGTCCCAAACGAACGCAACGCGCTCGGTTTCCACGCCGTCCGGCGAGATTCGGGTCTTGGCCGTCCGTCGGCCGAGGGGGTCGTAAGAGTAGTGCCATGTCGCCCCGTCGGGAGTGACGACCTGAACGAGCCGGTCCTCGCCATCCCAGCTGTACGCCCAGACCTTGCGGCGGCCGTCGAGAGTGCGCCGCACAGCCCGGACGAGCCGACCAGCCGCATCGTGTTCGTAGCGTGTGCGGCCAGCCTGGCGAATCAAGGTCCGCTCGGTCTCGAAGACGGCGGTACCGTTCGCATCTCCGTCGAGGCTCGATGCGGCCTGCGAAAGATTGCCGAAGGCGTCATAGGCGTATGACTCGGTCCAGGTTCCGGCATCGACTCCCTGGACACGGCCTACCGAATCAGCCGTATACCGCCGGGTCCCCGACAGGGAATCACGGATCTCGACAGGTATCCCGTCGGAGCGGTAATCCCACTCACGCCCGAACACCAGCCGTTCGGAGGCGGCGGCGTCCGGCCCCGAAGCGCCTGATCGATCCCCTGCCCACAGACGCAACCCGCCGAGCCGCCCCGCCGCGTCGAGTCGCCGTTCGAGACGGGCACCGCCTGCGAAAGCCCGCTCAACCTCCCGCCCCGCGGCGTCGTGGAGGAAGCTCAGTTCCGTGCCGCCGGCCTGCAACGCTGCGGGCCGGCCCGCGGCGTCATAGGTCCAGGTCGAAGTCACGCCGGCGGGCGTGGTTCGCCGGACCCGCCGCCCCGCACGATCGAACTCATACGCCGTAGTACGGCCGTCGACGGTCTCGGAGACCACCCGCCCTGCGGCATCGCGGGCATACACGATCTCGCTGCCTGGCCCCGTAGCACGCAGCAACCGGCCCATGGCGTCGTACTCGTAGCCGAACTCTCCGTCCGGAATACGACGCCGCGCCACCAGGCCGTTCGTGTCCCGCTCGAACTCGACGCGACCACCAGCCGCGTCTGTTCGCAGACGCATCCGGCCGGATGCGTCATATACGTAGTCGACCGTTCGACCTATGAAGTCCGTTTCCGATACCAGCCGGCCAGCCAGATCGTGAGCATAGCTCCACGCCGCACCTGCCGCGTTGGTCACGCGTATCGGCCGCAGTTCGGCGTCGAAAGCGAACTCGTAGCGGTTGCCGTCAGCCTCCATTCGGGCAGTGACGGTGCCGAAAGGCCCGTTCTCGTAAGCAGTCACCGCGCCGCCGGGCGACGTCAGCGACAGCAGCCGTCCCTCCGCGTCATAGGCCCACTCAGTGCGACCTCCGTCCGGCTCGACGCGCCAGGTCGGCCGCCCTTCCACGGTCCACGCGCATTCCGTCACCGCCCCCATGGGATCGGTCACGCGGACTACTCGGCCGAACGCGTCCCGGACCAGGTGGGTAACCGCACCCAGTGGATCGACAAGCGTCAGCGGGAGACCCGCGGGATTCGTCTCGTAACCGGTCACCGCGCCGAGGGCATCGGCCGCACTCAGCAATACGCCGCGGTCCCCGTACTCGAACGTCGTGGTGGCGCCCGTAGGATCGGTCACCGTCAGCAGGTTGCCCCGGTGATCGTAGTGGCGGTGCCACTCGGCGCCATCCGGCAGCCGGATCACCGCGACCTTGTGCAACGACGTGTACTCGGCCACCACGGCTGTGCCGTCGGGCCGTCGCCCGGCGATTGTGTCGCCACGCTCGTCGATCTCGTACACAGAGCTGTTGCCGAGGGCGTCGGTGCGGCGGAGCAGCCGGCCTTCGAGGTCGTATTCGGTGAAGACAGTGTTGCCGAGCGGATCAGTCTCCGAGAGCACGTGGCCGGCGTCGTCGTACCGGAAGATGGTCGCGTTGCCGAGGCTCGAGGTGTGGACGGTGGTCCGTCCGTCGATGTCGTAGACGAAGGTGCCGGACATGAATCCGCCGTCGCCGCTGGTTCGCACGACTCGGCCGAGGGCGTCGTACTCGTAGACATAGCGGTAGCCGACGCGGTCGATCCACGCGGTGATCCGGTCGGAGTCGTCCCACGTATAGCGGAGTGGTAGGTCCGAGGAGTCGACTACTCCGGTGAGGCGTCCGCGTTCGTCGTAGCTGAACTTCTTGACGTCGATGCCGTTCTCGGTACCGTCGTGCAGCCGTAGCCCCGCTATGCGCGGACCGGTGGCAGTCAGCACGGTATCCACATCTATGCGATAGGCCGGATGCTCCACCGCAATCGGCGTGCCGCGCGCGTCCCGCAGAAAGTTGATGCGGTTACCGTTACGGTCCGATATGGCCGTCAGGTCACGGATCTGGCCGTGCTCGTCTTGGTAGTGGACTGTAGCGAAATGTCTGGCGATTCCAGTGAACGGGTCGAAGATGCGGATCTCGTCGGCTTCGCGGTCCCAGCTGAGCGGCCAGCGATTCCCGCGCCCCGGTAGGACGTCCTCGCCCTGTCCGGGAACCGGATAGTCCAGACGCTGAGCGTCATCACCGGCGAAATGGACGCCGGCCTCGTTGACCGACAGGCGCTGATCCATGGTGGAGGCCCAGCCTGGACCGAATAGCCGACCCATGCCGTAGCCGGAGCTGTATGCACGGCGCAACACCACCGGCAGCGTGCCCGGCAGCGTCAGGTCGGTCTCATCGGTGAGCATCCAGCCGGACACCACATCGATGGGGTCGTCCTTGCAGATGGCCGGACCGTTGCCTTCCGCAGTGCGCGCCTCGGCCCCAGCGGCCCCCTCCGCACCTTCCTCGGCTTCCCGGCCAAGCCTTCCCGCCAACTTGCCGCCAAGCGAACCGATGGCTTTGCCGCCGAGGAAGGTGAGGCCGAGCATGCCGGCGCCCATCAGCGCGTCGCCCCAGTGGCCCTGCATCGCGTCGCCGGCGATCTCCAGACCGGTGCCGGCCAGTGCGATCAGGTTGTCGGCCTCGGCCAGGCCCGCGGTGATGACGTCGACGCCGGGAATCCACGAGGTGGCCAACGCCAGCACGTCCAGAAACGGTGCGAGGTCGTTGGCGATCTCGGCGATCTTGCCGCCCCACTCGGCCAGGTCCGCACCGATGTGCTCCCACCAGTGCTTGTTGTGGATGCCGTCCGACTGGGCGTGGCCTATCGCCTTCGCGCAGTCCTTCGCGGCGGTGATCCTGTCGTCGTAGGCGTCCTCAGCTTGCCTGGCCAGGTCGGTCATGCGGGCCTTGGCGTTGTTCAGGCTGGTCTGCGCGGTGTCGTGCGCCGTTTGGGCGTCGGTGACGGCCTGCGGGTTAGGGCTGGCGGCATGGTTCTGCTGCGCCGTCTTCAGATCGGCCGCGGCGTTTGTGGCATTGGTGGTCGCACGCTGCAAATCGGCGTGCGCATCCTGCGCCTGGCGCAGCGCCAAGTCGGCCTTGGACTGGGCGGCCTGCAACTTGGGCGCATAGGCCGACAGCGCGTCGGAGGCCTCGCTGTATGAGGTGTACAGCTTCTGCAGGCGTCCTGGCAGAGGACCATAGTTGGACTTGAACGCATCAGCGGTCTGGCCGACCCACTCCAGAGCAGCAGCGTCAGAGCCGAACGAGTTCAGGCTCCGGTAAGCCGACTCCACATCGTGGGCAAAGTCCCCGAACTCCTTGGCGAGCGCTTGTACTGACTCCACTACACCAGGCGTCGGATCCCCATCCAGGCCCAGAATGTCCCAGCCGGTTGGACGCACCATAAGTGAACCCCTCCCCGTGTCCCACCAGTCAGGCGCACTGCTATAACAGAGCCCTGCCAGAGCGTGATCACCCCGTGGGAGTCTACTCAAATGATCCGCCAGCCGCTGGTCCGGTGAGGGCAGGGATGAGCGGCGATGAACTCTGGCTGTTGGCCGGTCAAGGTTGCATTCCGGGTTGCATTCCTTAGTTCACGCCTGCTTCGCAGGAGCGAACCACTGTCGCATGCCTTCGCTCCGCCGCAGGTCGGCAAATGCATGCGAAGCCTGCGATACGCCCTCTCGAACCTCGAAAGCGTGTGAGGTGCAAGCCTCCGTGGGTTCAAATCCCACCGTCACCAACTGAGACAGAGTCGGAGCCAACTCGCCAACGCCCTGCCCGACTGCCCTACCCCCGCCCTACTCCAGTGCCTGCCGCCCGATCGACCGCGGCTCCCGCCCGGCGAACACCCACCCGCCGACCGCGGCCGCCACGGGAATGCCGACCACGATCAGCAGCAGGTCGGTCACCGGCACGTCGTGCATCTGGGCACTGAGTTCGTCCTGGTAGTAGCAGACGATCCCCACGTAGGCGACCAGCGTGCCCAGCACCGAGGACAGCAGCCCCAGTGCCCCGGCCGTCGCCGCCGTGATCGCGCGGCGTGTGCGGCGGCGCGCGCCGGTGGCGGTCAGGGTGCGCAGGTCGCCGGTGGTTTCGCTGCGGACCAGGCCGACGGTGGTGGCCAGGATGCCCAGGGCGAGGAGGATTCCGGTTGCCGAGGCGAAGCCGAGGACTTGGTTCAGGGTGGGGATGTTGTTGCGGGTCTCGATGGTCACGGTGTGCTGGGCGGCCAGGCGGCGGGCGGTCGCCGCCTCGGTGTCGGTCAGTGGTTTGGTGGTGTGGATCAGCCAGTTGTCGGCGGTGGTTCCGAGGTGCATGAGGTCCACGGCGTGCCGGGTCAGCACCAGGTTGGGTTCGGAGGTGCCGGTGGGCAGCTGTGGGAAGTACTGGATTTTCGGGTGGGGGAAGGGGGTGGGGCGCGGCCCGTCGGGCTGGGGGCCCTGGGGGTGCGGGATGACGTCCAGGTCCGCCACCTGGTTCAGGCGCTGCCTGGCGGTGATGATCATCGTGTCCGGGTTGATGGCGGCCGGGTCGATTCCGTAGTGGCGCAGTAGTTCCGGGGTGGCCACGTAGACGACGCCGTTGCTGCGGCAGCTGCGGCCGCCGTGTCCGGCCGAGCACGTGCCGACGCCGGCCTCGGCGACTTCCAGCGGCAGGATGTCCGAGGAGCCGACGGCGGTGCCGATCGCCGTGGCAGCGGCCTGATCCTGGGCCGCTGGGGTGGCGGTCGTGGCGGTCGTGGCGGTCGTGGCGGGCTGTGGCGTCGAGGGGCCGAGGCCCTGGGCCGCGTCCGAGGAGCCGCCGGCGACGATCAGGGCGTTGTACGGCAGGTTCGGCCCGACGTAGTCGACGCTGTCCGAGAAGCGGCCGGCGGTGATCAGGATGACCATCATCGCCATGTAGACCGCCACCGAACTGGCCGCCAGTGCCGGTCCCGACCGCGAGCGGTAGCGGGCCACGTCCCGGAACGCGACGCGCGCCGCGAACGGCATCCGGCCGGCGATCGTGCCCAGCGCCCCGGCGGCGAGCGGCGCCACCGAGATCAGCCCGAATATCGCGCACAGCAGGGCGGCCAGCACCCCGGCCTGCACCCGGCCGCCGCCACCGGCCGCGACCCCGCCGCCGGCCAGCATCAGCACCACGGAGGCCGCCAGCAGGACCGCCGGCTTCCAGGCGGTGCGCGCGATCGGCTTGGGCGGCATCGGCCGGCGGGCGAGCGAGGCGACCACCGACATCTGCGCGGCGTCGCGCGCCGGCCGGCGGGCGGCCAGCGTCGCGGTGACGACCGCCAGGACCATGGCGGTGCCGATCAGCCACCACGGCACCTGGCTCCAGGACACGTGGTGGTTGACGCTGGCCGAGAAGCCGGGCGCGTAGGCGATCCAGACCGCCAGCCCGAGTACAGCCCCCGCGATGGCCCCGGCCACGCCGACCACCGTGCCGTTGGCGACCATGACCCGGCGCACGTCGCGATCGGTGGCGCCGAGCGAAGCGAGCATCCCCAGGGCGCGCTGACGACGCTGGGCGAGGACCGTGAATCCGGCCACTGACACCAGGCCCACGAAGACCAGCCCGACGCAGGTGAAGATCAGGACCAGGAAGGCCGGCGGGATGCCGGACGGCGTCTGCGGTGAGATCGGCTGGACGTGCTGTGGGAAGGCGAAGCCCGCGAGTGAGTCGGCTGTGGCGTGGAAGAGCACGGTGGCCTGCACCGGCCCGGTCAGGGTTCCCGGGGCGACCAGTGCGAAGGCGTCGCCGAGGTTCCAGGGGTTCTCCACGGTGCCGACGACGTCGTAGTCGTGTCCGGCGGCCTTCCAGACGTCGCCGATGCGCAAGCCCAGCTGCGATGCCAGATTCGCGGTCAGCGCGATCTGGCCGACGCCGGTCGGCCAGTGCCCGGAGCGCAGGGCGAGCAGCGGATGCCCGAACAGACCGTTCGGGTCCTGCGACCGCAGCTGCGCGCCGCCTTTGGCCCCAGTGGCGACGTCCTGATTCTCGATGACGTCGACACCGCCGAAATGCTTGCGGACGGCGTCGATGTCGCCGGCCAGGCCGGCGCTGCCGCCGTCGCCTTCCAGCACGACCTGATGAGAGGCGGTACCGAACGTGGACGTCGGCGGAACCGGTGTGTTGGTCAGGACCGCGCCGCCCAGCGTCGTCACCGCCACCGCTGTCGTGATCAGTGCCAGGACCAGGATCTGCTGGCGCCACTCGCGGCGGAACAGCCGCCAGGCCCAGCGCCGGACGGCCCGCTTGGCCGGTCGGCCACCGCGCGCCGGGCGATCGGCGCGCTCCCGTTCGAGCACCGCGGCAGGCGCGGCGCTCACCGTCCGCTCCCCGGAGCCGACTCCAGCAGCGACTCAGGACGCTGGCGCGACGTCTGGTCCACGATCCGGCCGTCGCGGATGAACACGACACGGTCGGCCCACGCCGCGAGCTGCGCGTCGTGTGTCACGAACACCGCGGCCACACCCCGCTTGCACGCGGCCACCAGCAGCCGCATCACCGCCTCGCCGTTGGCCGAGTCCAGCGCGCCGGACGGCTCGTCGGCCAGCAGCAGGCCGCGCTCGCCCACGATCGCGCGGGCGATCGACACCCGCTGGCGCTCGCCGCCCGACAGCTGGTCGGGGAAGTGGCCCGCGCGGTCGGTCAGCCCGAGCGACTCCATAGCGCTCAGGGCTGCCACGCGCGCCTTTCGGGCCGGGACACCGTCGAGCTCCAACGGCATCGCGACGTTCTCGGCCGCGGTGAGGCCCGCGAGCAGGTTGTAGTCCTGGAACACGTAGCCGATGCGGCGGCGGCGCAGCGCGGCTTTGGCGTCACGGCTGAGCGAGGTCAGCGACCGGCCGTCGATGAGCACGTCGCCCTCGGTCGGATCCTCCAGGCTGCCGGCCACGGTCAGCAGCGTGCTCTTGCCCGAGCCGCTGGGGCCCATGACGGCCACGAGCGAGCCGGCCTCCACGCTCAGGTTGACGCCCTGGAGGGCGTGCACCTCGGTCGATCCGTCGTTGTAGGACTTGGAGACGTTCTTCAGCTCGAGCATGATCAGCGCACCCCCACGCGGCGTCTCAGTTTCGGCATCCCGGCCGGGGCCTCCGGAAGGGGTCCGACGGCGGCGCGCTTGATGCGGCCGTCGGCGGAGTCCAGCCAGCGCACGACCGAGTCCAGACGGAACAGCTCGGCGTCCACAGCCAGCGCGAACCCCAGATCGGCGCCGTCATCGTCCTCCTTCAGGTGTGTCCACTGCTGCATCAACTCGACGAGATAGTGGCGGTGCACCTGGATCACCTCGTGCACGTCGACATCAGGCAGCCGCAGTGACACCAACACCTTGACGACAAGCTCGTCACGTGGCGGCAGACTCAGATCCGGAGGCGTGCGCAGCCAGGCGGCGAGCTCGCCCGAGCCCTCGACGGTGATGCGGAAGGACTTCTGCGTGCCGGCCTCGCCGTCGCCGTCCTCGATGGGTTCGACGAGGCCGTCACGCTCCAGACGCTGGAGCGTGGTGTAGACCTGGCCGACGTTCAACGGCCAGACCTCGCCGGTGCGCGCCTCGAACTCCTGGCGGAGTTGCAGGCCGTATTTCGGGCCCTCCCTGAGCAGGGCCAACAGGGCGTGTCGGAAGCTCATCGGATCTGGCGCCTCGCCGTCTCAGGCTCTCGCAGCAGTAGCATACTCGGTATACTACTGCTGGGAATCGGGTGCGGGTCAAGGCACTGCGTCACCGTTGCCACCAAGCGGCCCGGGCATCACAACGGATGCCGGGGCCGCAGCCAAGTCAGGCGTGGATGATCAGTCAAAGATTGATCGGGTAGAGATGAAGGTCTGGCGCGGTAAAGGCGATCGTCGAGCCTGCAACCACCTCTGACCGGCGCTCAGACGGCTCGATCATGATGACGTCCGTTCCTACACGGATGCTCACCACGGGATCGTCATCGCTGCCGTCGTCGATGACGGTCGCGACGATACGCACGCCAGCCTTCAGTTCGTCTCCGCCCTCGATGCTGTTCGGGGACGGCTTGTCAAGCATCTGCCACTCGCTGATCTCGTCGGGGATGTCGAACTCGACGTGGACTCGCCCGAGTGAGGCGGGTTTCGGGTCCGACCATGTTCCAGTAGCCGTTCCTACATCGCTACGGAACCGAACGCGTTGGTTCGGGGTGTCGAGGATTTCAGAGATTTCGATTTCCATCACTTCGCTCCGAGCGGAACGCGCACCATCGTGCCTTCCAAAGACAGCCCCTGATCTGCGGAAGCGCAGGGCAGGGGCTGTTCTGTTGGCAGCCTCTGCCGCCGGGGCGGTGAGGCCGGCGCCCGACGTACGACGTCAGGCTATCGTGTGCCGGGTAAGCGGAGTTCGGGCCCTGCGGAGGCTGATAGCCCACTGCATGCAAACGGCGCTGCAGGTCATGGCACATCGTCGACAGCCAGTCGGCGTGGGACAGCCGTCTGGCGGGAGCACACCGGACCCCAACTCCGATGCCGCCACATGTGGGGGCGATCAGGGGGGACCTGGGCAGCAGACGTGTCGTGGCGGCGCCGATGCCACTGCACCGCCGGTGATCAGTGCGACGCGCGCTCCGTCGCCCGTGATGTGCCCGGTCATACCGGGGACGCCCCGGCGACATCCCGACGCCATAAGAATGCTAATAGACAGATTGTTGCGACACGCAGATGCCGCGCAATTCTCAGTCAGTTCCTGGAACGAACATCGGCCAGCTCTATGCTCGGCGTAGACATATCGCGTCGGCGCAAAGTTGTTTTGCTCGCATCGCGGATCTGCCGGCGACGGAGTCTGCTGCGATACCGCAGGTGGCTGGCGCCGCATTCTTCCAGGAAGGCCTGCCATGTCGGAGAGAGCGAGTGCTGACCTGTTCAGCTCGGCGCAGGTGAGTCGTCGTCGGCTTCTTGTCGCGGGATTGGGTGCTGCTTCGCTTGCCGCGCTTGATGGTTTGATTCCGGCGCAGAGTGCCATGGCTTCGGCGCTGCGGCCGCAGAATCCGCTGCCGGGTGCGGACATCCCGAAGTATGTCACTTCGCTGGCGACGTTCAGTGGGAAGCGGGTCGGGGCTTCGTCGATGACGACGTCTTTCGTGGAATTCCCGCAACTGGTGCTGCCGCGGTGGATGTATCCGCGTCGCTATTCGCGCGGTACCTGGGTGTGGGGGTATCAGGTCGCGGATCGGCCCGCTAGCTGGCCCGGGTGCACTGTCGAGGCTTGGGAGGGGCGTCCTACGACGGTGCGCTACGTGAACCGGTTGCCCGGGTGCGACCGTGGTTCGCAGGTGGCGCCGCTGCTCACGGTCGACCAGACGCTCCACTGGGCCGATCCGCTGAACCAGATGGGTTCCAAGGATCCGTATCGCGGGCCGTTCCCCGCTGCCCCGCATCTGCACGGTGGCGAGGTGCCCTCCGCTGTCGATGGCGGGCCGGAGTCCTGGTTCACCTCGACCGGTATTCGGGGCGCTGGGTACGCCACGAGCTATCCGGCGCGGGCGAACGAGGCCGTCTACGTGTATCCGAACGCCCAGCCGGCGACCACGCTGTGGTTCCACGACCACGCGCTCGGGGTCACCAGGCTCAATGTGTTCGCCGGGCTCGCCGCCTTCTACCTTGTCCGGGACCGGTACGACACCGGCTGCCACGACAACCCGCTGCGGCTTCCGGCGGATCCGTACGAGATCGAGCTCGCGATTCAGGATCGGCAGTTCGACACCAACGGGCAGCTGCTCTTTCCCGACGGGACGAACAAGGCGGCCGATCTGGTCATCAACCCGCCCAACCCTGTCGCGCACCCGTACTGGATCCCCACGTTCGGCGGTGACGCGATGACCGTCAACGGCCGCACCTGGCCGGTGCTCGCCGTAGAGCCGCGGCGCTACCGCTTCCGGTTCCTGAACGGGTGCAACGGCCGGTACCTCTCGATGAACCTCACCGACGCGCCGAACGCGGTGCGGTCCAACGCGCCGTCCGCGGTGCGGTTCTGGCAGATCGGTACCGACGGCGGGCTGCTCGACACCCCCGTGGAACTCAATCCGCCCGGCGGGTCGGGGCCGGGTGGGCATCCGCTCATGCTCGCGCCGGCGGAGCGGGCCGACGTGATCATCGATTTCGCCGGGTTGGCGGGTGCCTCTCTGATCCTGACCAACTCCGCGCTTCGCTCGTACCCCCTCGGCCCGGCCCCGGACCCGTCGCTGGACGGGCAGATCATGCGGATCGACGTCACCCTCCCGCTCTCCGGCCGGGACAGGACGTACGACCCGGCGACCGGTGCCCGGCTGCGCGGTGGTCCCGGACTGCCGGCGCCGGTGGTCCGGCTCGCCGACCCCGGCAGCGGGAAGGTCGCTCGCGGCGTGACGGTGAACGTCACGCGCCAACTGCTGGTCAACGAGCCGGAGACGGTCGAAGGCTGCACGCCGGCGCCGCCCGGCGGCCCCGGGACGCTCATCGCACTGGTCAACAACAGCCTGTGGACCGGCCTGCGGGCCGGCACCAAGACCCCGATCAGCGGCTCCAGCCAGGACCGGTACGGCCAGGGCCTGTGGCTGACCGAACTTCCGCGGGTCGGGGCCACCGAAGTCTGGGAGCTGCTCAACGGCGCGATGTTCTCCCACCCGATGCACCTCCACCTGATCCAGTTCCAGGTGCTCAACCGGCAGTACGCCAACACCGACGCGTATTTCGCCGACTGGGCCAAGGACTTCCCCGGCGGCACCTACGAAGGACAGCTCTGCGACGGCACCCTGGGCGAGGTCAAGTACCCGCCCGGCGAGGTCATCCCCGGCTACGGGCCGCCCCGGGACTACCTCACCCCGAACGCCGACGGCGCGATCGGCGGCAACCGGGCGTTCAGCCCCTACCTGGTCGGCCCGGTCATGCCGCCGACCCCGAGCGAGGCGGGCTGGAAGGACACCGTCAACATCAATCCGCACCAGGTGACCAGGCTGATCGCCCGTTGGGCGCCCAGCGCGACGCCCACCGGCGCCGTCGCGCCCGGCGAGAACCTCTTCCCCTTCGACCCCACCGAGGGACCGGGCTACGTCTGGCACTGCCACATCATCGATCACGAGGACAACGAAATGATGCGGCCGTACGCCCCGACGGGCTGAGGCGCCAAGGCGCTCCCATGTAGCTCCCATGTAGCTCGCATGTGGCGGAGACATCGGCTAAACGGGTGCATTACCCGAAGACGCATCGCAATCAGCATATTGCCGAGCATTGAGCAGCTCTAGAACTGTCTTGGCCATTCGATCGCAACACATCCCCGCGCTCTCACGCGCTGTGGACAGAAAGAAGGCAGCAATGGAATCCGACATGCAACACGAGCTCGCCCTGTCGCGCAGGGGCCTGGTGCGCAGTGCGGCGGGTGCCGCCGTCCTGGGCACGGCGGCGGTGGTTTCCGCACGCACCCCCGCGCAGGCGCACACGTCGCCCGAGAACCCTTCGAGCGGCCACCGGACCCCCACGGCGGCCTTTCCGGCCCGGGACGACCGCCCCGCGGCCGGCGAGACCGTCGTCGTCCACGTGCGGGACGCGCGGACCGGTGACCTCGACCTCTACGTCGGCGACCGCCACGTGCGGGTGCGCGACCGGGACCTGGCCTCGCGCCTGATCGCCGCCGCGCGCTGACGCCCGACCACCCCTCCACACCCGCCGAGTAGCCCGGCGCTCTGACTCCCTCCCCACCTCCGCTCAGTAATCGAGGCCCCTCTCATGTCCTCCCATCGCGAAGCCCCCGAGATCTCCAAGGACCCGGTCGCCGACAGTACCGACGTGTACGCGTTCGTCAGCCCGAACGCGCCGGACACCGTCACGCTGATCGCCAACTACCTGCCGTTGCAGGGTCCGGCCGGCGGGCCGAACTTCTACGAGTTCGGTGACGACGTCCTGTACGAGATCCACATCGACAACACCGGCGACGGCCGCCCGGACGTGACCTACCAGTTCCAGTTCAAGACCACCGTGGCCAACCCCGACACCTTCCTGTACAACACCGGCCCGATCCTGTCGCTGGACAGCACCAACTGGAACCGGCGCCAGACCTACACCGTCACCCGCGTCGACGCCGACGGCCGCTGCACCACCCTGGGCCGCGACCTGGCGTGCCCGCCGTGCAACATCGGTCCGCTGTCCACGCCGGACTACCCGGCCTTGGCACAGATGGCCGTGCACAACCTCGGCCGCGGCCGCACGGTCTTCGCCGGCCAGCGCGCCGAGGGGTTCTACGTCGACCTCGGGTCGATCTTCGACCTCGGGAACCTGCGCCCGTTCCAGAACCTGCACACCACCTTCAACATCCCCGGCCTGGTACTGCCCGCCGAGCAGGGCGTCAACGCCACCGCACAGGTCAACGTGCACAGCATCGCGATCCAGGTGCCCATCAAGGACCTGACCCGCGACCGCTGGCACGGCGGCAACCCGTCGGACCCGCGCGCGGTGATCGGCGTGTGGACCAGCGCCAGCCGCCGCAAGGTCACCGTCCGCGAGGTCGAGCCGGGCCGGGACGAGGAGAACGGGCCGTTCGTCCAGGTCTCCCGCCTGGGCAACCCGCTGTTCAACGAGGTCCTGGTGCCGATGGCACGCAAGGACGAGTGGAACGCGCTGCCGCCGTCCGACGACAAGCAGTTCGCCCAGTACGTCGCCCACCCCGAACTGGCCGCGCTGCTGCCGGTCCTGTACCCCGGCGTCTTCCCGAACCTGGCCGCCCTGGACGCCGCCGGCACCGCCCGCGCCGACCTGCTGGCGATCCTGCTCACCGGCATCCCCTCCGGGATCATCCCCGGCTTCCAGAACAACACCGGCGACGTCCAGGCCGACATGCTCCGCCTGAACACCGCGATCAAGCCCACGGCCAACCCCAACAACCTGGGCCTGCTGGGCGGCGACCTCGCCGGCTTCCCCAACGGCCGCCGCGTCGCCGACGACGTCGTCACCATCGAACTGCGCGCCATCGCCGGAGTCACCTACGCCCTGGTGGCCACCTACACCCCCGACGCGGCAGCAGGCGTCGTGACCGACTTCACCCCGCCGGTCCCGGGCTTCCCCGCCTACCTGGCGAACTTCCCGTACCTTCCCGTGCCCTACAGCGGCTACAACTTCATGCCCTGATCAGCCACGTCACGACCATGATGCGGCGCCCGGGGGTGGTCAGTCCGATCACCCCCGGGCGCCCTCACATCCACCATCGGAAAAGAACGAAAGAGGTAGAGCCGCCGATGAACGAGCACAACCATGGTCCCTCCGCGGTCGGCAGCGTCGTGTTGAACCTCGGCGGCGACATCGGTGCCCTGATCATCCAGGCCGAGGCAGACCTGCTCGGTGTGGAAATCGAGATCAGCCCGCTGGATGGCACCGGCGAGCCCCACCGCACCCACTCCATGGTTCGAGAACGCCAAACCGTGCCGCAGCCCCGCTACGACGCCGTCTACCCGGACGTGCAGGCCGGCCGGTACACGATCTGGCGCGATGCCACGACCCCGGCTGGGACCGTCACCATCAGCGGTGGGCAGATCACCACGTACAAGCTCACCGCGTAGTGCCCAGTCGGACACCCTGAAGGCGATCCCGCTACGGAAGATTCTCGATCAGTTCTCTCATTTCCGGAGGGCACTGCGCCAGAACACCCCGCACCGAGCCCTTAACGGAGCGGATCGCCGCGATGATGATCGGGTCATCCACTCGGTCGTCCAAAGCGTCGCTGAGCATCCCGAGCGGCGTGAGCACTGAGGTCTGCACAGCGATCGGCAGCGCGTCCATGTACGCGTAGTCGTCGGTGAGCACCAGATCCACCAGAGCGGTAGCCGCTCCCCGGACGGCGTCCATGTCATGGCGCGCTGCTTCCGCAGCGTAGGTCTCAAGGTCGCTCGGCCCCAGGCTGAGGCTGTTATAGCTCGGCGGCATAGGACGACCTCTACCACGTGACCCCGAGTACGTTGAGAACTGGCTGGCAGTTCACATCGCACGGGTGCGGGACGCTGTTGCCATGCGGACTCGGTTCGGGACTCGCGAGACCGCGAACCTGCACGATGCCGTCTATGTGCCCGTCGAACGCCCCCGCGGGCCCTTCTGCATCCTCTGCGAGGATCCGAACCAAAACTGTTCAGACTCCGATACGCCGCCTCCACATCATGGGCGAAGTCCCCGAACTCCCTCGCCAACACCTGCACCGACTCCACCACACCCGGCGTCGGATCCCCATCCAACCCCAGAATGTCCCACCCAGACGGACGCACCATCGATGAACCCCTCCCCCGTGTCCCCGCTAGTCAGGCGGGAAGATAGACAGGACGCTGCCATAACTGTGATCGCCCGGAGCGGGAGTCCACTCAGTTGAACCAGATGCTCTACACGAAGCAGGGTGCACCGATTCAGGTGTCGGGGGACAAGCTGTTCGACAAGACCGGTCGCCTGGTCGGCCGGCGCGACGGCGACACGGTGTACGCGCCCGATGGGCGGTACGCCGCGACGCTCGTCGACGACGGCGCGGGTGGGCGGCTGGTCTTCTTGACGCGCTATCAGGGCTTGAAGTCGCACGCCTTCGTGCCGATGCGGATCGCCGCCACGGCGGCCGCGCCTAGGATCGCCGCGGTGATCGTGGGCGACGAGCCGTTCGGCTTGTAGCTGGGAGGCTTGTAGCTGGGAGGCGTGCGGCTCTCACTGCTGCAACCGCCCGTGAACCCTGGCCGCGATCTCGCTCTCCACGGTGGGCGAGACGGCCATCGGGCCGCCGAATACGGTGACCGCCTTCAAGTACGGCGCCATGGCGCTCAGTGCGGCGCCCACCGCGTCCGGCAGGGTCTGCGGGGCGGTCAGCAGCAGTGGTTCTGCCGTCGTCCCCACCGCCCCCGCCTCCAGTTACTCAGCCCTCTGTTAAGCGCATCGGCGGCAGCGACAGGTACCAGACCTCGCTGCTGGTCTCGCAGGCGCAGTGGAAGGACGGCAGCGCGAACGCCGTGGTCCTGGCGCGCGGCGATCAGGCTCCTGACGCTCTGGCAGGCGTCCCGCTGGCCGCGCACGTCCACGGCCCGCTGCTGCTCACCGATCCCAGCACTCTGGACCGGGCCACCAGCGCCGAGATCGCCCGGGTCACCGGTGGTCCCGCGCCTGACAAGACCGTCTACATCCTCGGCGACAACGCGGCGGTGTCGTTCCCGGACGCCCTGACCGGAGGCGCCTATGCGGCCAACGCCGGTATGCCGCTGCTGATCACTGAGAGCGACGCGTTGGCGGCGCCGACTCTTCAGCAGTTGTCGGGCTGGGCCAATGCGCTGACCGCCGTCACCGTCTTCGGAGGGGAGAAGGCCGTTAGCAGCGGTGTCTTGTCCGAGATCGTCTCTGCGGTGAAGGGCAAGGTGCAGTAGCCGACACTGCTGCAAGCGTCTACGAAGGCCGCGGCCCGAAGTCCTCCAGGACCTGGCGGGTAAGCCTTCGCATCTCCAGTGCGCGGGAGTCGTGCTGTGCGCAGTACGGCTCAAGCCGCTGGTCCAGGCTCTGCAACGCTTCGCGCGTCGCGGCATCGCCGCGGTCCAGCGCGTCGAGGAGGACGTCGTCGGTGAGCGCAATAAGGGTGCTGAGGAGGCGGCCGAGTTCTTCCTCCACCTCGGCCCCGGGCAGCGGTGCGCCGCCTGAGTCCCCGGTGATGAACCTGGCCGGGCGTTCCAGCTGCCAGCCCGCCACTCGGTCGCTCTCGATGAGCAGGAAGCAGCCCTCTGTCAGGCGGACTCGTCGTCGGTCCGGGGGACGGGTCGGCGACTCCGGCTGTGGCAAGTCCGGCGGCTCGTAGCGGAGGATCAGCGTGGTCCCCGCCGGGTCGATCCAGCGAGCGACGCCTTCCGCTCGGGTGAAGTCCCCGGGAGTGGCAAGTTCGATACTCCCGGTGACCGTCGGTGCCTGCGCCCAAGCCTCGGGATCCTCTTTCGGACAGTTGTCCGCGGGCAAGGACACGGTGATCGCCACCAACCGCGACGAGGTGCGGTCGAACCTCCAGTACTCGGCAGCGTCCCAGAGCCACTCGCTGCTTCCGGTCGTCTCGGCCAGTCGCGCTTCAAAAGACCGATCGCCGTCGGTCGCCAGGGACAGTTCCAAGCTGTCCAGGCGCAAGGCCGGCCGCGCGGCGAACGGCTCGCCCGGAACGATAAGGGCGAGAGTCCCCGGGGCGAGCTCGATCGGATCGGCGGCGGCCACGAAGCCATCTTTTCGCAGATCAGGGCTCTGTTTTCAAGCGCTTGCCGGTTGACACCACGGCTCCCGCCGCCCGAAAATCCTCCGCATCGGCGATTTCGCCAGGTGTTCCGGCACATGCCCCACGGCGGTCACCCGGGCGTCGCTTCAAGGGGACAGGACAGCGTGTTGTCGACCTTCAGGATCCGGCTTTCCGCGCTCGGGACGGGCGTCACTCTCATCGCCGCGCTGGCACAGCCCGTGGTCGGCCATGCCGCCGCGACCACTGTGTCCGTCGACAACCTGCGGACCGGGTGGGATTCGGCCGAGCCGGGTCTGGGGCCGGCGACGATCACCTCGTCCGGGTTCGGGCAGATCTTCTCCACGGCGGTCGACGGGCAGGTCTACGCGGAGCCGATCACCGCTGGTGACGTGCTGGTCGTGACCACCGAGAACAACAGCGTCTACGGGCTGGATCCGGGGAGCGGTGCCGTCGCCTGGCATGTGAACCTCGGGCCGGCCTGGCCGGCGGCGGCCAGTGGATGCGGGGATCTGACTCCGCAGATCGGCAGTACGGCGACGCCTGTCTTCGACCCGGCCACCGGCACCGTGTATCTGACCTCGAAGACGTACTCGGGCGGGAACGTCGCCTCGGCGCATTGGTACATGCACGCGCTCGATGCGGAGACCGGGCGGGAGCGTCCCGGGTTTCCGACGGAGATCAAGGGCTCGCCGGACAACGATCCCACGACCAGCTTCGATGCCTTCCACCAGATGCAGCGTCCCGGTCTGTTGCTGATGGACGGCGTCGTCTACGCCGGCTTCGGTGCGCACTGCGACTTCACGCCCTATCGCGGCTACGTCGTCGGCGTCGATGCCGCCACCGGGAAGCAGACCGCGATGTGGACCGACGAGGCCGGCGGAGTCGGGACCGGAGCGGGCATCTGGCAGGCCGGCAGCGGTTTGATGTCGGACGGGGACGGACGGATCTTCCTGTCCACCGGGAACGGGATGAGTCCGCACAGCAGCCCCAGCGGGGTCGGCGGGAGTACACCGCCGCAGGACCTCGGCGAGTCGGTGGTGCGGCTCCAGGTGAACGCCGACGGGACGCTGAGCACGGCCGACTTCTTCAGTCCGACGAACAACGCCGCGCTGGACATCAACGACCAGGACCTCGGTTCCGGTGGTCCGGTCGGCCTGCCGGACCAGTACTTCCCGACCGCTTCGGGCCAGTCCCTGCTGATGGAGCAGGGCAAGGACGGCCGGGTGTTCCTGCTCGACCGGAACGCGCTCGGCGGCAACGCCCAGGGCCCGGGCGGGACCGACGACGTCGTCAGCGTCTCGGGGCCGTTCGCCGGCCAGTGGGGCCATCCGGCGGTCTGGGGCGGCGACGGCGGGTGGGTCTACGCGGTCGGGAACAACGGCCCGATGCGGGCTTTCCGGTACGGCGCCTCGGCCGACGGTACGCCGAGCCTGAGCGCGGTCGGGACCACCGCCGACGCCTTCGGCTACACCAGCGGCTCCCCGGTCGTCACCTCCGACGGCACGACGTCCGGCAGCGCCGTGGTCTGGGTGGTCGTCGCGCCCGGCGGGGCGTCCGGGGTCAACGCCGAGCTGCGGGCGTACGGGGCCCTTCCCGGTGCCGACGGCCATCTGCCACTGCTGTACTCGGCGCCGATCGGCACCGCGCCGAAGTTCGTCGTCCCGGCCACCGACAAGGGGCACGTGTACGTCGGCACCCGCGACGGCCACGTGCTCGGCTTCGGCAGTCCCACCACCGCGGCGCTGACAGCGCCCCAGACCGCGTTCGGCCAGGAGGCCGTCGGCAGCACGGTTCAGGGCACGGTGACGCTCACCGCGACCCGGGCGGTGACCGTCACCGGGGTGAAGGCCTCTTCGGCGGACTTCCAGGTCGACACCGACGGCGCCGCCCTGCCGCGCGTCATGGCCGCCGGCGACACGCTGACGCTGCCGATCGGCTTCACCCCGTCGGTGCCCGGCGCGAACACCGCGATCCTGTCGCTGGCCACCGACCAGGGCACCTTCGGCGCCGCGCTGACCGGCACCGGCACGCAGGACGGCCTCGGCTCGAGCCCGCCCGCGCTGGTCTTCAACGACGACCAGCCGACCGGGATCAGTGCCACGCTGCCGGCGCGGATCGTCAACACCGGCACCACACCCGAGACCATCGGCTCGGCCACGGGGCCGGCGCCCGGCGGCGCGTTCGCCGTGGCCGGTCTGCCGGCCGCGGGCACGGTGATCCCGCCGGGTGCGGGCATCGACGTGTCCGTCACCTTCACACCGACCGCCCAACAGCCTTACCAGGACGCGATCTCGATCGCCTCGACCAGCGGCACAGGGTCTCAGGACACCCTGACGATCCCGCTGTCCGGGGGCGGCGTCACCGGATTCGGCCACATCTCCCTGTCGACGTCCTTGATGGACTTCGGCACGATACCGTTCGGCGACTCCGGCACGCTGACGTTCTGGGTGACCAACATCGGCAACGTCCCGGCGACCATCACCAAGGCCAAGGCGCCGGCCGGACAGTTCTTCACCACGCGGCCGCCGACCGAGGGCCTGGTCCTGGGCCCCGGCCAAGGGGCCCAGCTGGCCGTCACCTACGCCCCAACCGTCGCCGGTCCGGCGAACGCCGTGTACGAGATCAGCGCCGACACCGGCCAGGGCGCGATGTACGTGCAGCTCTCCGGAACCGGCGAGGATCCCGCAGCCGCTCCGCCTCCCCCTCCCCCGAACCAGCCGGCCGCCGATCCGTTGGTCACGCGGCTGTCGGGCAGCGACCGCTACCTGACCGGCGTCGCGGTGTCGCAGTCGCAGTGGGCGAACGCCGGCGGCGACGGGACCGCCAGGGCCACGGCGCACGGCGTGGTGCTGGCCCGCGGCGACATGTTCCCGGACGCGCTCGCCGGCGTGCCGTTGGCGGCCAAGGTGCACGGGCCGCTGCTGCTCACCGATCCCGCGACGCTGACCACGTCGAGCGAGAACGAGATCCGCCGGGTGCTCGGCGGCAGCGGCACGGTCGACATCCTCGGCGGGACCTCCGCGGTGTCCACAGCTGTGGAGAACCGGTTGCGCAGCCTGGGTTACACGGTGAACCGCTACTCCGGGCCGAACCGCGACGCCACCGCGCTGGACATCGCGCAGCGCGGCCTGGGCAACCCGGCGCACGTGGTGCTGGCCACCGGCCAGGACTTCGCCGACGCCCTGGCGGCCGGCCCGTTCGCGGCCGGACCGGCGGCGGCCGGCGGCGTCCCGGCCGCGATCCTGCCGACCGACGGCAAGACCCTGGATCCGCGCATCGCGGCCTACGTCCGCGGCAAGGCTTCGGCCTCCACCCCGGGCGCGCCCGCGGTCTGGGCGGTCGGCGGCCAGGCCGCCTCGGCCAGCGCGGGCCTGGGCGGCTTCGTCCAGGTCTACGCCGGGACCGACCGCTACGACACGGACCAGCGGCTGGTCCGCGCGGCCGCCGCGGCCGGCGGCGTGACCCGCATCGGCATCGCGACCGGCGCGGCGTTCCCCGACGCCCTCACCGGCGGCGCCTATGCCGCGAACGCCGGAGCCCAGTTGGTGATCGTCCCCTCGACGCTGGATCCGAGGACCGTGGCTCTGCTCCAGCAGCTCCAGCCGGCTTTGATCGCGGTGTCGTTGTTCGGCGGCACGAGCGTCATCTCGCCCGGCACGGCCGACCAGGTGACCCGGACCGTGCACGGCAGGAGCGGCTGAGGCGGTTTCACCCGACTGGGTGCAACACGGTTGCCGTTGGTGATCGGCGGGACGTTGATGGAGGTGTGGTCGCCGGACCGCTCGCCGATCACCGATGCGCCGTCCGTGCGCGGCGTGGCACGGCGTGGCACAGGGCTTCACCGGTGAAAGAAGAGCCTCACACCATCTACGGAGTGGACATGAGCGACGAGCTCGAAATGGGGCCCATCGACTACATCGTCGTGGAGTTCCCTCGCGAAGACATGCGGGGGGAGGGCCTGCCGATCCTGGTCGACCTGGTCGAGCGGGGCATCATCCGGATCCTGGACCTGACCTTCGTGACCAAGGGCGACGACGGGACCGTTACGGTGCTCGACCTCGCCGACGAGGACGCCGACGGACAGCTGGAGCTGGCCGTCTTCCAAGGCGCCTCCTCGGGGCTGCTCGGCGACGAGGAGATCGCCGAGGCCGCTTCGGTGCTGCGGCCCGGGACCTCCGCCGGGATCCTCGTGTACGAGAACACCTGGGCCGCGCCGTTCGTCAGCGCGTTGCGGCACAACGGGGCCGAGGTCGTCGCCGGCGGCCGCATCCCGGTCGCGGATCTGCTCGACGCCCTCGAGATCGCCGCCGCCGGTTCCAGCAGCTGAAAGGTGCCTGATCATGGGATTGCTCCGAGGAGTCGCGCGCACCGCGGTGGTCGCGGGCACGGCGACAGCGGTGTCCAACCGAGTCTCCCGGCGCCAGGCCGGACGCTGGGCCCAGCAGGACCAGCCGGTGCAGGCCACCATGCAGGCGGAACCGCCGGCCGCCGCCGAACCGGCAGCCCCGGCCGCGCCCTCGATGGATGACAAGCTCGCTCAGCTCAAGGAACTCGCTTCCCTGAAGGACAGCGGCATCCTCTCCGAGGCGGAGTTCGAGGCGCAGAAGCAGAAGATCTTGGGGACCTGAGGACCGCCACCGCCTCACAGCCCGGTCCGAAGGGGCAGCGGCCCATGGAGAAGGAACACGATGACGAGCCCTTGCCGTCAGCGGTGGTCAGGCTGTTCGCGGCCGGGATCGGGTCCGCGCTGCAGGCGGTGGAGGTCCTGACCGAGTTCGGTGCGGAGACCGCGCGGGTGGTGATCGACAGGGGCCGGGCCACGGCGGGCGAGGCGGATCGCCGGTACCACGCGGCCGCCCGCCGGGGCGACGCGCTGATCAAGAGCACCGCGGGCAGGCTGTCCGGGCCGGCCGACCAGGTGCTGGGCGCGGCCGCCGCGTGGACGGACCGGCAGATCGTCCGGCGGGTGGCGGAGTCGATGAAGCCCTACCTGGTCGAGGAACTCGTCCCGGAAGTGATCGACGGCGTGCTGCCGAAGATCCGGGCGGACGTCGTCCCGGTGGTGATCGAGGACCTCACGAAGGACGAGCGCGTCCAGGACCTGGTGGCCACTCAGAGCCGCGACATGCTCTCACGCAGCGTCGCCGAAGCACGCCGCGCCTCCGCCGACGCCGACGACCGGGTGGAGGCCCTGGTGCACAGGCTGTTCGGACGGCGGGGTAGTGAGGGATGACGGCCGGAGAAGAGCCTTCCGCCCACGAGCGGCATGAGCAGTACTCAGGCCTGGTCACCCGATTGTCGGCGCTGAGTGTCGACGCCGTCCTGCTCCTGATCGCCTCCGTGGCCGTCGGCTTCGGGGTGCCGGCCTTGTGGGCTTCCGTGGAGGGCTCGGCTCCCGGATGGCTGAAGGACAGCGCCGAGATCGTCGCCGCGCTCCTGCCTCTGTACTTCTGGCTCAGCTGGTGCGTCACCGGCCAGACGCTCGGCGGCGTGCTCTTCGGCATCGCCGTCCTGCGGCCCGACGGCTCGCGGGTCGGCGCGCCGCGCGCCGCGCTGCGGGCGTTCTTCGGCCTGCTGTTCGCGCCGATCTGGCTGGCCGGCATGGTCACCACGGTGCTGGATCCGCGCCGCCGCGCCGCCCACGACATCGTGATGGGCACGGCCGTCCGGAGGTTGTGATCCCCTCGCAGGTCATGCCGGTCGGGGACGGTTTGGCGCCCGTAATGCGGGGGGCCGGGATCGCTCTTACTATCGAACCGCTAGTGCCGATGAGGGTTCGCTCATTCCGCGCGGCCTTCGCCGGCTCGGCCTCTGAAGGAAGGCAGCCAATCATGGCCGTCACATCCGAGACTCCGGTACTGGACACGCTCGCCGCGATGACGATCGACTCGCTCGAGCGGTGCAACCTGGAGCCGAGCACGCTCGTGCTCACCCGCCTGGCCGCACTGTGCGCGATGGACGCACCGCCGATCTCCTACCTCGCCCACGTCGGTCCGGCCCAGGAGGCCGAGGTGACCATGGACCAGGTCCAGGACCTCCTCGTCGCCATCGCGCCGGTCGTCGGCACGGCCCGCGTCATGTCGGCCGCCGGCCACATCACCGAGGCGCTCGGCTTCGCGATCGCGGTGGCCGAGACGGAGATGATGGAGATGGAGGACGGCGGCAGCATGTGACCTCAGCGGCCGCCGCCCCGGAGTGCGCCGCGCCGATCTCCGTCTGCGTCTGCAGTTGTATCGGGTATCGGGCATCGGGCATCTGACAAGCGCACCCGGGGCGGACGGCCGCGCCACGGACGCACTACGGCCGCACCAGGGCCACGCCACGGACGCACTACGGCTGCGCTCGACGAAGGAGTGCCCATGCCAGCTGCGGGCGCCGCATCGTCCGCGGGCAACCGGGAGACGCGCCGCACTACGGAGCTGGCCCGCACGCTGCTCCGCATCGTCCTGCGCGACCCCGGCCACCTCCCGGAGAACCTCGCGGTCTTCTCGCAGACGATGCTGGGCCCCGGCATTCCCGCCTACGTCACCGCGCTGCGCACCCAGAACCCGGATGCCGACACCTCGCAGCTGGAACGCCTGATCGCGCAGCAGGGGATCCGGGAGACGGCCCGCGAGGGCGGGTTCGTCGGCGGGCCCTTCATCGCCTTCGTGCCGGTGGCCTTCGTCGCCGCCCTGCTGGCCCAGATCAAGATGATGCTGCGCATGGCGGCCGTGTCCGACCGCGATCCGCGGGATCCCGAGCGCGCCGCCGAGCTGTTGGTGATCATGGGTGTCCACGGCGACGTGGCGCGCGCGGCGGCGGCGCTGAAGAAGTTGCCGGCGGCGGGGTCCGAGGTCCCGAAGAAGCACTCTGCCGCCTACGCCATGGTCGACGTGATCCGGCGCATGGCCAAGCTGCTCGGGCTGATCGCGCCGGCGGCGGTCACCCGGGTGAGCAAGCTGGTCCATCTCGGGCGGTGGATCGTGCTCGGTCTGGCGCTGCTCGTGGGCATGGTGGTGCCGCTGATCTGGCTCCCCTACCTGTCGATGTCGTACTACCGCGGCACGGTCGAGCTGGCCGAGCGGGTCTCGGTGTTCTACTCGGGGCCGGAGAGGGCGATCCGCTTGCCGCGCAAGGCTTCCGACGCCCCGGGACTCGCGGCGGCGGCGCTGCGGGCGCTGGCCTCGTTGGCGCTCATCGTGGGCGGGTTCGCCGTGTTCCTCTCGCTCGACGTCAAGATCGCCGGGCACGAGTGGCCCGCGCTGCTGTCGCTGGCCGTCCTCATCTCCTCGGTGACCGGTCTGGTTTGGTACCTGCGCCGCGTTCGGCGCCGGCATCGCTAGCTTTCCTCGATTTCACACGAACGGACTCGCCCCCATCGCCAGACCCCCGGCGGCGAGCTGAGGATGAGAAGTCGTACCCGAACGGTGCGGTACAGACCGAATGCGCACCCGGTTGTGCGCGAGTGGAGATGACAGCCATGAGTCAGGCCACGGTTCCACGCGGAACAGCGTCCCGGACACCGCACCACGCGGTCTTCGCCGGCGTACTGCTGATGATCTCGGGCATCATGAACGTCTTCCAGGGGATCACCGCTATCGCCAACGACGACGTGTACCGGCAGATCGGCAACTACACGTTCAAGTTCTCCACCACCTCGTGGGGCTGGATCCACCTGGTCCTCGGCGTCCTGGTCGCGATCGTCGGCTGGGGTGCCTACACCGGCGCCACGTGGGCCAAGGTCATCGGTGTCGCCATCGTCGGGATAGCGATGATCGTCAACTTCATGTGGCTGCCCTACCAGACCTGGTGGGCGCTGGCCCTCATCGCGATCGACGGCTTCGCCCTGTGGTCGCTGATCGGCGGCAGCGACGAGCCGGTCGCCAGAACCTGAGAACGCCGCGCGTGCCATCCCATCGGGCCGGACAGGAGCAAGCAGGCCCGGCACGGCGAGCGCGGCAGGCACGGCACGCACGCCGAGCGCGCTGGCTGGCCCGCGCAGCGCTCGCCCTCGTCCTGGCCGCGGTCGGGCTCCTGATCGCGGCGACCGATCTGGGCGGCGCCATCGTGGCCGTCCTGATCGCGGTCGCCGCGCTGGCGCTGGCCGCGGTCGGGAGCTGGTGGGCCCTGACTCACCACGGCGCTGCCCGGGCCGCAGGGGTCCTGGTCGCGATCGGCGCGCTGGTCGGCATGGTCCTGCTCTACGCCAACTCGACAGTCCGCTGGCTCATCGCCCTCGGCGCCGCGGTGGCCTGGGCCGCGGCCATTGCCTGCGGCCGCGCGGCGCTGCGCGCCGACCGGGCCGAGCAGGGCGCGCCGGTGCTGCGCACCCCCGCGCCGCGCCGTCCGGTCCTGATCATGAATCCGGCCTCCGGCGGCGGCAAGGTCGAGCAGTTCGACCTTGTCCGCAAGGCCGAGGCTCTGGGCTGCCGGGTGATCCTGCTGGACCCGGCACACCACCAGGACGTCGCCGCACTCGCCCGGCAGGCCCTCGCCGACGGCGCGGACCTGCTCGGCGTGGCCGGCGGGGACGGCACGCAGGCCCTGGTCGCCGGGGTGGCCGCCGAGCACGGCGTGCCGTTCCTGGTGATCTCGGCCGGCACCCGCAACCACTTCGCCATGGACCTCGGCCTGGACCGCGACGATCCGAGCCGCTGCCTGCTGGCGCTCACCGACGGCGTCGAACTGCGGGTCGACCTCGGGGAGGTGGCGGGGCGGACGTTCGTGAACAACGCCTCCTTCGGCGTCTACGCCGAGATCGTGCAGCGCCCCGAGTACCGGGACGCGAAGGCCTCCACCACGCTCGATCAGCTCCCGGACCTGCTGACCGGCTACGCCGGGGCCCGTCTGACAGCACACATCGACGGGACGGTCCTGGCCGGTCCGCAGGCGGTGCTGGTGAGCTGCAACCCCTACGACACAGGCTGGTACGGCGCGGGCCGCCGGCCGCGCATGGACACCGGAAAGCTGGGCGTCATAGGCCTGACGGTGCGCGGCGCGGCGCAGGCGGCGGATCTGGCCCTGCGCGGCGAGCAGTCCGGCGCGCTCACCACGATGACCGCCGACGAGGTGACCATCACGGCCGACACGGACACGGTCCAGGCCGGGGTGGACGGCGAGGCGCTCACCCTCCCGACCCCGGTCCGCTGCCGCATCCTCCCGGGAGCCCTGCGGGTCCGGGTTCCGCGGGAGCGCCCCGGCGTCCCGGAGGCGCGGCGGTCGGTCGACTGGCGCCGGCTCGGCGTGCTCGCGCTGACCCTTCCCGGGAAGTCGGCAGAAGCGAAGTCGACAGAAGCGGCGGTGGAACGATGACTCAGCGAATCCGCACCGTTGCCGACGCCGCCCGCGCCGGAGCCGCGTCGGCGGACGCCGCCCTGTACGCGGCCGTCGCGCGCAGCACCGGCAGCAGCAGGCTGGACGAGGCACTCTCCCGGCTTTCGAACGCGGCGGACCATTCCAAGATCTCCCTGGCGATCGCGGCACTTCTCGCGACGCGGTCCGGGGCACCGCGCCGCGGCGCCGTCAGGGGGCTGGCAGCCATCGGCCTCACCTCGGCGAGCGCCAACCTGCTCGGCAAGCGGCTGTTCAGCCGGCGCCGGCCGGACTGGGACATGATCGGGGTCCCGCTGCGGCGCAGGGTCCGGATGCCCGCCTCGACGGCTTTCCCCTCGGGGCATTCCGCGTCCGCTGCGGCGTTCGCGGTGGCGGTGAGCTCCGAGGTTCCCGCGGCCGCCCTGCCGTTGGGAGCCCTCGCCGCCGCCGTCGGGTATTCGCGGGTGCACACCGGCGTGCACTATCCGGGCGACGTCCTGGCCGGCTTCGCGCTCGGCGCCGCCTGTGCCGCTGCCGTGATCGCGGCCGACCGTCGCCGAACAAGACCTTCGGCCGGCGTCAGTGCAGGTGAAGCAGCACCAGGTTCTTGAGCAGCACCATGACGACCCCGAGGGCCACGGCGGTGGCCGTCGCCCCGGCCAGGCGCCAGCCGGTCAGGTGCGCCGCGCGGGCCGCCGCCCAGCTGTGCGCCCCCAGCAGGAGCACCACGGCCGCGAGCCCGATGTTCGCGGCGGTCAGCGACGAGGCCCCGGCCAGGCGGGCCACGACCGCGGCGGCCAGCGGCAGGAACGAGGCCGTGACCATGGGCCAGGTCTCGGCGAGCGCGTGCCCGATGCGGGCCGGGGACGGCAGGCGTCCGTCCTCGATCTGTTCGCCGAGCAGATCGGCGTATTCCTCGGCCAGCCAGTAGACCACCAGGGTGACGACGACCGCGACCACGAGCGACGCGGTCGACAGCCCGGAGGTCGCGGCGAAGATCGCCGCGGTGACGATGGCCCCGTAGATGCCGGCGGCCCGGCGGCGGCCGACGTCGTAGGCCGGGCCGCGGGGTTGCTCGGACGCGCTGCCGGCCGCGCCGCCGGTCACGCCGTCGTCCGCCGCGCTCTCGCCGCGTTCCAGGTCAGACATCGCCCTCTCCCGGGGTTCGGTGGTCCGGCGCGCCGGCCCGGAAGGCGTCCTCGGCGGCGTGGACGCTCGGGTAGAAGCGGCTCGCCGGGATCGCCTGGTCCTCGTACTGTTCGATCTTGCGCCGGACCGGGTCCTGAAGCTCGGCGAACACCAACGCGATCCCCCGCTCCTGGAGGTCCTCGGTGAGCTTCATGAGCATGTCGCAGGCGGTGACGTCGACATCGGTCACCGACTCGGCGGCGACCAGGATCCACCGGGTCCCCGGGCTCCGGGACAGTCGGACGACCCGCTTGCGGAACGTCTTGGCGTTGGCGAAGATCAGCGGCGCCGCGAAGCGGTAGACCACCAGGCCGGGGACTCGCTGAGCGGTCGGGTGGGTCTCCAGGTCGTAGTAGCCGCGCAGTCCGCTGATCCGCCCGAGCTCGGCCTCATAGGGCTGCCACGCGTGGCGGAAGACATTGAGGATCGACAGGAGCACCGCGATCGCGATGCCGGGCAGCACCCCGAGCAGCGCCACGCCGAGGAACGCCGCGGCCGAGAGCAGGAACTCGGTCCGCCGCTGGTGCCAGAGCCGGACCGTGCCCGGGACGTCGGCCAGCGACAGCGAGGCGCAGATGACCACGGCGGCCAGCGCGGGCTGGGGCAGGTTCCGCAGCAGGCCCGGGACCAGCACGATCATCAAGGTGATGAGTACCGCGCCGACCAC
Organism: Catenulispora sp. MAP12-49; assembly: GCF_041262705.1. Classification (NCBI taxonomy): domain Bacteria; kingdom Bacillati; phylum Actinomycetota; class Actinomycetes; order Catenulisporales; family Catenulisporaceae; genus Catenulispora; species Catenulispora sp. MAP12-49. Next base: position 117,414 of record NZ_JBGCCP010000024.1, on the reverse strand, counting down.
ACCGGTCAGCTGGCTGCGCGCGCCGGACCGCTCGGCCACGGCGGTGCGGGAGCCGCTGGTGCTGACCGGGAAGCCTTGGAAGAACCCTGCGGCCAGGTTCGCCGCCCCGATGCCGACCATCTCCTTGCCGCCGTCGATCTCCTGGCCGGTGCGTTCGGCGAAGGCCGAGGCGGTGGAGATGGTGTCGGCCAGCGAGACCAGCGCGATGCCGGCGGCGGCGCCGACCAGCGGGCCGATGTCCGACCAGCGCACGTCCGGCAGCGTCAGCGGCGGGAAGCCGCGCGGCAGGTCGCCGACCAGGTCGACGCCGTGCGCGGCGAGGTCGAACACCGAGGTGGCGGCGACGGCTGCCAGGACCATGATCAGGACCGCCGGGAGCTTGGGCAGCCAGCGTTGCAGCACCAGGATGAGGATCACCCCGGCGATCCCGACGGCGGCGGCCGCGGCGACCGCCTCGCCACGCGCGAGCCCCCGGACGAAGGCGTGGATCTCGCGGATCAGGCCCTCGGCGCTCACCTTGAAGCCGAACAGCTTGGGCAGCTGCCCGACCAGGATGGTCAGCGCCAGGCCGTTCAGGTAGCCCATGATCGTGGGCTTGGACAGCAGGTCCGCCACGAAGCCCAGGCGGGCCGCCGCGCCGCCGATCATCAGCACCGCCACCAGGAGGGCCAGCATCGAGGCCAGGGCGACCGCGCGGGCGCTGTCCTGGCCGGCGGCGGCCAGCGGGAGGACGGCGGCGGCGATCATCGGCCCCAGGGAGGAGTCCGGGCCCAGGACCAGGATCCGGCTCGGGCCGAACAGCGCGTAGGCGAGCAGGCAGGTGATCGAGGTGTACAGGCCGGTGATGGGCGGCAGGCCGGCCAGTTCGGCGTACGCCATGCCCTGCGGCACGAGCAGGGTGCTCAGCACCACGCCGGCCACGATGTCCTTGACCACCCAGCCCCGCTGGTAGGTCGCCGCCGCTTGCAGGCCGGGTACCGAGCGCCAGAAGGACACAGCGCCTCCAGCCTCCGTGCCGCGAGCCGATGAGCCGATCCCCGCCAGTGTGGGTCAAGTCGACCACGGGCCCTTTCGCGCTGCCAGCCGGCGGGCCGTTCGGCTCACGCCCGGGTGTTGAGAGCGCACCGCAGTGTCATGATCTTCTTGGCGAGTGGTGGAGGTGACCATGCCGTGGGATGCCATACCGCCGGCGCTGGCCGCGGCGTTCTCACCGACGACGCTGCTGATCGTCGCCGGACTGCTGTCCCGGGCGCGGCCGCTGAAACTCGCGTTCACCTTCCTGGCCGCCGCGGGCACGGTCACCGCCGCGGTGGGCTTCGCGGTCGTCGGGGCGCTGGACGCCACCGGGTTGGACGACAAGCGCCTGCACCCGACCGCGCCGCCCACGCTGGATCTGGCCCTCGGCGGCGCGGCCCTGTTGTTCGCGGTGTTCGTCGCGCGCCGTAGTCCGCACAAGGTGAAGGTCCGCCGGGGCGACACCCGCCTGACGACCGCGATGGTCCTCGGACTGGCGATGGGCTCGCCGTCGCCCCTCTACCTGCTGTCGCTGCACACGGTGGCCCAGTCGGACATGGCCACGGCGGCCAAGTACCTCGTCGTGATCCCGCTCGCGGCCATCGTCATGCTCATGGCGGAGATCCCGATCATCACCTATCTGGTCGCCCCCGAGACCACCGCCGCCCGGCTCGCGGCGGCGAACGCCTGGCTCGCCCGCCACGGCCAGGAGATCCTGGTCATCGCCTCGACGGTGGTGGGCTGCTACTTCGTCGTCAAGGGCATCGTCGGGCTGCTCCAGGCTTAGAGGTGGCTCACCGGGCGCGCGGACATGCCGGACCGGGAGCGCGGACGCAGAGTGGAACCATGACGAATTCCGAGATGACAGGGCTGCCCTTTCAGACCGGCATGATCAGGGCCGGCGCCGCGCTCATCGGCGGCGGACTGATGATCGCCACCGCCGGCATGGGGATCACGGCGATCGCCGTGACCCGCGGCGTGGCAGCCTGGGCCCGGCGGCGGGAGGTCTCCCCAGGTGCCCTGGCGGCCGGCAAGTTCGACCAGGTCAGGCACGCGACGCTCGCCGGCGCGCACGCCTGGCGCGAGCACGCGGACTCGGCGAACGGTCACCGCGCGCACGCCCGCTAGGCGGCCGTCATCCGGCTGTCGGCCGACGGGGTCACCCGGTCGGCCGACAGCTCATGCGCCGCTGCCTGCCCGGTCGGAGGTGGATACTCCATTCGGGGAGTCCGAACACCTCCAGAGAATGTGTTCGAAGGTCCCCGGGTGGACGATGGGGTTATGGCCACGCATACGGCCGACCTGCGGATTCAGCGCAGAAGGGTCGAGCACATCCAGCGGCTGACGGCCGAGATAGCCGATCGGCAGCAGATCGTGGCGCACCTGATGGTCACGGTCTTCAGAGCCTGCTACTACTTCTTCACGCTCGCCTGCCTCTTCGCGGGCCTCGTGGGCCTCATCAGGGGCAAGCACGGCGTCGGTCTCACCTGGGGCGCCGCCGGCATCGTCCTGGTTCTGCTGCTGGTCGGGTTCAAGGTCGCCAAGAAGATCGGGAGCCGGGTCATCCGCGAGCTCCGCAAGGAGCTGGCGAGGGACCGCCCCGTCGAGGACGCCGAGACGGTTCCCGTCGCGGAACCTGTCGCGGAACCCGTCGTCGAGCCCGCCACAGCGCCCATCGCGGCGGCCACCGCGGAGCCCGCCAAGCCAGTCGGGAAGCCCATTGCGGAGCCCGTCATAGAGCCGGCCATGACGATGGCCGCGAACGAGGCCGCCGGTGCCCTCCCGGCCGGAGCGCAGCCGGGCGACCCCGGAACCCCGCCGCTGCCCTGATTCTCGACGCGCTTCGGCGTACAGGTGTCGGCACCTCTGTACGCCGAATGGCTGTCCATCCACATGCCGCACCGGGGCTCCGGGCACGAGTCGGAGGTGACGGATCCGGGGCCCAGGTCATCACAGCCCGGGCCATCAGAGCCCGGGCCGTCACAGCCGCCCGGCAACGGCCGGCTCGGCCGGTTCCGCGTCCGGCTCATGCGCCTGGCGGAGAGGACACGGGCGATCCCGTTCGTCGGGAAGCTCACCGTCCAGCTGGTCCACGTCAACGTCCTCGACACCGCCACCCGCCTGGCCGCCCAGACCTTCCTGACCGGCATCCCGGTCCTGTTCGTGCTGGCCGCCTTCGCACCGGCCGCGGTGCGCGACAACCTCGTGGACTCGCTGCGCTCCATCCTCGGCCTGGGCTCCCGGCCGCTCGCCGAGATCAGGGGGACGCTCCAGGCCGGCCATGACACCGAGGTGGAGACCTTCGGCGGGATCGGGGTCGTGGTGACCCTGCTGTCGGCGACCGCGTGCTCCCGGGTGCTCCAGCGGCTGTGCGAGCGGTCCTGGCACCTGCCGCCCGCGGCGGCGCGGCTGGCCGCGTGGCGGTGGGTGGCCTGGCTGGTGGTGTGGCTGGCCGTGCTCGTGTTCCAGGGGAAGGTGCGGGAGGGCTTCGGCGTCGGGCAGGGTCTGGGGCTGCCCATGGCCCTGGCCACCGCCTGCCTGATGTGGTGGTGGACGCAGTACCTGCTGCTGGCCGGCCGCATGCCGTGGCTGCCGCTGCTGCCCGGCGCGGTCCTCACCGGGGTCGCGATGACGGCGCTGGCGGGCGCGGCGAAGATCTACGTGCCGAACTCGCTGGACCGCAGCATCAGCCAGTTCGGGCCGCTGGGGCTGGTCTTCACGTTGTTCTCGTGGCTGATCGTGCTCTTCACGGCGGCGACCGTGTGCGTGGCCACCGGATACGTGATCGCCCACGAGCCGGCCGTGGCCCGGCTGCTGAAGACGCCGCCCGCGCCGGACTCGACCGACTGATCAGGCCGGAATGATCACGCCGGCCGGGGACCGGCCGCGTCGACCGCGGTCTCGTCACGATGCACCAGACCGGGCCCCGGGGCGAAGAACTCGCGGATGGCGAACGCGATGACGATGGCGAAGGCGAACCAGAACACCACCAGGCCGGTCGGGTGGTTCCAGAGCACGAAGATCACCGACGCGATCAGCAGGATCGCGATGCCGATCCAGCGCTTGTAGCGGGCCGTGAACCGGTCGACGGGGCCGGCGTGGAACCCGGCCGAGTCGGCGACGGCGCGCATGGCGCCGATCCCGCTGCTGCACGCCGCGCGGATCCACACCGCCAGGGAGGTCGGCCCGTTCAGGAACGCGCCGAGCGCGACCAGGACGGCCAGGGCCCCGACCATCCGCGTGGTGATCCGCAGGAACTTGATCAGCGCGTCGTAGACGGCCCCGGCGGCGCCGGCGTTGACGTCCGGCGGGAGCTGGTCGAGGAAGAAGGACCGGAAGACCGCCAGCGCGATGCCCAGCACCAGCATCGCCACCGCGAACCCGATGGCCGTGCCGATCAGCGCCCGGCGGCGGTTGTGGGCCAGGTAGACGCCGATGGCCGCGATCACGACCGTGATGATCGGCATCCAGTTGCCGACGATCTGCAGCAGCCGGAAGTAGTTCTTGAGCTTGTTCAGGCTCGACGACTTGTAGACGGTGAAGGTCGTGTTCACCGTCGGGATCTTGCTGGCCGCCGGGAAACCCTGGGCCACCAGTTGGTCCTTCACCTGCGCCACGGCCGGCCCGATATCGATCTGCACCTCGTCGTTGTTCAGCTTGACCGCGCCGCCGCCCTTGCCGGTCAGGGCTTTCACGAACGCGGTGTGGGCCGTGCGCAGCGCGTTGGTCCAGACGGTGGCGAACTGGTCGCTGCTGACGACCTTGTCCACGACCGTGCCGACCACGCTCTTCAGGCCGCTCTCGATGGGCCCGTTCAGCTTCGAGATCAGGGTGGCCGTCGCCGGCGGCAGGCTGCTGCTGCTGACGGCCTGCTGGAGGTCCTTGACCACCGCGTTGATGTCGACCTGGTCCAGCACGAGGTTGGTGATCCGGTTCTCCACGCCGGCCTGCACGTCCGGGTTCTTCGCCAGCGGGCTGAGAGTCGCGACGAACCGGTCGGTGTCGGTGATCGTGTCGGCCGCCCAGACCGACACCACCGACAGCAGAGCCAGGATGGAAGCCAGGATGATCAACAGCGTCGCGAAGAACGTGCGGACCCGATGGTGCTCCCGCTTACCCTCCCTAGCGGCGGCCTCGGCCTCCAGTTGGGTGATGCGCCGGCGGAGTTCGGCGACCTCCTCGTCGCCGGGCTGGGGCGCGGCCGGATCGGAACCCGTAGCGGACATACTGCGCTCCCATCCCTGGGCGGACACCTGCGACAGCCGAAAGGCCGGCGCAAGTGCCGTGCCTCACACCAAGGAAAGCCAGCAGGCAGGGATACCGCGAGCGGTGCTACACCGGCAGGGTGACGGTGAGCGTGGCGGTCCGATCAGGTGTTCGCCGGCTCGCGGTTCCCGCCCGAACCGGCGCCGCCGCCCTCTGGCTGCCGCTTCGGGATCCGCCCGGTGAAGGCGAACCCGATCAGCGCGACCAGCGCCAGGACCCCCAGCGACGCGCGCACCGCGACCAGGCGGGCCGAGGCGTTGGCCTGCATGACGGCCTCGGCTTGCGGGGCGGGGACGTTCGCCTCGGCGAGCGCCGCCGAGAGCTGGGCGTCGGACAGGAAGGGGGCGCCCGCGGCCAGCTTCGTTGTCGCCTGGGCGCTCACGCTCGCCGGAACGGCGGGGTTCTTCTCGATGGTGGTCAGGAACGAGCTCGTCAGGGCACCGATGAGGATGGAGCCGGCCAGTGCGGTGCCGATGGAGGAGCCCAGGTTGGTGACCGTGTTCTGAATACCGCCGACCTCGGCGCTGCGGCTGTCCGGGACCGCCGAGACGGTGATCGCACCGAGTTGTGAGGCCAGGGCGCCCATGCCCGCCCCGATCAGCAGCAGCGGGATGGTCACGACGGCCGCACTGGAGTCGGCGTCCAGCGCCGCGGTCAGGGCCAGGGCTCCGGCGAACAGGCCCAGGACGCCCAAGCGCACGATCAGCCGGGGTGAGACGTGGGGGAACAGCCGCGGAATCAAGGTCGCGGCGGCCAGCAGGCTCAGAGACAGCGGCAGGATGTGCACGCCGGTCCTGATCGCCGACAGGCCCAGGGCCACCGACAGATAGAGCGGCACGACGAAGAACACGCCCATCTGGACCAGGAACTGCAGGAAGAACATGATGAGGCCGCCGGACAGCTGCCGGTTGGCGAACAGGCCCGGATCGACCAGCGGGTCCCGGCCCTGGCGGATCAAGTGCCCCTGCCACAGCAGGAACAGCCAGACCACCAGAACTCCGGCCAGCATCAACCAGACCGACGCCGACATCCCCAGCCACGACGGCGCCCCGGCCTTCGGGACGAACCAGCCCCATTCGGAGGTGCGCAGCACGCCGTAGACGAAGATTCCGAGGCCCGCCGCGGACAGGCAGGCACCGATCAGGTCGAAGTGCGGACGGCCCGCGACCGGCCGGTCGACGACGGGCCGGGCCAGCGCCAGGATCACGGCCACGACGGCGACCTCGCCGGCGAAGACCCAGCGCCAGGAGAAGTACGTCGTGGCGAACCCCCCGATCAGCGGCCCCAGGCCGATGGCGACGGCGGCGGAGGCCGCGATGAGCCCGTAGGCGGCCGGGCGGCGCTCGACGGGGAAGTTGAGAGCCACCAGCGCGACGACCGCCGGCAGGATCAGGGCCGCGCCCAGACCCTCCAGGAGCGACCAGCCGAGCAGCAGGACGGTCAGGTTCGGGGCCAGCGCCGTGGTCAGCGACCCGCAGCCGTAGACCACGCAGCCGATCATGAAGGCCCGTTTGCGGCCGATCATCGCCCCGACCTTGCCGCCGGGCACCATGAACATGGCCATGACCAGCGTATAGGCGGTGATGGCGCCCTGGATGCCGGTGATCGTGGTGCCGACGTCGGAGGCGACGGTCGCGATCGAGACGTTCATGACCGAGGAGTCCAGCGCCATCAGGAACTGGGCGGCAGCCAGGGTGGCCAGGACTGTCTTCCCGGCCCGTGCCCCCGCCCCTGCCCGGGACGGGTTCGCTGCTGCGTCGGTGCCCACAGCTGCTCCCGCCCTACAGTCCGGACTCGACAGCGATCCGGCCGGAGCGCCGGGCCTCTTCCAGATCCGCGTGGTCCCGCTCGTTCTGGTCGGCGTACAGGGCCGCGAAGTCGGCGACGGCTTCGGGGAACACCTCGTCGCCGCCGAGGTAGGCCGCGATGGCGATCCGGTCGCCGGTCCTGGCGTGCGCGCGGGCCAACGTCCAGCCGCACAGCCGGCCGTACACCGCCATCTCCGGGTCGGACAGGCCCTCGATCACGACCGAGCCCTTCCAGTCCGCGAGCTGGCGCACATAGAAGTCCCGCCTGTGCCCGTCGATCCCCTCGGCGCTCTCCCAGCCCAGGAAGATGTCGCTGACGGTCTGCATGAGCCGCTGGCCCTGGACCACGCGCTCGCCCTCGCCGACCTGCTCGGCGGTGGGCCGGCCGCCGTACTGCGCGATGACCGAACGCTGCGCCTCCTTGATCTGGAGGAACAACGGGTCGTCGTCGTCCCGGCCGCGCATCAGCACGATCCAGCACCGGGTGCCGACGCTGCCGACCCCGACGACCTTGCGCGCCATGTCCACGAAGTCGAATCCGTCCAGCAGGTAGCGCCGATCGCTTTGCAGCGTGCGGCGATAGCCGCCCAGCAGTTCGCGGAACCACTCCTCGAACTCGGCGCGCTCCACGTCCGGCAGCAGGTCCCGGATCGGCATGACCAACGGCGGGCTGGGCAGGATCCGGCGCTCGCCGTCGACCAGGCCGGTGAGCCGGCCAAAGGCGCGCGTGCTGGTCCGCCTGCGGGCCTTGGCCAGGGCCTTGTCGAAGGTCGCCCGCCGCTCCTTCGTGAGCCCCGCCTTCAGGGACTCCCGCAGCTCGTCGACGTCGGCCCGGGCGTACCAGACGTCGAGCGATTTCATCCCGGCGAAGTCGCCCATCGCCAGCTGGTAGCCGCGCACCGCCGCCAGGACGACCTTGCGCCGCTTCTTCTGGCTGAACCCGTTGTCCCGGCCGGCGATCTCCAGACTGGCTGCCAGCCTTTTGACGTCCCATTCCCAGGGCCCCTGATGGGTCTCGTCGAAGTCGTTGACGTCGAAGACCAGCTTGCGCTCCGGCGAGCCGAACATGCCGAAGTTCGACAGGTGCGCGTCCCCGCACGCCTGCACGGCCAGCCCGGAATCGGCCGTGTGCGCCAGGTCCGCGGCCATCACCGCGGCGGCGCCGCGGAAGAAGGTGAACGGCGAGACGAGCATGCGGCCGTACCGGACCGGGACCAGCTCCGGGACCCGGGTCTTGCCCTGCTCCTGAAGGATCGCGACCGGGTCGGCGCGATCGGCGGCGGGCTGGAACTGCGCGTTCTCCTCGACGGGAGTGGCCTCGCGCGCCGCGATGCCCGCCGCGGCGCGTTCTTCAGGAGTCCGGTGCGTACGGTGCTCCGCGGACCTGGCCATGGCGCCCTCCAAGATCATCGGCTGCCGGACCGGACAACCTGCCTCCCTCGCAAGGTTGGCAGCTCCGTAGTCCGGGAACGGCGCCAATGATCCATCCGGGGGACGGCCCTCAGACCTCCCCCGCCCCGATCGCCCGCTGATACCGCGCGATGACCTGCTCCACGGCCGCCACCAGTTCCGGGGCCTGCACCACCTCGAAGTCGGCGCCCAGCATGCCCAGATACAGCGCCAGCCGCTCGGGGTCGTCGGACCCCGGCGCGAAGGCGCACCGGCCGTCGGGCAGCTCTTCGATCTCGATCGGCGTCGGGATGCGGGCCCGGACATGCTCGGCGGACGCGTCCACGATCACCCGCGCCGTGTACCGCCACGTCCCGCGCGCCACGCCGCTGTCGACCCGCGCGGCGATCTCGGCGTCCGGCGGCGTGGGCCGGGGCGCGAAGCGAGGGCCCGGCGGCCCGAGGGTGCCGATCCGGTCGGCGCGGAACGTGCGCCAGTCCGCGCGCTCCAGGTCCCAGGCGAACAGGTACCAGCGCTGCCGGCGGTGGACCAGGCGGTAGGGCTCGGCGGAGCGGCGGGACGACCCGCCCGAGTGGGCTTCGTAGTCGAAGCGCACGGCCAGCTGGTCCCGGCAGGCCAGGGCCAGCGTGGTGAGGGTTTCCGCGTCCACCGGCGGAGTGCGCGCCGGAACCGGCAGGGCATGCGAGCCGAACGACTCGACGCGGTGGCGGAGCCGGGCCGGCAGGATGCGCTGCAGCTTCGCCAGGGCGCTGAGCGAGGTCTCCTCGATGCCCGCGACGGCTCCGCCGGCCGCGACCCGCAGGCCCAGAGCGACGGCCACCGCCTCGTCGTCGTCCAGCAGCAGCGGAGGCAGCGCGGCTCCGGAGCCGAGGCGGTAGCCGCCTGCCACGCCGGGCCTGGCTTCGACCGGATAGCCGAGCTCGCGCAGGCGCTCGACGTCGTTGCGGACGGTGCGGGTGGTCACACCCAAGCGCTCGGCGAGTTCGCCGCCGGTCCAGTCGCGGCGGGCTTGGAAGAGGGACAGCAGCCGCAGCAGCCGCGCCGAGGTCTCCAACATTCTCGAACCGTATCCGAGATCGCGGAACGAACCTTTCCGCAATGGTTTCTACGGTGGCCTTACTGACCGCACCAAGTGGAGGCACCCGATGACCACCGAGATTCAGCCCTTCCAGATCGCCGTCCCGCAGGCAGAGCTCGACGATCTCCACGCGCGCCTGGCCAACGCCCGCTGGGCCGCGTCCGTACCGGGAGCCGGATGGGAGCGCGGAGTGCCCGTGGACTACCTGAAGGAGCTCGCGGAGTACTGGCGGAGCGGGTTCGACTGGCGCGCGCAGGAGAAGGCGCTGAACGCCTTCCCGCAGTTCGTCACCGAGATCGACGGCCAGCGGATCCACTTCCTGCACGTCCGGTCCTCGCGCCCCGACGCCAAGCCGTTGCTGCTCACGCATGGCTTCCCGAGCTCGGTCGCCGAGTTCGCGAACCTGATCGAGCACCTGGTCGCCCCCGGGAGCGCCGAAGAGCCGGCGTTCCACATCATCGCGCCCTCACTTCCCGGATACGGGTTCTCGACTCCCCTCGCCGCGCAGGGCTGGGCCCTCAGCCGGACCGCCCGGGCCTGGATCGAGCTCATGCGCCGCCTCGACTACAACCGCTACGGCGTGCACGGCGGCGACGTCGGCAGCGGCGTCTCGGGCCTGGTCGCCGGCTTCGACGCCGAGCACGTCACCGGGATCCACGTGACCACCGACCCGCAGACCGCGGCGAACGTGGCCACCTTCCTGCCGGGCCTGGCCGACCGCCTGGACCCGACCGACCCGGTCGACGCCCTGGCCCTGGAGCGGATGACCGCGTTCCGGAAGGAGGGATCGGGCTACCTCGCCATCCAGAACAGCCGCCCCCAGACCATCGGCTACGGCCTGGTCGACTCCCCGGTCCTGCAACTGGCGTGGATCGCGGAGAAGTTTGAGCAGTGGACCGACCTCCCGATCGACCGCGACCAACTGCTGACCACCGTGAGCCTGTTCTGGTTCACCGGCGCCGGTGCCTCGGCGGCCCACACCCTCTACGACCAGTTCCACTCCTCCGAGTGGGGCGCCCCCTCCCCCGTGCCGCACGGCTACGCCGTCTTCGGCGCGGACCCGACGGTCCGCAAGCTGGTCCCGGCCGAAGCCGCCGCGCACTGGAGCGAGTTCGAGCGCGGGAAGCACTTCCCGGCGATGGAGTGCCCTGAACTGCTGGCGGCGGATCTGCGCGCGTTCTTCGGGCCGCTGAGCTGAGTCGACCTGAGCTGAGTAGTGAAACCACCACAATTACAATGTGGCAGGAGGCCGGAATACAATCCTCCGCAGGAGGATCAACAGTGGAAGCTCCCCCCACCCGCCCCGCGGGCCGACCGCGGAATCCCGAGCTGGACGCGGCGATCCTGGCGGCTGCCGAGCAGCAGCTCCGTGAAGCCGGCTACGCCGGGATGTCCATGGAGTCCGTGGCGACCGTCGCCGGGACGACGGTCCCGGCCGTGCGCCGCCGCTTCAGCAGCAAGGCCGATTTGGCCGTCGCGGTGATCGACTCGCTGCGCGTCGAGGGCCTGCCCGACGGCTCGGGCCCGCCCCGCGTCCGGGCCCTGGCGATTCTCCGGAACTTCCACGCCAATCTCCTGCGCGAGAACTCCATGGCGGTCGTCGGCACCCTCCTGGCCGAGGAGCGCCGCAATCCGGAGGTGCTCGCCGCCTTCCGCACCCGGCTGGTCGAGCCGCGCCGGACGGCGCTGCGCGACGCCCTGGCCGAGGGGGTCGGGTCCGGCGAGTTGCCGGGGTCGGCCGATCCCGAAGTCCTCGCCAGCATGCTGATCGGCGCGTTCTACGCGCGGTACGTCGCCACGTCCGACGTCCCCGACGACTGGGCGGAGCAGAGCCTGCGCCACGTATGGCCGGACGTCGAAGGCGCCCGGCCATAGCCGTGGTCCGACCAGGGCTCATTCCGCCGGCGCCGCCAAGTCCTTCGCCGCCATCTCCGCGAACTGCGGACTCGTCACCAGGCTCTTGAAGTCGAAGTCCGGCTTGCCCACGGTGAACGCGTAGAAGGTCTTGCCCTGGTTGAGGATGTAGATCTCGTAGCCGGGCTGACCCGACGCGAGGGCGGTGCCGAGAGTCAGCCAGGCACTCAAACCGTTCGGCAGGGTGACGGCTTCGCCAGTGCTCGGCTTGCTTTTGTCCTCACGCCCCAGTCCGTGGATGAACATCTCGCTGCTGGCACCGTCCTTGCTGACGACGCGGTACGTGGCGATCCCCATATGCGGCGTGTAGCCAGGAGGAACGACGAACGAGGGCGCGTCGAATAGCGCCGGGCTGAGAAGGTCCTGGGGCGGGACGTCCTTGGGCAACCCGATGCTCGCGACAGCCGGGGTGACCTCGTAGTCCGGCAACAACGCGGTCAATGCAGCGATGGTGCGATGACAGGTGTCCCGCCAGCGCTGCTGGAGGTCTGCGGGATCGCCCGGAGCGGCATCCGCTCTCAACTCCGAGTCGGGGCACGACTTCCACTGCTCGAACAGCGCCCCCATGGTCCCCTTCGCAGGAGCCTGCGATGTGCTGGAAGCGGGATGCGCCGGACTCGTCGCCGGGGCCGCCGGCTTCGAGACCGCCGACGTCGGAGCCGCCGGCGTCGGGGTGTAGGCCGCCGAGCCGCCACCGAACGTGCCCGCGATCGCGACCACGCCGACCGCGACCGCCGCGACTCCTGCGGTGGCTCCGCCGATCCCCGCATAGCGCCTCCGCCGCAGACGAGCGCTCTCGGCCCGCGCTGCCGCGCCGGTGCCGGCCAGGTGTGTCCAGTCCTCGGCCCGCGTCGCGCTGGTGAAGATGTCGTTGTCATGCATGGGATTCCTCCGTCGCCAGAACATCCATGTGCCAGTCGGAGAGCAGGAGCGCGAGCGCCGCGCGGCCCCGGGACAGCTGGGCTTTGACCGTGCCGGGTGCGACCCGGAGTTCGCGGGCCACGTCCTCGACCCGCATGTCGTTCAGGTGGTGCAGCACCAGCACGGTGCGCTGTCCCTTGGGCAGCTTGGCCAGGGCGTCGCGCAGCGCCACGGCGTCCGGCGACGGCCCAGGAGAATCGGAGGGCGGCCCGTGCTTTCGCAGGGCCTTGAGTCCGGACTTCCAGTGCCGCCAGTGCGAGACGGCCAAGCGGTAGGCCGTGGTCTTGACCCAGCCCACCGGGTCGCCGCGGCCGTCGGTCAGCGTGTCCCACCGCAGCCAGGCGCGGGCGAACGCCTCCTGCACGCAGTCCTGCGCCTCGGTGAGGTCGCCGATCAACAGATAGAGCTGGCCGACCAGACGCGGCGCGGTCGCCGCGTACACGGCGTCGAAGTCCGTCGCGTCGGACTCCGATCGTCTTCCCGTCATGCCCTCTCCCCTCACTCGCCGATGTGTCGAGCGCTGTACGCGTGGGCGTACGGGAAAGGTTGCGTCGCGGTCAGAACCTCAGGAGTCGAAGACCATCTCGGTGACGAAGCCGGGCAGCGCCGCGCGCACCGGGTACAGGACGGTGGCGTGCCCGTGGTGCGGGGTCTGGCCGGCCATGACCGTGAAGGACACGTCCTCCCCGTAGGCGCTGGTCGTCCGCGAGGTCACCTTCACCGTGCCCGCGTCGAGGGTCCCGTTGTAGGTGAAGGCCTTGGCCAGGCCGGTCCAGTCCGACGGCGCCAGATCGCCGGGGTAGATCACCACGGTGCCGTCCGGGCTGCGGTGGTTCCAGCCGGGCTGGCCGGAGGCCAACGGCCGGAAGCGCATCGGGTGGCGCCAGTCCGCGTAGATGAGGAAGACGGAGGTCTTGCCCTGAAGCATGTTCTCGGCCTGGGTGAACTCCTCGGACAGAGTCTCCTCGGCGGAGATGATGTGCGCCGGGTGCGTGGCGTGGGAGGTCCCGGCCAGCGCGGCCGCGGCCGCGGGCGCCGTGGGCACGGTGTCGACCATGGATTCCGAGCCGTGCGTCGCCGACCATCCGACGAGCACCGCCAGCCCCACGACGCTGAACGCGCCCAGCGCCGGAACCCGGCGCGAACCGCGCTGCCACCAGGTGTCGACCGGTGCCAGCCGGTCCGAGCGGAGCGTGCCCTCGCCGACGACGCCGCCGCGCAGGGACGCCGGCGCCAGGTGGTGGAAGAGCGCCCCGACCGCGAGGCCCGCGACGGGGAACATGATCGCTTCGTAGCGCATGTGGGAGGGGTCGACGCCGGCGATCATGATCACGTAGGTGCCGCCGAGCGCCCCGAGCAGCAGCCCCGAGACGATGTCGGTGAAACGGAGCACGACGAACAGCAGCGCGCCGGCGAGCAGCACCGACAGCGCCTTGTCGCCCTGCAGCGTGCTGAGCACGTCGTAACGGGTGATGGTCCAGGCGACCTGGAAGGGGTCCGAGGTCACCTGCGACACCTGCGACCCGGCCCCGCGCCCGGAGATCTTGGCCTCCAGCAGGTGGACGAACACGGTCGTCCCGGCGACGATCATCGAGGGCCACAGCCAGTCGTTGCGCAGCCGCCGGGACCGGCCGCGCCCCGGGAACGCGGTCGCCCACACCCACGCGAAGAAGGCCATGACGGCGGCGGTCGGCATCACCTGGCGGCTCAGTTCCAGCAGCACGGACAGCAGCGCCAGCGCGATCAGGTTGTGCGCGCGGGCCCGCCGGCCGAGCGGCAGGTTCAGCAGGATCAGCGCCAGCACCGCGATCGCCACCGAGTCGGTGACCGCCTCGGCGAGGGTCATCAGGAACCCGCACATGCCGAGCACCCCGCCGGCGGCCAGCGCGGCGGTCGGGCCGTACAGCCGCTGCACCAGCCGCGTCACCGCCCACAGCATCACGGCGAACGCCACCATCGCGGCGATCGGCATCCCCTCGGCGACGCCGAAGACCGCGACGAACGGCGCGGCGAAGAAGGGGTACAGCATGCGGGACTGGACCATGAGCCAGGCCGGGTCGGTGTGCGCGAAGTACCAGGGCTCCGCGACCGTCCCGGAGTTGGCGAACTGCTTGGCCAGCGCGTGGGCATCGCTCCAGCCCAGATCGCGCAGGGCCATCACGACGTAGTAGCGGCTGTCCGGCGGGAAGGAGTACGCCGACCAGTGCAGGCGCGCGTAGAAGCCGAAGGCCAGCGGGGCCAGGACGAACAGCAGCACCGCGGCGTTGACGCCGAACACGTCGCGGCGCACGAAGCGGTCGACCCGGGTGGAGAAGCGGTTGCCCGCACGCGGCGGATCGAAGGCGGCCAGATCATCCCCGGCCTCGCCCTGATCCGGAACCGCCGGTTCGGCCGCAGCGGCCAGCTCAGTGTCCGATGACATACCCCGCCCCACCCACTACGTGTTACCCCGTAAGTGGCAGGACGGTACCACGCACCGATCAGACCAGGTCGCTGGACAAGACCTGGATGGGAGCGGCCCTCTCGGCGCGCAGCACGCCGGCGGTCGCCGCCGCGATCACGCACATCAGGGTCAGCAGCAGGAACGCGTGGTTCAGGGCCACGACATGGGTCATCCAGCCGATGACGGCGGGCCCGGCGAGCATGCCGACGTACCCCAGGCCCGCGACGCGGGAGACGTTGGTCCCCGCGGCCGCCGGGTCGGCGTGCCCGGCCGCGCTGAAGAGCTGGGGGACACAGCCGGACAGGCCCAGCCCGAACAGCGCCCAGCCCGCGAACGCGGACCAGATCCACGGCGACAGCGCCGCGATCGTGATCCCGACGGCGGCGACGGCCGCGCCATAGCGGAGGATCGCCATGGCGCCGAAGCGCGCGGACACCCGATCGGCGAGCAGGCGGCCGAGGGTCATCGCGGCGGCGAAGGTGCCGTATGCGAAGGCCGCGGTGCCGGCCGGGGCGCCCAGGACGTCCTTCAGGTGCAGGGCGCTCCAGTCGTTGGCGGCCCCCTCGCACAGCATGATCATCAGAGCCAGGCCGGCGAGGATCCAGATCTGTCGGCCGGCGCGGCGCGGGCCGGCCGCTGGTGCGTACTCGGCCGCCAAAGCGTGCTCAGCCGGAGTCGTCGGCGTGGTCGGCGTGGTCGGCTCGGCAGGCACAGCCGGCAGCAAGAGGCGCCCCGTGGCCAGCGCGATCACGATGCCCACGACCCCCGTCACCGCGAGCGCCCACGCAGCACTCATCCCCATGCCGGAGACGCCGGCCGCGATCACCGCCGCGACCACCCCGCCGACGGAGAACGCGGCGTGGAACGCCGACATCACCGGCCGGCTGTAGGCCTTCTCCACGTGGACGGCATGGGCGTTCATGCTCACGTCCAGACACCCGTTGCAGAACCCGAACACCAACAGCGCCGCTGCCAGCGTCCACGACTC
The DNA here is from genome assembly GCF_041262705.1 of Catenulispora sp. MAP12-49. Classification (NCBI taxonomy): domain Bacteria; kingdom Bacillati; phylum Actinomycetota; class Actinomycetes; order Catenulisporales; family Catenulisporaceae; genus Catenulispora; species Catenulispora sp. MAP12-49. Next base: position 101,572 of record NZ_JBGCCP010000024.1, on the reverse strand, counting down.
CCGGGCCAGGCCCGGCAGTACCAAAGTCGCGCCGCACAGCACCCCGGCGGTGGGGACCACGACGCGCGACCCCAGCCGATCCGTGAGCCGCCCGGCCACCTGCATGCCGGCGAAGGCGCCGAGCCCGAGCAGCACCAGCAGGCCGCCGAGCGTGGCGTGGCTGATGCCCACCTGATGCTCGATGGCCGGGATGTGCACCACCCAGGTACCCATGAGCGTCCCGCAGAGGATGAAGTACGTGAAGGTCGCTATTCGGGCGGACCGGAGTGATCGTTCCATGCCGGCCACCATAACGAACAGAATCGATGTTTGGAAAGCCCGTCAATGAACAGCTTGCATGTTCATTGTGTGGGGGTGTTCAATCACAGGCATGAGCACCGCAGACCGGCACCGGCAGATCGCCCGGGCCGTGAAGGAGTCGGGCAGCGCCACGGTCCCGGAGCTCGCCGGGCTCACCGGCGCCTCGGAGATGACCATCCGGCGCGACCTGGACGTGCTGGCGGCGCAGGGCGTGCTCGAACGCGTCCGCGGCGGGGCGCGCACCCTGCTCCTGCGGGGCGAGGAGCCGCCCTTCGTGCTCCGGGCCCACGAGGCCGTCGAGGCCAAGCGCCGGATCGCCGCCGAGGTCTGCTCGCTCATCGCCGACGGCGAGACCGTCGTGCTGGACAGCGGCACCACGTGCCTGGAGGTCGCCCGCATCCTGCACCAGCGGCCGGTCACCGTGATGCCGGTGTCGTTGCAGGCGATCCGGGTGCTCAGCCAGACCCCGGGACAAGCCGCGCTGCTGGTGCCCGGCGGACGGCCGCGCACCTCCGAGGGGGCGCTGACCGGCCCCCTGACCCTGGCCTCGCTGGCGGCACTGCGCTTCGACACCGCCGTCATCGGCTGCTGCGGGCTCAGCGCCGCCGAGGGCCTGACCGCCTACGACCTCGACGACGCGGCGGTGAAGAAGGCGAGCATCGCCTCGGCGCGCCGCACCATCCTGGCCACCGACGGGAGCAAGCTCGGCCGCACCGCGCACGCCTTCGTCGGCCCCTCGTCGCTGCTGCACACGCTCGTCACCGACGCGACGGCGCCGAGCGAGGAACTGGCCGCGCTCGAAGCCGCGGGCACCATCGTGGAATCCGTCTGATCACGGCCGCCGGGGCGCCCCGAGCAACGGCGTCCGCACCGGCGCCGCGAGCCCGATGAACACGACCATCTCGTGCCCGCCCGGATTGGTCTGCACCGCCGCGGTCAGCCAGTTGTTCGCCAGCCACACGTTGCCCGACGGATCGATCTGCACGCCGGTGTTCCTGGTCAGGCTGTCGCTCGGGTAGCCGGTGGCGGCCGGCGAGATCGGCTGTCCGGTGCGGTATCCCGGAGGGCAGGCCGAGACCCGCGCCCCGCACATGTGGACCAGGCGCCCGCCGCCGAAGTTGGACACCCAGACGGTGTCGTCGCCGTCGACGGCCACGCCCCAGGGCAGGACGAGCCCGCCGTTCGTGAAGGGCTGCGCGGGCGTCGAACCGTCCGGCCCGATCATCGTGACCGACCGGTCGCCGGGCGGCGGATTCCGCACCGCGTCCGCGAAGTCTGTCGCGCTGTCGCTTCCGCAGGGCACCGCGAGGATGCCGGAGTTGGCGACCCAGACGTCGCCCAGGCTGTCCGAGGCGATACCGAGGGGCCGTCGGATGCCGCCGGTCGTGATGGAGCGCTGCGGGATGCCGTCGGCCGACATCATCAGGACGCTGTCGCCACCGTTGTCGGTGACCCACTCGCGGCCCGCCGGGTCGACAGCGATGTCGAAGGGCTTCACCAGGCGCAGGGCGGCCGGGGGCGTGATGGTGCGGGCCAGCTCCGGGCGGCCGCGCGGGTACTCGACAACGCTGGAACCGCCGCAGTTCGCGATCCAGATGTTCCCCTGCCGGTCCGAAGCCGTCCCCTGCGGTTGGACGATGGAGCCCGATCGCCATCCGGAGGGCGGCGACAGCACCGCGCCGCGCGGGCCGAACTCGGAGACGCTGCGATAGAACAGGCTCGCGTCCACAGGGCATTGCGAGCCCTGGAATCCGAAGTTCGCGACCCAGACGTGCCCCTTCGGGTCGAGCGTGATCCCGAAGCCGGCGCCGTAAAGGCCGCCTCCGTAATACGGCGCGCCGGGAGCGTCCTGGCCGGTCGGCGTGAGCTTGACGACCTTGGTGTCCCCGCACACCGAGGCCAACGGGCTCGGGCTGTACTGGTAGTTGTTCGTCACCCAGGCGTTGCCGTCGGCGTCGAAGGCGAGGTTGCCGGGGCCGTCGAGCTCGCGGCCGTTGCCGACGTAGCGGATCGCGAGGGTCCAGGCGTCCGGCGCGGCGGTGAGCACCGGCGTGTACGGCTGCTTCACCCCGGCCAGCGCGAACAGGCCGGCCACGTTGTTGCCCGGCGTCCGGGCGATGTCGGCGACAGCCTCCAGGGTGTCCGCGGGCCGCGCTTTGCCCGGCGGCTGCGCGAAGGTGAACAGCGCCTGGCAGGTCTGCCCGGCGACACAGCCGGCGACGAGGTCGGCCAGGGTATTGAAGGCCGGCAGCGTGGACGTGAGCACACCGTTCGGCGGGCCGGCGAGCAGCGGCGCGATCCCGCCGGTGGAGACGTCGGCGAGGTTGTGCGAGATGGCGGCCGCGTTCTGGAGGCCCGGATAGGTTCCGGCGACGCCGCGGCCGTCCACGAACTGCGCCAGGGCGTAGCCGGCGGCGACGGTGGTGCGCTCGTTGATCACCACCGGCGAACCCGGCTGGTCCGACGGACCCGGGGAGCCGAGCGCGGCGGCGAGCCGGACGACCCCTTCATCAGCGGTCAGATACAGGACCGCCGTGGGATCGGCGGGCCGCCGGTACGGGAAGCCGAATTCACCCTGACTGCCGGTGCGCGCGTGGGCCAGCACCCGCGGGAGCTGTCCGGCTCTGCCAGCCTGGTAGAGGGTGACTTCGGCACCGGCGATCGGGGCGGCGCCGGTGCGGACGACACCGCACTGCCTGGCCGGGGAATGCCACGTCGTCGCATACGAGGTACCCGCGGGCAGGCAGACCAGGGCCGCCAGGGCCGGCAAGAGGATTCGTCGCACGCGCGAAAGATATCGGAGGATTCAGGATCAAAAGCCGCAGCGACATGCCCGCGATGTGGACACGGTGGCATGATTATTCAGGCAGTCGTATATAGTTGCACTCGTGTCCAAGGTACTCACCTCCCTGCCAGCAGGTCAGCGCGTCGGCATCGCCTTCTCCGGCGGGCTCGACACATCCGTCGCGGTCGCGTGGATGCGCGAGAAGGGCGCCGTGCCCTGCGCCTACACCGCCGACCTCGGCCAGTACGACGAACCCGATCTCCCCGGCGTGCCGGGCCGCGCCGAGGCCTACGGCGCCGAGCTCGCGCGCCTGGTCGACTGCCGGGCCGCCCTGGTCGAGGAGGGCCTCGCGGCCCTGGCCTGCGGCGCCTTCCACATCCGCTCCGGCGGCCGCTCCTACTTCAACACCACGCCCCTGGGCCGCGCGGTGGCCGGCACGCTGCTGGTGCGCGCGATGCTCGAGGACGACGTCCAGATCTGGGGCGACGGCTCGACGTTCAAGGGCAACGACATCGAGCGGTTCTACCGCTACGGCCTGCTGGCGAACCCGGCGCTGCGCATCTACAAGCCGTGGCTGGACGCCGACTTCGTCAGCGAGCTCGGCGGCCGCTCCGAGATGTCGCAGTGGCTGACCGAGCGCGACCTGCCCTACCGGGCCAGCGCGGAGAAGGCGTACTCCACCGACGCGAACATCTGGGGCGCCACCCACGAGGCCAAGTCGCTGGAGCACCTGGACACCGGCCTGGAGATCGTCGAGCCGATCATGGGCGTCCGCTTCTGGGACCCGGCGGTCGAGATCGCCGCCGAGGACGTCACCGTCGGCTTCGAGCAGGGCCGGCCGGTCAGCATCAACGGCAAGGTCTTCGCCTCGGCGGTGGACCTGGTCCAGGAGGCCAACACCGTCGGCGGCCGGCACGGCCTGGGCATGTCGGACCAGATCGAGAACCGGGTGATCGAGGCCAAGAGCCGCGGCATCTACGAGGCCCCCGGCATGGCCCTGCTGTTCATCGCCTACGAGCGGCTGGTCAACGCCATCCACAACGAGGACACCGTCGCGGCCTACCACAACCAGGGCCGGGCCCTGGGCCGGCTGCTGTACGAAGGCCGCTGGCTAGACCCGCAGGCCCTGATGGTCCGCGAGTCGCTGCAGCGCTGGGTCGGCCGCGCGATCACCGGCGAGGTGACCCTGCGGCTGCGCCGGGGCGAGGACTACTCGATCCTGGACACCACCGGCCCGGCTCTGAGCTACCACCCGGAGAAGCTGTCGATGGAGCGCACCGAGGGCGCGGCCTTCGGCCCGGTCGACCGCATCGGCCAGCTGACGATGCGCAACCTCGACATCGCCGACTCCCGCACCAAGCTGGAGCAGTACGCCCACCTGGGCATGGTCGGCTCCGGCGCGGGCCCGGCGGCGGAGCTGCCCGGCGGCGGCCACCCCTTCTCCAGCGAGCTGATCGGCGCGATGACCGACGGCGGGGCGCAGACCATCGCCGCCCGGCCGGCCGCCGAGGCCTTGAGCGACGAGGAGCTGCTCGACCGCGCCGCGATCGAGGCGGGCAACGACTGACGCGAGAACCGCACAGATAGAACAAGAACAGACAGAACAGACAGAACCGCCTGCCGTGCTCAGCACGGCAGGCGGTTCTGTCTGTTCTGTCTTCGGTCACATCTGTCTTCGGTCACTCCCCCGCCGGGAAATCGGCGGAAGCACTGGCCTCGGCCCATTTCCGCGTCTCGTCCTGACGTGCTTCGCCGGCGGCCAGCGCGTGGGCCACGGCCTGCGCGCCCAGCAGCAGCCGACGCGGCGGGTCATCCTGGCCGACCACATCGATGATCACGCGGGCCCCGCGCGCCGGATCCCCAGGCTGCACACCATCGTTCTCGGCGCGATAGCGATTCATCGCACCGACCGTCTCGTCATAGTCGGCACCAACCTCATGCAGCTCCATCGACGAGCCCTGCCAATCAGTCCGGAACGCACCCGGCTCGACGATGACCACCTTCACCCCGAACGGCGCCACCTCAGCAGCCAACACCTCCGAGAACCCCTCCACCGCGAACTTCGCAGCCTGATACGCACCCATCCCCGGGGTTCCGCCGACGCGTCCCCCGACCGAGGAGAACTGCACAAACACCCCCGACCGCTGCCCCCGCAACACCGGCAACGCCGCCCGCGTCACATTCACCAACCCGAAGAAGTTCGCCTCGAACTGGCCCCGGAAGTCCGACTCGGCCATCTCCTCAATCGGACCGGAGTTCGCATAGCCGGCGTTGTTCACCACCACATCCAACCGGCCGAACGCCTCAACCGCCCCAGCCACCGCAGCCTGAGCCGCCACCACATCCGTCACATCCAACGGCGCCGTCCGCACCCGATCCCCGAACCGCGACACCAAACCCGCCAACGTCTCAGGCCGCCGCGCCGTCGCCACCACCCGATCACCAGACTCCAACACCGCCTCGGCCAACGCCCGACCGAAACCCCGCGACGCACCGGTGATCAACCAAGTCCTCGCCATGTCCCGTCTCCTTCACCACTCGTGCGCCACTTCGTTGCCCTTACTGCCACATAAATGTAGCACTTAAAGATCGAGAGTGCACCTTGGCATGGCGAACAGGAAAACTCAGCCCTCTGAGTCGGCGACCGGCGAGACAGCCGCGAGCGCGTCGGAGACGGCGTGGACGGCGTTGAGCTTCTCCAGCAGCGCGGGCTCCACCCCGTACCGCTCACCGAACGCGGCCGGGTCCAGGTAGCTCACGCGCGTGGTGCCGTCGTCGTCCCACAGCAGGATGCGCAGCGGCAGATCGAGCGCGGCCAGCGGATGGGCGTCCATCACCGGGGTCCCGGCGGCCGGGTTCCCGAACAGCACCAGAATCGTGTCCCGCAGATCCTGCCCCACGGACCGGGCGGCCTCGGCCTGGTCGATCACGGCGAAGACGGTGGCCCCGGCGTGTTCCAGCACTTCGAGCAGCCGGCGGGCGGTCATGGTGACCGACGTGGTCGCCGTCTTGGTGACGATGGAGGCGTTCACAGTCACATCCTAGGGCGCGGGCCACACGATGACCGCGTGAGAAGGAACGTCGACGCGGCACCGCGCGCCGGGCTCGGGCACCTGTCCGGCGGGGACCGTGACCGTCAGCTCCTCGCCGCCGTCCTCCAGCCGCAGGATCAGTTCGGCGATGGGCCCGAGGTGCGCGACGTCGTCCACGATGGCGGCGACCCCGCCGGCCGCGACCAGGCGCACGTCGTGGGGCTGGACGCACCAGGCGACGTCGGCGGGGGGCGGGGCGGCGTTCTGCCAGGCCGGAGTCGCCAGCGCCGAGGCGGGAAGCGGAATGCGGTACGGCCCGCTTTCCAGGATCCCGTCGGCGTCCACATGTCCGCGCGCGATATTGCGGACGCCGAGCAGCCGCGCCGCCGCGGGACCCGCCGGCTGCGCCAGGACCGCGCGCGTGGAGCCGTCCTGCAAGACCGCTCCGTCCGCGAACAACAGCGTGTCCTGCGACAGCAAGGCCGCGTCGTCGGGATCGTGCGTCACGAGGACCGAGGTCAGCGCCGTCTCGCGCAGGACGGTCCGCAAGAGCCTGCGCAGCTCGTCGCGGACCGGCGCGTCCAGGCCCGCGAACGGCTCGTCGAGCAGCAGCAGCCGGGGCTCGCGGGCCAGCGCCCGCGCCAGGCCGACCCGGCGCGCCTGACCGCCGGACAGCTGGTCGGGGTAGCGGTCGGCGAGCTCGGTCAGCTTGAGCCGGTCCAGCCAGAACGCGGCCAGCGCCGGATCGGCGCCGACGCCGAAGGTGACCTGCTCCCAGACCCGCAGATGCGGCAGCAGCGTCGGATGCTGCGGAAGGTAGCCGATACCGCGCCGTTCGGCGGGCAGCGCGGCCAGGTCCCGGCCGCCTAGGGAGATGCAGTTGTGCGCGTCGTGCGCCGGCAGCACCCCGGCGAGCAGGCGCAGGGTCGCGGACTTGCCGGAGCCGGAGGCGCCGAGGATCGCCAGGTTCCGGCCCGCGCCGCGGTGCGCGACCGCCAGCCGGAAGCCGCCGAGCCGGGCGGTCACGTCGAAGTCCAGGACAGGCCCCTGCGACAGGGCCGGGGGCCGGGGCTCGGGGAGCCGGACCGGCCGGCGGCGATGGGCCCGCCGAGCCGGACCGCGGTCGGCGATCAGCAGGACGACCAGGGCCGCGCCGAGGGTCACCAGGACCGGGATGGTCGTCGCGGCCAGCCCGGTGCTGCTGAACTGCACGTAGGTGAAGACCGGCAGGGTGTAGGGGTGGTAGGCCAGCACGATGGTCGCGCCGAACTCCCCGAAGGCCCGCAACCACGCCAGCAGCATCCCCGCCCGGATGCCGCGGGCGGCGATCGGCAGCGCGACCCGCAGGGTCTGGGACAGCGCGCCGTGGCCGAGCGTCGCCGCGACGTCCAGCTGGGCCGGGTCCACCGCGGCGAAGGCGGAGCGCGCCGAGACGACCAGGAACGGCGCCGCGACGAAGCACTGCGCCAGCACGACTCCCGTGGCGCTGTCGGTGAGCCCGCCGTTGAAGAACTGGCCGATGGCCGTGTACGGCCCGACCAGGTAGATCAGCAGGATGCCGCTCATCAGCGGCGGCAGCGCGAGCGGCAGCTGGACCGCGACGCCGAGCACGCCGGCGGTCCGGCTCGTCGAGCGGGCCAGCAGGTAGCCGAGCGGGACGCCGAGGAAGGTGACGACGGCGGTGCTGATGGACGCGGTGATCAGCGACGTGCGCAGCGCGTCCCCGACGCCCGGCGCCGAGGTGGCCGCCGCGCCCTGGCCCGGGACCCGGACCAGGAAGGCGACCAGCGGGACGAGCAGGTAGGCGACGAGCAGCGCGGCCAGCCACGGCAGCGGGGTGCGCAGCATCCGCAACCCTGGGTTCCCCGTGGCCGGCCGCACTGTGTCAGTACTCAGATCCAGCGTCAGCCGGCGTTGAGCACGGTCTTCAGCTGGGCCGGCACGGATCCGGCGTCGCCGGTGACCTTGACCGGCTGGAGCTGCAGACCGTGCTTGGTCATGAAGGCCTTGCCCGCGTCGCTGAGCAGGTACTGGACGAAGGCGATGCCGGAGTCGGCGTCCGGGGCCTTGTTCAGGACGCTGACGGTGTAGGTGGCCTGCAGCTTGATGTCCCCGAGCTCGACCGTCGGGATGTTCAGCTCCGCGGCCTCGCTGGAGTAGAAGAACCCGGCGTCCAGCTGCCCGGACTGGAGCCGGCCGACCAGCTGCTCCTCGGGGAACACCTGCACCGCCGAGGCGGGGATGTTGTCCTTGGTCAGCGCCTGGGCCGCGAGCTTGCCCTTGGGGTCCAGCTTCGGGTCGGTCGAGCCCATCTTGAACCCGGCCTCGGTGATCACCTGGTTCCAGGGCTTGGACTTGATGTCCGCGGCGAACTTGCTGTTCGGGTTGTAGGCGATGACCAGCGGGGCCGTGCCGAAGGTGGCGTACCAGGACTCCCAGCCGCCGTTCGCGTCGCCGGTCAGGCCGGTGTTGGCGTCGGTGGAGGCACTGATGAAGACGTCGGCCTGCTTGACCTTGCCCTTGATCTCGGTGACCAGCTGGGTGGAGCCGGCCGCGTCGCCCTGGAAGTCGCCGCCGGTGGCCTTGTCGTAGGCCGGGCCCAGGTCGTGCTCCATCAGGTTCGCCAGCGAGGCCGCGTAGGCGACCTTGACCGGGCCGGACGCGGTGATCGCCGACGACGACCCGGAGGTCGCCCCGGACGTCGAGGCCGCGGGTGAAGTCGTTCCGGGGCTTGCCTTCGGCGAGCTCTTGGAACTGCTGCACCCGGCCAGCAGAAGGCCGGTGGCCACGACCACGGCCGCTGTCTTCTTCATGAACGCCCCCTCGAATTCTGCACGTCTTGCACGACCTGCCCGGTCTGCACGGTCTGGTGCTCTGGTTCCACAACAGCCTCGGCCTCGTCGGTCTTCGGCTTGCCCGGATGCGGAGCCCGAACGGCGGCACGTTCCACGACCACCGTCGTGGACTTGATCACCGCGACCGCCGTGGCGCCGACCCGCAGGTCCAGCTCGTCCACGGCCTCCCGGCTCATCAGCGACACCACCCGGAACGGCCCGGCCTGGATGTCCACCTGCGCCATCACCGCGTCCTTGGTGACCGCGGTGATGATGCCGCGCAGGCGGTTGCGGGCCGAGGACACCTCCGAGCGCTCGTCGGCGGCGGCCGCCAGCGACGAGGCGAAGGCGGCGAGCTCGGGTCCCGGGATCACCCGGTGCCCGTTCTCGTCCCGCCGCGCGCTCAGCCGTCCGGCGTCGGCCCAGCGGCGCACGGTGTCGGCGCTGACCCCCAGCAGTTCGGCGGCCTCACCCATCCGGTACACGTCCACGCGGTGAGCTTACAGCGCAGACGCCAGGGCAACAGGCCGTGAGACCTTGCATATTCATAACGGATGGCGCACATCGTCTGGCAGGTGCCGTGACACCCCTTGCTTCCGCGCGCGCCCGCCCTAGGGTGGATCGTGGGCTGCGCCCGCCTTCGGACGCGGCCCGCGCGAGGGAGGATCCCATGCTCGGTGAGCAGGCCGGCGCCGTCCGGCCGGTCGAGGGCGGGCTCGTTCGGCTCGGCGGCGAGGTGCGCACGCCGCGGGTCCTGAGCGCGGCCGACCTGTGGTCGCTGCGGCGTCACGAGTGCGAGGTGGAGTTCAGCTGCCGCAAGAGCGGGCCGCGCCGGCACCGCTTCGCCGGGCCGCTGCTGCTGGACGTGGCACATCTCGCCGAGCCGGCCTTCGTCCGCGGCGAGCGCAAGGACCGGCTGCGGTTCCTGCTCTCGATCCGCGCCCGCGACGGGCACCGGGTCGTGCTGTCGTGGGCCGAGATCGACCCGGAGTTCGCGAACATCCCGGTCCTGCTCGGGCTCACACGGGACGGGAATCCCTTGGACTCGGAGGGTCCGCAGCTGGTCGTGCCCGGCGACGTGTGCGGGGCGCGGCACATCAGCGGGGTCGCGGACGTGCGGATCCGCAGCGATTCGGGGGACTGAGCCCTCAGCGACTCATAACAGCCCTCAGCGAAGGTAGGCGGGCTCCGGGGTGGGAAGCGGATCGGGATTGGCGATCACCCACGTCACGGCCAGCTCGCTGAGCCGCTGGGTGTGCTCCTCGGGGCTGTTGCGCCGGTAGCCCGCGGCGAGCGTCTTCGCCTCGGCGAGCTGCGCTTCGGGCAACGGGACGCCAGAGGCGAGCAGGCCGGGGAGGGCGCGGACCATCGCCCGGAAGTCGTGGTCCCAGTTGATGCCGCCGTTGCCGAGGACCTCGTGGGCCAGCCGGCCGGTGATGCGTATGACTTCGCCCTGTGCAGTGGCGGCCGGGCCCTTGCTGGGGACGAGGAAGTCCCAGAGCTCCTGGTGCCGGTCGTCCCACGCGGTGGCGGTCACGGTGATCGGCGAGGTGCCGTCGTGGGTGCGTCGCGCCTCGACCGGGGTGACGCCGAAGAGTCCGTACAGGCGCTCCAGCCCGGCCTCGGTCTGCGGAAGGTAGTCCGGGTTGAAGCCCGCGCGGTGGAACTCGAACTTCTTGCCGATCGCCTCGACGCGCTCGCGCATCTGGTTGGTGATGGGGGTGCCGGCGTCGAGCAATGCCTCGGCGACATCAGCCATCTCCTGCAGCCGGATGTTGGTGCAGCGCGCGAGGCCGGCCGCGAGCGCGTTCTGCCGCCCGACGACGGCCAGCGGATCCGCGCCGCGCTCGAGCAGGAGGCGCACGGTCGACGGCTTGGCGCCTTCGGCGGCCCCGTGCAGGGCGGGCTGGTCCGGCGCTTGGATGTCGGCGCCGGCGTCCAGCAGAGCGCTGACGAGGTCGTCGCAGCCGGCGCGAGCGTGCTGCCACAGCGGGGTGCGGTGGTAGGTGTCGGCGGCCTCGATGTCGGCGCCCTCGGCGACCAGCCACGCCACCAGTTCCGGCGGGATGCCGTGCACGCCGAGCGCGGTCGGCCCGTAGGCGCCCTGGCGGGCGTCGAGCTCGGTGGTCGCGAAGACCGCCTTCATCGCTTCCAGATCGCCGGAGCCGAGCGCGGTGTCGAACTCCTTCGGCAGCCGCTTCTTCTTCCTCGACATGCCGGCAAGCATAGGGAGGGCTTCGGACATCAAGCTCGCGATTCCCCCGCCGAAACTGTCCTGACCGGCGACTACGCTCTCCGGCCATGGGTGTGTTACACGACTACTTCCGAGCGCCCGACGCGCCGACGGCCATCGCCTGGGCCGTGGCCTCCGACACCGGGCTCGATGAGCACGGTGCCGACTGGTTCGACGCCAAGGGGCTCGACGTGCACATCGTGGTCGGGCAGTTGGTGTCGTTCGCCGAAGGGGTGCCGTTCCGCGTCGAGCGCGGGGAGGGGCCGCGGTTGGTGTGGCCGGACCAGGAGGCGTGGCCCTACGGGGAGGTGCGCCCCGGCGAGGAGTCGCCGTGGGATGCCGGGCTGCTGCTGGAGGTGATGCCGGAGGCGTGGGTGGCGACGCTGGCCTCGGTGAGCGACGACCACCTGCCGATGCTGGCCGCGCAGTGGATGGAGATTCCCGAGGTCGCGTTCGACGACTTCGCCGACGCGAGGAGTGCCGTCGAGCAGTTCCGGGCCTTGGCGCGCCGCACGCAGGGGCACGGGCACGGGGTGTTCGTCCGGACCATCATCTAGCCCATCTAGCCCATCTAGCCCATCTAGCCCGTCCAGCCCATCCAGCCGCGGCTAGCCGACCCGGTCCGGGGCCCACGGCCACTGTCCGTCCCCGCCGGCCTCGATGAACGGGATCAGCCGGAACGCGGCGTCGCTGAGGCCGCCGAAGGTGTGGCGCCGAGGGCCGGGCGCGGCGTGCCCGAACGCGTAGCCGACCAGGTTCCAGGTGTACACCGGAACGTCGTCCGGGACCGGGGCGAACACCTGGCGCGCCGAGAGGAAGGCCTGCTCGTCGGTGATGACGACGACGCGGTCGTGCCCTCGGTAGTGCCGCTCGACGGCATCCGCCGTGTTGGTCCCGCCGCACTCGGTGAAGCGGCCCACGGTCTCCAGGACCGAGTCCTGCGCGGACAGCTCGATCCGGGTGCTGCGGGTGCCGAACTCGACGAGGTCCGCGGCTTCCGACCGCAGCGCCAGCGCGGTACCGAAGACGGCGGCGGCGTCGGCCCGGGTCAGTTCGGTCGCCCCCTCGGCGGCCCAGAACATCGAGCCGGAACGGTCCACCAGGACCAGCGTGCGCCCGGGCAGCGAAGGCACGCTGACCAGTGAATGCCCCAGTGCCGTCTCCAGCGCGCCGCCCCAGCGAGCCCGGTCGGCATGCCGGTACGCGGCCAGGAACCGGAACGGGAACTGCCGCGAGCGGGCCACCTCGTCGCGGTCGGAGAGCCGCCGCACCACCTCGGCCGTCGCCGCCTCGCCGATCCCGGCCTCGTCGAAGTTGCGCAGGTTGCGGACCAGCGCCATCGCGCCCATCGACGGGATGATCGCCTCCCACGCAGCGGCGTCGAGCGGCCCCTGAAGCCACCCCGCCAGCGCCTCCCACGTCATCCCGGCCCTGGCCAGCACCTCGGCGGCACCGGGAGCGGTCACCACCGCACGCCGCTCGGCCACCGGCACGGCCATCAGCGCGTGGTGCGCCACGAACAGCTCGGAGCCCGTCGGCGGCACCGCCCGCTTCGTGTGGTGACGCCGGTCCAGCGCGTACCGGAAGACGTCGGCCTGCCACGGCCGCTCCGGGTCCGGCGCGGGATGTGTCAGCTCCAGGACATCGCCGAAGCGGAAGGAAGTCGACCCCGAAGGAGTGTCGTACTTCAGCAGCGCGCGCCCCGTGTACAGCCGCCGCACCGCATCCGCGACACCGCGCTTCAGAGGCATCGGCAGCTGCCGCCCGAAGCGGCTGGTCCAGTACTGCAGGAACTCCCCCGGCTCGTCCGCACGCTGAAGCACCGCCGAGACGGCCTGTCGCGAGTAGCCGTGCAGCCCTTTCTGCTGCCGCGCATGAACGAATTCCGCAGCGCCCACGAGGGAAGTCGTGCGCATGTTGCCGGTGGCGCGCAGCCAGCGCAGCAGGCCCACGGTCCACTCCGGATCCGTCAGCGCCTGTTCCCGGACCAGCCGCAGGAAGCGCCGTTCACGGGCTTCGGCCTGCTCGTAGAACGTCGGCTGCCCGGCCATGTTCGCGGCGGCGAGCAGGAAGAGCTCTGTCTTGGGGTCGCGCAGGTACGCGGCCCCGCCGGAGTGGGGCCGCATGCACAGGAGATCCCGCCGGATCTTCTCGGCCTCCCAGGTGGGACGCACCATCTCGGCCGCGCGGGCCTGCTGCCAAGGAGCGAGCCGGCGCACCACGAGTTCGGCGGCGTCGTCCTTGATCTCGTCTCGGGTGGCGGTCTTGATCTGCTGACGGTTGAACCGGGGCATCAGAAGTCTCCAGCACCTCCCGAGATCCAGATGGGGCACCGGCGAGGGTTTTTCTTGTCAGAAGTAGCCGGGGCGCGCCGCGCAGCGGGAGGTGCGGCAGCAGACGCTACTAGGCCGCGCCCCGGCAGGCATCTGATTAATCGCGGCCGTTCCCGCACACTTATGTAGTACCCACTACAGAACATGGTACGGTTCTTCTGTAGCGAGCACTACAAATACTTGTGAGGGGACTTCCATGTCTGCCATCGGCACGCTCCACGCCCCCGAGGCCGTCCTGGCCCGCACCGTCGGCGGCACCGGGCCCGGCCTGCTGCTGGCGCACGGCGCCGGCGGCAGCGTCGCGCTGAACTACGGCCCGATCCTGGAGGGCCTGGGAGCCGGGCACACCGTGGTCGGGATCGACTACCCGGGGACCGGCCGGTCGCCGCGCGCCGCCGGACCGCTGACCGTCGACTTCCTGGCCGACCAGCTGATCGCCGCCGCCGACGCCGAAGGGCTGGACCGCTTCGCGCTGGCCGGGTTCTCCCTCGGCGGCCCGGTCGCGATCCGGACCGCGGCCAAGCACCCGGACCGCGTCAGCGCCCTGATCCTCACCGCGACGTTCGCGCACCGGGACGCGCGCCTGGATCTGGCCGCGAAGCTGTGGGGCGAGTTGTACGAGGCCGGCGACATCGTGCGGCTGGCGGAGTTCCTGACGCTGGCCGCGTTCAGCGCCGAGACGCTGCGGGCCATGCCGGAGCAGGAGCTGCGGGCGGCGATCGAGGGGCTGGCCCAGCTCATCCCGGCCGGCACGCCGGAGCACGTCGATCTGGTCCGGCGCGCGGACGTGCGCGGGGACCTGGCCTGGGTCACCGCGCCGACGCTGGTCGTCTCGACCACCGCCGATCCGCTGGTCGCCCCGAGCCTGCACGAGGAGCTGGCGGCGAAGATCGCGGGAGCGCGGCTGGCCCGCATCGCGACCGGGCATCTGCCGTTCGCCGAGCGGCCCGCGGAGTGGCTGGGGCTGATCACCGGGTTCCTGGCCGAGCACGCGGTCTGAGCGCGGCAGGCACCTCAGTGGTGGAACGCCGTGTGCTCCGCGTCCGGAAGCGGCTCGGTCAGCTTCTCGAGGTAGGCGACCGCGTCCTCGATGTCCCGCATGAGGTTGGCGGCCAGGTCCATGCTCATCCCGTTGCGGATCACGACCCGCTGCACGACGGTGTCCGACAGGTTGTCGGGCAGCGGGTACGCCGGGACCAGCCAGCCCTTCATCCGCAGCCGGTCTGAGACGTCGTACAGCGTCCAGTTCGCGGTGTGGCCGGGCTTCTGGCGCCAGGCGAAGACGGGGATGTCGGAGGCGTCGTGCATCAGCTCGAAGGCAGGCATCGCGCCGATCCGGTCGGCGAGATACTGCGCGACCTCCTGTGACGCCTTCTGGACCTCCTGGTACCCCAGACGGCCCAGGCGCAGGAACTGGAAGTACTGCACCAGCACCTGCGCGGCCGGACGGGAGAAGTTCAGGGCGAACGTCGGCATGTCGCCGCCGAGGTAGCTCACCTTGAAGACCAGGCTCTCCGGCAGCAGGTCCACATCGCGCCACAGGATCCAGCCCAGGCCCGGGTTGACGAGCCCGTACTTGTGGCCGGAGGTGTTGATGGAGGCGACGCGCGGGACCCGGAAGTCCCATTCCAGATGCGGCTGCAGGAACGGGGCGACCATCGCGCCGGAGGCGCCGTCGACGTGGATCGGGATGTCCAGGCCGGTCTCGCGCTGGATCTCGTCCAGGGCCCGGCTGACCTTCAGCACCGGCTCGTACACCCCGGTGTAGGTGACGCCGAGGATGCTGACCACGCCGATGGTGTTCTCGTCGACGTAGGACCTCAGGTCCGTGCCGTCGAGCGTCATGTGCTCCTCGGTGATCGGCACGTAGCGCGGTTCGACGTCCCAGTAGTTGCAGAACTTCTCCCACACGACCTGCACCGCCGAGCTCAGCACCAGGTTCGGCCGGTCGGTCGGCTTTCCGGCCGCCCGCCGTGCCTCCTGCCAGCGCCGCTTGAGGGCCAGGCCGCCGAGCATGCAGGCCTCGGAGGAGCCGATGGTCGAGCAGCCGACGGCCCGCGCGGGGTCCGGCGCGTGCCACAGGTCGGCCAGGATCCGCCAGCACCGCTCCTCGATCGCCGCGGTGCTCGGGTACTCGTCCTTGTCGATCATGTTCTTGTCGAAGGCTTCGAGGTACAGCCGGCGCGCCTGGTCGTCCAGCCAGGTGCCGACGAAGGTCGCCAGGTTCAGCCGCGCGTTGCCGTCGAGCATCGCCTCGTCGTGCACCACCTGGTAGGCGGTCTCCGGCAGCATCGGCGTGTCGGCCAGCCGGGTCCGGGGCCGGCTGCGCAGCTCGCCGGGCCGGGCGAACAGCGGGTTGACGTCCACGTCGCCGCTCAGATCACGGTCGCTGTGGTGATGCGGCATGTGTGCCCCTCCTTGAGAACCGGCTCCCCGAACAACGCTCTCCCGCAACGCCGGGCCCGGCAAACCCTATGGCGCGTCGCGGAAAAGGCAGGACCCCGGGCCGTGGTACGGCCCGGGGTCCTGGGGAGCGTCAGCGCGTCAGCGGTTGACGCAGACGGTGTCGTCGCTGCTGAGCAGCGCCGACAGGATCCCGATGTTGTCACCGCAGACGTTGACCGGGATGTTGATCGGGATCTGAACGTTGTTGCCGGACAGCAGGCCGGGCGAGTCGCTGGCCCCGCCGATCGCGCCCGCGCCCGAGGCGGAGGCCGTGCCCGCGGCACCCAGGACGGCGAACGCGGCGACCGCCACGGCGACGAGAGTCTTGCGCATGATTGAAGCTCCCTGACGTTAGAAGATGCGAATCATGCAACCTCTACCCTTTCCGTCCATACCTCGTAAACCGGACTACATCTTCCGAGCGACAAGCCTCCGGCTGCGGAATACCCGGTCCAGTACAAGGTCGCCGCAGGTCATGGCTTTGCGAAACGACCTCCTGAAAAGTCACCCATACGGACGGATCTCAGTGGGACGCCACGAGCTCCGGCGCGGCCGCCTCGGCCGCCTGCGCCGGCCGATCCGGTGCCGGCTTCATCACCAACACCAACACCGCCAGGGCGGCGAAGACGACAGCGGCGATCATGCCGTTCACGTGCACACTGGCGGTGAACGCGGCGCGCGCCGTGTGCAGCGTCGCAGCTGCCTGCTCCGTGCTCTGGTGGCCGCTCGCGGCGAGCGCGGAGGCCAGGGAGTCCGAGGTGCCGTGGGTGTGGGCCCGGTAGACGACGGCCGC
This sequence comes from Catenulispora sp. MAP12-49, assembly GCF_041262705.1. Lineage (NCBI taxonomy): Bacteria > Bacillati > Actinomycetota > Actinomycetes > Catenulisporales > Catenulisporaceae > Catenulispora > Catenulispora sp. MAP12-49. The sequence continues at coordinate 84,817 of NZ_JBGCCP010000024.1, read as the reverse complement.
CACGGCACCGAGCAGCCCCAGCCCCAGCGATCCGCCCAAGTAGTTGCCGGTCTCGGACATGGAGGCGGCGCTGCCGGCCCGCTCGGGCGGGACGCTGCCGATCACCAGGCCGGTCCCGAGCGCGAACAGCGGACCCGCCCCGAAGGCAAGAACGGCGATGCCGGCCATCAGCAGCGGCAGCGTGCCCGGGCCGTCAACGCCGGTCAGCAGCAGCCCGCCGACCGCCGAGACCGCCAGGCCCGCGGCGATCGCGGTCGGCTGCCTCATCCGGCGGGTCAGCGCCGGAGCGGTCATGGTGCCGAGCGCGACGCCCAGGCCCATCGGGGCGAACAGGATCGCCGCGGTCATCGGCGTGTGGCCGAGCACGCCCTGCAGGTACTGCGTCACCAGCAGCCCGGTGCCGGCCATCGCCAGGCCCGAGAAGACCAGCGCGATCAGGACCGCGGTGAACGGCCGACTGCGCAGCAGCCGCAGGTCCAGCAGCGGCGCGGGCAGCCGGAGCTGGCGGCGCACGAACGCCACGCCGAGCGCCGCACCGACCGCCAGCGCCGCCAGCGGCACGGCGACCGTGTCCGCGATCGCCAGCTGCTTGATCCCGTAGACCATCAGCAGCACCGCCGCCAGCGACAGCGCGACGCTGGCCGGATCCAGCCGCCCGTCCCGCGCGCCCTTGGACTCCGGCAGCACGAACGGCCCTGCGACGACCAGCAGCGCCATCGCGGGCACCGCCGCCAAGAACACCGAGCCCCACCAGAAGTGCTGCAACAGGAACCCGGCCAGCACCGGCCCGACCGCTCCCCCGGTGAACTGGCAGGTGGCCCAGATCGCGATGGCCCGGCCGCGGTCGCGGTCGTCGGGGAACATGGTGGTGATCAGCGCCAGGATGGACGGCGCCAGGGTGGCCCCGGCGATCCCCAGCAGCGCCCGCACGACGATCAGCATCAGCGGATCCACCGAGAACGCCGCCACCAGCGACAGCACCCCGAAGGCCGCGGCCCCGGTCAGCAGCAGGCGCCGGCGGCCGATGCGGTCGCCCAGCGTCCCCATGGTGATGACCATCCCGGCGACCATCAGCCCGTAGGAGTCGCTGATCCACAGTTGCTGGACCGCGCCGGCCCCGAGGTCCGCACTCAGGTGCGGCAGCGCCAAAATCAGCGCCGTCACGTCCATCGCGACCAGCAGGGTGGGCAGCATGAGCAGGGTCAGTCCCAGCCAAGCTCTGTCGACTCGCATCTGTGACTCCTCTTCTCGACGTTTTCACCGGGGAGTCGGAGCGGCCCGCGGATTCTTGACGTTTTCCGGCGGAGGATGTCAAGAACGCCGCGGCGGCTCCGACAACTGGGTGAAAGGGCCCCGCCGGGCGCCCCCGACCCGAGGAGTGACGAGATGAAGTTCCTGATCAGCATGCACATCAACCCCGCCGTGCTGGACGCGCTGACCGAGGAGGAGATGGCCGGGATCGGTGAGGGCCACGGCCGGTTCATGCAGGCCCTGAAGGACTCCGGGGAGCTGATCGTGACCCAGGCCCTGGTCGACCCCTCCCAGGCGGCCGTGGTGCGGGTCCGCAACGGCCAGCCGGTCGTCACCGACGGCCCGTTCCTGGAGGCCAAGGAGTACCTCGGCGGCTTCTACCTGGTCGACGTCGAGGACAAGGCCCGGGCGATCGAGCTGGCCGCGCAGATCCCGGACACCGCGATCGAGGGTCTGGGCGTGGAGGTGCGGCAGGTCATGTTCTCCGATGGACAATTGGAGGCATGACGGCACCGGTGACCGAGGACCTGCTCCGCGACCTCACCCCGCAGGTCCTCGGCGCGCTGGTGCGCCGGTACGGCCGGTTCGAGGGGTGCGAGGACGCGGTGCAGGAGGCCGTCCTGGCCGCCACGGTCCAGTGGCCGGCCGAGGGCGTGCCGGACAACCCGCGCGGCTGGCTGACCACGGTCGCCTCGCGCCGGCTCATCGACCAGGTGCGCAGCGACTCCGCGCGGCGCGAACGGGAGGAGCAGGTCTGGGCCTCGGAGGTGACGCCGGAGGAGATCCCGGACACCGACGACACCCTGGTCCTGCTCTTCCTGTGCTGCCACCCGACGCTCACCGCGGCCTCGCAGATCGCGCTGACCCTGCGCGCCGTCGGCGGGTTGACCACCGCCGAGATCGCCCGCGCCTTCCTGGTCCCGGAGGCCACGCTGGCGGCCCGGATCAGCCGCGCCAAGCAGCGGATCAAGAACGCCGGGAGCACCTTCGAGCTGCCGGGCGGCGCCGAGCGCGAGGAGCGGTTGCAGGCCGTGCTGCACGTGCTCTACCTGATCTTCAATGAGGGCTACACGGCGTCCTCCGGCGCCGAGCTGGACCGCGTGGACCTCGCGACCGAGGCGATCCGGCTGACCCGGATGGTGCACGCGCAGCTGCCCGACGACGGCGAGGTCGCCGGGCTCCTGGCGCTGATGCTGCTCACCCACTCCCGGCGCGAGGCCCGCACGACCGCGGACGGCGACCTCGTCCCGCTGGACGAGCAGGACCGCACGAAGTGGGACGCCGAGCTGATCGCCGAAGGCCTGGAACTGACGAAGGCCTCGCTGGCCGGCCCCGAGCTGGGGCCGTATCGGCTCCAGGCCGCCATAGCCGCCACGCACGCCGTCGCCACCGACCCCGCGGACACCGACTGGCGGCAGATCCACGCGCTGTACCTGGTCCTGGAACGCATCGCGCCGAACCCGATGGTCACGCTGAACCGCGCGGTCGCGCTCGCCGAGATCGAGGGCCCGCAGGCCGGGCTCGCGGTGCTGGCGACACTGGACACGGACGAGCGGATGGCCAAGCACCACCGGCTGCTGTCCGTACGGGCCCACCTGCTGGAAATCGCCGGCGACACCGAGGGCGCGTACGAGAATTACCGGCTCGCGGCCAAGGCGACGGCAAGTATTGCCGAGCAGCGCTACCTGGAGTCCAGGGCGAGAGCGCTAAGGGGCCCCCTCCCCACAGACTTCTGATACAAACAGCTGCATCAGCTGCGCAGAAGGGGGCTCGTATGTCTGACGACACCTTGAAGATGGACGCCGACGCGCTCGACGGCTTCACCACTCAGCTCACCGATCTGATGCGATACGAGTCGGCGACCATGTTCCCGGCCTCCTTCGCCGGACAGATGGGCGACTCCGGGGTCGAGAACGCCATATCCGACATGGCGAACACCGACCTGTCCGTCGGCCAGCGCCTCAACAACTACCTGTCCGCCCTGGCCGGGCTCACCGGCGCCAGCGCGAAGGCCTCCCGCGCCATGGACCAGCAGCTGGCGGACAGCGCGAACAACCCGCCGCACGGGAAGCTGGCGCAGCTCTGATGGCCCCGCGGAACAGCAACGACTGGCGCGTGTTCGGGCTCTCCGGCGACCCGGTGCCCGGCGACCCCTCGTCCGTCCAGAACGTCGCACAGATGCTCACCGCCCGCGAGACCGCCGCGTACGAGGTCAGCGTCGGGGTCAACGGCCTGGCCACCGACCAGGAGGTGAACGCCTGGCTCGGCTCCAGCGGCGACGCCTTCCGCAAGACCCTGGAACCGGTGCCCGGCCTGCTGCGGCAGATGGTCGACGCCTACAACGAGGCCGCGGCCGCGGTGAGCAAGTACGGCTCGGACCTGGCCACGGCGCAGCACTTCGCCGACTCCGCCTACCAGCGGCGGGTGGCCACCATCAACGACTGGAAGAGCAAGAACCCGGGCAAGCCGCTGCCGCCGGACGGCACCCCGCCCCTGGACGTCGACCTCGGCCAGTGGAACAGCGAGCAGGCGGCCATCACCGAAGGCGCCATCCCGGGCCGGGACCAGGCCGCGAGCACATGCCTGAAGGCACTGCAGGACGCCGAGAGCAAGCTGCGCCGGGTGCAGTCGGCGCTGGGCGACCCCAAGTTCGCGAACTTCAACAACACCTACGTGGCCAACGGCGGCGACCTGTCCGAGTTCACCCGGTCCTACGCGCCGGTCAACGTCTTCGGCGACGTTCTGGAGAAGGCCGAAGTCACCGACCTGAACAACATCCTCAACGGCGGCAAGACCGACGCCAGCCCGGACGTGGTGCGCGCGGAACTGACCGATCTGACCTCCGAGTACCAGAGCGACAGCGCGTTCTGGCACCAGTTCGGGCCCTCGCTGGGCACCGTCGTGGACTGGATCCACAACAACAAGGGCCCGGAGAGCACCGACGCCTCCGACCAGATCCTCATCAACACGCTGGGACAGCACACGGCGGCGGCGGCCTCGAACGGGTCGCTCAGCTCGCTGGACGTCACCGGCCTGGGCACCGCCGGCATGATCGGGCTGGCCAAGCTGCTGGGCACGACCAAGGGCTCGGACTACCAGAACCAGAGCGGTCAGGACTTCCTGGCGTTCACGACCCAGGCGTACATCGACGGCGAGTCGAACGTCGACGCCTGGGACAAGCAGAACTACGACGGCGCCATGAACACGATGCTCGGCGTGACCGGGCAGAACGACGGCGCGGCGCGGACCCTGTTCGCCGGCAGCGACGGCCAGCACCTGGTGACCGAGCTGCTGACCGGCGAGGCGAACGTGACGCGGTCGCAGTACGCCGGCCGCGCGGGCAGCACCACCGTCACCGCCAGCGGCTACGAGGGCGTCGACCCGAACAACATCGCCAAGCTGCTGGACGCGGCCCGGGCCCCGGTCGACGGCAGCGGCGTCCGCGGGGACGACCAGGCCGACACCGACCGGATCAGCGCGGCGAACAACATCATCCAGGCCGCCGCGGCCTTCGACCACTACAACCCGCAGACCAACTCGCTGTCCCAGGTCACGGGATGGAGCCTGCCGCCGGCGGTGACCAACTCGCTGGAGGGCTACGCGAAGTCGTACTCCTTCGACCTGGCGATGTCGACCACCGACCAGAACAACGGCGCCGGCCTCACCACGGTCGACGGGCAGCCCAACGGGCAGCCGATGTTCCTGGTCACCGCGGCGCAGGCGCACGACTTCCTCGACCTGTCGTTGAAGGACCCGCACGCCGCCGGGGACTACCTGGGCTTCGCGAAGGCGCAGTTCCAGAACTCGGTGAAGCTGGACATGATGAGCAACGGCACGGTCGACCACACCACGGGCTACGCCAACCTGGTCGCCACCTCGCAGCAGATCATCGACGAGCAGCACATGTCCGCGGCCCAGGCCCAGGACGCGGCGGCCGCGCAGCGCGCGGCGGTGGTGAACGCACTGCTGGGGGCGGCCGGCAACGCGCCGGGCGAGGGCGCGGTCGTGGGCGTCGGCCAGACCCTGGACGGCCTGGTGACGCCGTTCGTCGACCAGCTGCCGGGCCTGCAGTCCGGCCACGCCGCCGACATGGCGGTCGCCAACCACCAGGCGGACCTGCTGATCGGCGGCCAGGCCGACATCTCGGTGGTGCAGGCGGCCGTCGACAGCGGCAAGCTGACGGTCGGCACCGGGACGGACCAGATCCCGCCGGGGATCCTGGACGGCAGCGGACACGTGCAGGACGACCCGCAGTTCCGCGCCTGGTTCGGCTCCAGCGGCCAGAACCTGATCGTGGCGCCGACCAACGATCCGCACCTGAAGAGCCTGAGCCTGGAGGACTACGTGAACCGGATGAAGGGCGCGATGGCCGGGCACTCCTGAGCCCTCCAGCTCACCCCCTCACTCCAGATGGACCGTCTCGATCCACTGCGGGGGACGGCAGTCGACGAAGTTGTTGTCGCTGTCGAAGTAGGTCAGGGAACGGCTTGAGGCGAACAGGCCCGCGACGACGCGGCACCCCGGCTCCTCCTTGGGCCACGGGGTGCCGCCGTCGGTGAGGACGACGGTCACGTCAGGGCGCGGCATGCGGGCCATCGCCGCGCGGATGCCCTTGCGCAGGTCGGTGCCGCCCCCGCCGATCAGCATGAGCTCCTCGGCCCGGCACACGTGCTGCGCGGTCGCCACGGCCGCGTCACAGGTGTAGACGGCGACGTTGCGGCCGGAGACGCCGACGGCCCGGGTGATCGCGGCCACCTCGGTCAGGGCACTGCCGAGGTTCACGTCGGACACCGAGCGGGAGGTGTCGATGACCACGGCCACCTGCGGCAGCGGCCGGCGCAGACTCGGCAGCACCAGCCGCCCGCCCAGGCTCGCGGTCCGGCGTCCGGGGCGGCGGTAGGTGTAGTCGCCGGCGCCGGCCGCCGCGCCGAGCGAGGCGCGGAAGGCTGCGCCCAACAGGGTGCGCCAGTCCTGCGGGGCCCTGTCGTAGCGCTCTGCCCAGCGCTGCCAGCCGGCCGGGGCCGTCCCGCGGCCGGCGGCGATGGCGTCGCGGACGCTGATGCGGATGGCGGCGGCCTGGTAGTCGCCGAGGGGGTGGGCGCCGGCGGCGTCGTCCTCCCAGAAGGTCGGTCCGTCGTGGGCGCCGGAGCCGCAGTCGGTCCAGTGGTCGGCGACCATCGAGGAGGTGACGTCGTGCACGTACTCCTCGAAGAGATCCCGTTCCGGGACGCGGAGGCTCTCGGGGGTCAGTGCGCCGTCGGGCAGGCGCGGACCGGTGTCCTCGGCGCCCGGCGGACCGGTCAGGCTCTTGAGGAGGTCGTCGTTGATCTCCAGATCCATCGCGATGTTCAGCCGGACCTGCTCGCGCCGGGGGTTGGCGGGATCGAGCGCGGCCGAGCCGGGCCGCCCGGCCGCCTCGTGGCGGGCACTGGCCTCGGTGAGGCGGCGGGCCCGGGTGTGGTGGTCGCGAACCAGGTGGGAGACCTCGTGGAGCCAGACACCGGCGAGGTCGCGGACGTTGTAGGCCACGACGAAGGCGGGGTGACGTAACAGCGCCAGTGGCGGTCGACGCCCATGGTGGGAACGGCGTAGGTGGGGACGACGGCGATCGCGTGCAGGGCGACGGCGAGGTAGGGGCAGGCGGTGACGGCCAGGCGGCGCGCGGCGAGGAGCTTGGGGGCGTCGAGGGCTTCGGCGGCTTGGGCGCGGTCGGGCTTGTCGGGTTCCTGATGGGGCTGGTGCGGCTGCGGCTGCGGCTGGATCGGCCGGGACGCCGCCGCTACCGGGCGCGAGGTCAGGCGGCTGGGACCGGCCATGACGGCCGGCGTCGGAATCGTCGGTGCCGTCACTCGCCCCACCCCAGAAGTGCGTCGAGCGCGCCGAGACCGTCCAGCTGCGCGGGAAGCTCCCACACCGGATCGCGCAACGCCGCGAGCTGCATCGCCGGCGCGGCGAGGAGGTCGACGGGGACGGTCGCGCACAGGCGCGCGACGAGGGTCCAGCCGGCTTCCCAGCGTGTGCGGGTGGTGTCGCGGCCGACGGCGTCGACGACGGCGGCGAGGGTGGCATGGACCAGGTCGCCGCGCTCGGGAAGCTCGGCACCGGCCGGATCGGCGAGGACGGCCTCGGGATCGGGCAGGTCCTGGCGCTCCAGGAAGGCGAGGAGCTCCAAGCCCGCGCCGTCGCCGACGGCCCCGCGCACGGCGAGGGCCACCGCCTCGGGCGCGGCGTCGGCCGCATAGCCGAAAGCCAGAAGCCGCATGACCATCTCCCAGGTCCGCGGCGAGGGCCAGGCCCCGGCACGCGCCGCGGCGGTGGCGGGCATGCGGTGGGCGTAGTCGGGACGCACGGTGAGGAACGCGCAGACCGCAGTCCGGGCCCGGGCCACGGAGCGCTCCAACTTCGCCGGATCAAGCTGCGGCAACGGCACCTCCGGCCACACCCCGCCAAGACCGCGCACGACGACATCGGGATCGTGCAGCCACGCCAGATGGACGAAGCGGTTGGCCAACGGCGGCGCCAACTGCCACCCGTCGGCGGCACTCCCCGCGGGATTCGCCGCCGCGACGATGCGCACCGCGCCGGGCAACTCGAGGCTGCCGACGTGCCGCTCCAACACGACGCGCAGCAACGCGGCCTGCACCGCGGGCGGCGCAGAGGAGATCTCATCGAGGAACAACAGACCGCTCCCGGCACGATGCAGCCGCACGGCCCAGTCCGGAGGCGCCATCGCCACCCCCTGCGAAGCCGGATCAGCGCCGATGATCGGCAACCCCGCGAAGTCGGAGGGATCATGCACACTCGCGATGACAGTCTCCAACGGCAACCCGAGCCCCCGCCCAAGCTGCACAAGCGTCGACGACTTCCCGATCCCCGGCTGCCCCCACAGAAGCACCGGCAGATTCGCCGCGACCGCGAGCGCCAGGGCCTGTACAGCCGGATCGGGCCGGGACTCGGTGGCCGTGGCCCGGGTGAGGGCGATGAGGTGGTCGGCGGCTTGGAGCTGGGTGAGGGCGGGAGGTTCGGCGGCGGGCTCGGCGAGCGGCGCCGCAGCAGGGCTGGCGCTTTCGGCGGGGCTCGCGGCGGCAGGCCCGGCGGGCAGCGCAGCACCGAGGCTGGCGCTATCGGCGAGGCTCGCGGCGGCGGGCCCGGTGGGCAGCGCGGCAGCAGGCTCGGCGAGGCTTGCGGCGGCGGCGAGCTCTATCCCGGCGGTCTGAATCTCAGCAGTCAGTGTCATGGTCACCTGTGTGTTCGGGCCGCGACCCCCTTCCGGGCGGGCAGGCGGTCGGGGTCGGAGGGGCGGGGTCGGGTGGCGTCGGCGAGGATCATGCGGTGGCGGATCGTGGTGGCGGCGTAGGTGTTCAGGGCCTCGGCGACGGTGCCGCCGTCCGGGAGTCTCACGCGGCTCAGCGCCGCGCGGGTTCCGGCGTGGGTTTGGAGGAGGTCGCGCACGTCTGCGGTGCGGCCGTGGGCGAGGAGGGCTTCGGCCAGCTCGATGACGTGCCGTCCCGAGACCAGGTAGTTCAGGGCCTGCTGGCACGGGTTCGTCGGGCCGCCGAGGCGGGACAGGAGGGCTTCACGACCTGCGTTGGCCGCGTGGTCGAGGATGTGCCACGCGTTGTCGCGGAAGGCGATGCGGTGGCGGTCCGTACCGCAGTCGATCCACAGCGCCGGGCCGCCATCCAGCTCACAGGGGCCTGCGATGAAGGGGACTTCGCGGTAGAGCCATTCGTCGGTGCCGGGAGCGGCGGGCTGCCGATCGGCGAGCAGCGCCGGAGCGATCAGCGGGTGCAGCTCGTGCGCGCCGAGGTACCCGAAGCGGAGCAGGTCGGCGTCGAGGACCCGTGTCCACACAGCGTTCGGCACGATCGGCAGCCCGAGCGACTCCGACTCCCGCTCGGGCTCCCGCCGCAACTCCCGCTCTGAATCCCGATCCCCGGCCACCCGCACGACCACCGCGCCCGAGTTCAACCCACTGAGCACCAGTGCCCCGACACCCGACCGCACCACGGCCGCATCCGCACCGGGCAGCGCCAGCCGCACCCGGTCGGCAAGCCCCGGGATCCGGATCGGGAGCGCGGCCAGCCACCGTACTCGGCGCGGCGACTCGGGAAGCAACACCTCGAAACCCGCCGCGTGCCAAGCCTCCACGACGCAACCGGCGTCCTGCAAAGAGGCGATCTCCCGCTCGGCAGGCGTGGCGTCGCACAGCCCGGCCAACTTCGGCGCGGCATCGGCGCTCCACAACATGCGATGCCCCACCAAGCCGAACCGCTCCGGATACCTCAGCCGCACTGCCGCCAGCACCGACCGCGTCACCCCGTCATCGCGCCCGCCGAGCAGCACCAGCACGACACGCTGCCCGGCATCCAGCGCGAACTGCGGCGTCGCAGCCGCTAACGTCAGCCGCCGGACCCCGTCCGTGAGATCCGCCAGCGGCACCAACAGCCCCGCGAGCAGATCACCCGAACCGTGCCCGCGCCGCGGCAGGTGCCAGCGCAACAGATCCGGCGACAGCTCCCGCAGGACGCCCAGCAACTGATCGGCGATCGCGGAACCGTAGTACCGCCGCACCGAATCAAGCCTCAGACACACATCGACATCGGCGGCGGCACACGCGCCCCGCCAATCGCCGACCGCACGCCGCTGCGCGACCGCCGCGATCATCGTCGGCGGGACCCCATACCGACGCGCCGCCACAGCAGCGCGTGCACGGGTCTCAGTCAGAGTCGCCGAAAAACCCGGTGCGTCATCGGCACCGGAACCAAGGGGGCCGTCAAGCGCTCCATCAGAGCGCGATCCCCCGCAATCAGCCGTCCGCACCGGCTCCGTTCCCGTCATGGGGAAACGGTGGTGTCGGCGGCCTCCAATCTCTGCATCAGCATTCTTCGTTGGTGGTCATCGGGGACGATGGACAACCGGCATCATGCACCGCGCCCCGGTTCAAGCGCAACCGCGATCGAGAACACGAACAGAAACCAGAACCGGCCGCCCCGCCCCGAAGGGCGAGACGGCCGGTCCGTTCACTGCCGCGCGGGTCCTGTCACCAGGTCGGGCGCGTCATCACTTGCTGCTTCACTTGCTCAGTGGCCGAAGCCGAACGACCGCAGGAACAAGGCGTTCGGGGAACCGACGCCGGTGGCCTCGTCGTAGCCGCGGGCGGCCGGCAGGCCCTCGTCCAGGCCGTACTGGATCAGGCGGTACTGGCCGGCGGCGGGGCTGCTGGCCGGGTACTGGAACACCACCGAGTGCGTCGGCGAGCCCGCGATCTGCGCCGGGTTCTGGACCACGTCGGAGGTCAGGAAGGAGCGGGCGTAGATCGCCGGGTTGGCGAAACCGACCGGGATGCCCCACTGAGCCTGCTGCGCGTCGGCCAGGATGCCGGCCCACGAGGGCGCGGACACCGAGGTGCCGCCGTAGCCGGACTCGCCGTAGACGCCGTTGGTCGACATGCCGACCAGGGTGCTGCTGAAGTACAGGTCGCCGTTCAGCGCGATGTCCGGCGTGGTGCGCATCGGGTGCGCGGCCTTGGCGCCGCTCATCAGCGTGGTGGACAGCTTGTTCGGGACCGTCCAGCTCTGGTACCAGGGCTGCGCCTCGGTCTCGCTGACACCGCCGCCGCCGCCGAAGGTCTCACCGGCCGGGGTCCACGAGGTGGAGCCCGGGGCGGTGCGCCCGCTGCGGGTGTCGCCCATCGGCGTCTGGAAGGCGATGTTGCCCTGCTTGTTCAGCGCCAGGGCGGTACCGCCGACCGAGGTCACCCAGGGGGAGGACGTCGGCCACTCGACCTGCGCGCGGGCGGAGGTCGGGTCGCAGTTCAGACCCTTGGAGATGGAGTAGGCGTCGTCGTTCATGCAGTCGCCGGAGGAGAAGTCGAAGGCGATGCCCTCGGCCGCGCCGTCCATGAAGATCTGGTTGTACGACGCCTCCAGGGCCGGGTCGATGTTCCCGCCGGTGGAGTACTGGATCTCGCCCCAGCTGTTCGACACGACGTCGGCCAGGTGCTTGTCGACGATGTTCGCCTCGGCGGCCAGCAGGTCGCTGTCGAAGCAGGAGTTCGCCGCGACCGTGATGATCTTGGCGTCCGGGGCCAGGCCGTGCGCCATGTCGACGTCCAGCGACTCCTCGCCGAAGTCGCCGTAGCCGCACAGCTGCTGGTTCGTGTACTGCGACGGGTCGTTGACCTCGGAGTACTGGCCCGGCGCGAACGGCTTGTCGCCGTGGTTGACCGAGTACTGGTTGGCGTCGGCCTCCATGGTCGGCGAGCCGTACCAGTTCACGATCGCGATCGTGGCGCCCTTGCCGGTCAGGCCGGTGTTGCTGACACCGTAGGCCTGGCGGAGCTCGGACGGGACCACCGAGCACTGCGCCAGCGTGGCGGGCGTGGTGTAGCCGGCCGGCACGGCCGGAGCGGAGGACGGCGCCTTCTTCTGGCCGTAGTAGTCCGAGCAGGACGGGTCGTTGTTGGCGACCGGGCCCTTCTTCGTCGTGGTCTGCGGGTCCGTCGAGTGGTTGGTGACGGCGTGCACAGTGTCCTGCGACAGGCCGGTCACCCCGCTGATGACCCCGGCCAGCGCGTCGGGGATCTTCGCGTCGCTCTGCGGCGCGCGCAGCGTGCCCTGGGGCGTCTTGAAGTTGTGCAGCTGCGTGCCGAACGCCTTCTGCGCGTCGGCCACCGAGCCGGTGACGTCGATCCAGTGGCTGTTCGTGCCGGTGACCTTCAGGCCCGACGTGTTCAGCCACGCGGTGACCGCGTCGATCTGCTTCTGCGAGGCGCCGAAGCGGCTCTGGACCTGCGCGGCGCTCAGGTACTGGTGGTACTGGGGGCTGGACGGGTCGCTCACGGCGCGGGCGAAAGCCGCCAGCCCGGCCGAGTCCTGACCCGAGAGGAACACCCGCACGCTCAGCTGCGCGGCGGTGGCGGTCTGGCCGAGGTCGGCCGAAGCGGTAGCGTAGGCCGGGGTGCTGCCTGCGAGCGTCGCCGAGCCGGAGTCGGCGTTCGACGGCGCGGCCATCGCCACGCCGGCGGTCACGAACGCCGCGACGGCCGTCATGGTCGTGGCCGTGGCTATTCGTCGGCGGTGCCGTGGTACGGCATTGGTCATGGTGCTTGTTCCCTTCCCGAAAAGAGGGACGAATGTTCCCAATGCCCGATTGACGCTTTGTGGGCACAGGGATAAAAGCCCGCGTCGGTCATTTCTATAGATGGCCGCCAGAGAAACACAAGGGTAAGAAGCACACGAGTTTGATGGCCGCCGCCGAGTTGATCAGGATTTTACGAAACCATCACGGTCCGTCGCCGCGCACACACCCCGGGAACTCGGCGAAACACCACGAACCGGTGACAATCCTTTGCAGTGGCGGGAAACCCCTAGGCCGGAAGCGGCCATCACGGCCGACCCGGCCGGCCGTCCCGCGGGGGTCGCCGACCGACGCACCGTGACGGCATTTTTCCGGTTGCGCGGTAGCCGCCGACGGGCAAGGATCCGCGAATGCTCCGGCCTTATCCGAAGATGGCGTCGAAGGGGAAGGGCGACACGCCCGCCGCCCGCGAGTGGGTCGCGACCGAGAAGGTGCACGGGGCACACTTCGCGCTCGTCTGCGACCGGACCGGGGTCCTGCCGGCCAAGCGGCGGGAGGTGCTGGACGAGGACGGCCTCGACGGGTTCTTCGGCGTGAGCCGGATCTGGCCGGCGTTGTCGGTGGCCGCGGCGCGGTGCGCGGCGGTACTGCGCGAGGCGGCGCTGCGCGATGCGGCGGACGGCGAGGGCCGCGAGGGTCGCGAGGACGCCGTGGTGACGCTGTACGGGGAACTGGCCGGCGGACGTTATCCGCATCCTGATGTCCCCGAGGCCGAGGGCACACAGCCGGTGCAGACCGGGGTCTGGTACGCGCCGGGCTTGTTCTGGCTGGTGTTCGACGCGCAGGTGACGCTCGGCGAGCGGCGGCGGTGGGTCGCGGATCGGGACGTGCGCGCGGCGGCCGCGGACGCGGGGCTGCTGAGCGTGCCGGTGCTGGCGCGCGGGGCACTGAAGCAATTGCAGGATCTGCCGGCGGCGTTCGCGAGCCGGGTGCCGGCGCTGTTCGGATTGCCGGAGCTGGAGGACAACCTGGCCGAGGGCTATGTGCTGAAGCCGGCGGTCGCGTGGGAGGAAGGCGATGCGCGGCCGTTGATGAAGGTGAAGCAGAAGGCTTTCGCCGAGGACGAGCGGTTCGCCGGTGCCCGACCTTATATAGCGCCGCCGGAAGGTGCGGCGGGGGTGCCGGCGTGGCTGGTGGTCCAGGCGACGGCGTTGCTGACGCCGACGCGCGCCGCAGCCGCGGTGAGCAAGCTCGGACCGGGGACCGCGGCGGAGCTGGTGGCCGCGGAGATCGCGAAGGACGCCGCGGAGGAGATCTCGGAGGAACTCGGCGGGCTGGATCCGGTGCAGATGCAAGGACTCGCCGATGCGCTGATGGCGGGAGCGCGGACGCTGGCGGACTTCGACGCGGCGGATCGGGCGCGCGCCGCGAGACGGTGATGATGGCAGCTGGCCGGCGATCGGCGGCGGCTCGCGGCGGCTGGCGGCTGGCGACCGACAACCACTTACTCCCCAGCCGCCTCCGCAGCCGCCCGGCTCACCGCCCAGATGTCCGCGACCGGCCCCAGGTGCGCGAGCTTGTCCGGGTTCACCACCGCCTGGATGGCCTGGATCCGCCCCTCCGCCACGTCGAGCGTCAGCACGCTGAGGACCTTCCCGTCCGGCGCCCGGAAGATGGCGCCGGGCTGCCCGTTGAGCACGTGCGGCTCCAGGTGCACCCCGATCCGGTCGAACCGCGCCGCCACCTGGGTGACCAGCCCCATCACCGCCTCCGCGCCGTACGCCTCCTGCGCGACCAGCGGTGCCTTGCCGCCGCTGTCGCCGACCAGGCTCACGTCGGCGGCCAGCAGTTCGCGCAGGCCTGCGACGTCGCCTTCGCGGAAGGCGTCGAAGAAGCGCTCGGCGAGTTCCTCGCGTTCGCGGCGGTCGGCCTCGAAGCGCGGGCGGCCGTCGTTCATGTGCCGCCGGGCCCGGACCGCGAGTTGGCGGCAGGCCGCCTCCGAGCGGCCGACCGCCGAGGCCACCTCGGGGAAGCCGAAGCCGAAGACCTCGCGCAGCACGAACACCGCGCGCTCCAGCGGGGACAGCCGTTCCAGCAGGAGCAGCGCGGCCATCGACAGCGAGTCCGCCAGTTCGGCCGCGCGCTCGGGGTCCTCGTACGGGTCGGACAGCAGGGGCTCGGGCATCCACGGCCCGACGTACTCCTCGCGCCGGACCCGGGCCGAGCGCAGCACGTCGATCGAGATCCGGGTGACCACCGCCGACAGGAAGGCCTTCACCGAGGCCGGCTGGGTGGCCGTCCCCTGCCAGCGCAGCCACGTGTCCTGCACCGCGTCCTCGGCCTCGGTCACGCTGCCCAGGATCCGGTAGGCGATCGAGAACAGCAGCGGACGCAGGTCCTCGAACTCCTCGTCGCGCGTCACAGCCGCCCCTTCCCGTCGTGATCATCCTGTCATCACCTGAGACGAGACGGGCTCCCCGGCTGTGACATCGCCTCGATGACGACCTTCCCGAAGCTCTCCTCGTCGCGGTAGGAGCGGTACGCCTCGACCGCGTCGCCGAAGCCGAAAACCCGGTCCACGACCGGCCGGATCCGGTGCGCCGCGACGGCGCGGCACAGCGCCTCCAGTTCCGAGCGGTTGCCGACGAACTCGCGGCGGATGGTGGCCAGGGACCCGGAGAGGTCGTCCTCGGTGATGGTCAGGACCTCCGGCCGCGGGGACACGACCCACAGCAGGCAGATCTGCGCGTAGGTCGCCGCGGCGCGCAGCGACTGGCCGAAGGTGGCCGGGCCCTGTGTCTCGACGACCAGGTCCGCGCCGGTGCCGCCGGTCAGCGCGCGCACTTCCTTGGACCACTCCGGCGACGCGGCATAGTCCACCACCTCGTCCACCCCGAGCTCGCGCAACCGCTCGGCCTTCGCCGCGCTGGACGTGGTGGCGATGACCCGGCAGCCCATCGCCTTGGCCAGCTGCGCCGCGAACAGGGAGACGTCGCCGGTCCCGAGCAACAGCACGGTCTGCCCGGCGACCAGCGTCCCCGGCCGGGTGAGCGCGTTCCACGCCGTCACCCCGGCGCACGGCAGCGCCGCCGCTTCGGCCCAGCTCAGGTGGTCGGGGACGAGCACGGCCGCGTTCTCGTCGATGAGCGCGTACTCGGACAGCCAGCCGTCGACGGTACAGCCGAGCTGGTCGATGACCTCCGGGCGCAGCGGACCGCTGATCCAGCGCGGCCAGTACGAGGCGGTGATCCGGTCGCCGGCCGCGAACCGGCTCACGGCGCCCCCGACCGCGACGACCTCGCCGGCCCCGTCGCTGAGCGGGACGACGCCGGTGCGCGCCGGGAGCGGATACCGGCCGGCCGTGATGAGCAGGTCACGGCGGTTGATCGACGCTGCCCGGGTCTTGACCAGGAGCTGGGTCGGGCCGGGGGTCGGCACGTCTTCGGTGCCGAGCGTGATGTCGTCCGGAGAGCCGGGTCCCGACAGGCGATAGGTGCGCATGGATCCAGCGTGCGGCGGTCCGTGCGGTGATCCAATTCCCTGGAGGGAATGGACCGGCGGCGTCCCGATGCCGAAGACTTCCGGTGTGAGCACCGCTACCACCAAAGCCTCACCCGCGTTCGGCAGCGAGCTGCGACGCTGGCGCACGCTGCGCCGCGTGAGCCAGCTGGAGCTGGCCAACCGCGCCGGAACCACGCAGCGCCACCTGAGCTTCATGGAGCAGGGGCGCTCGCATCCGGGGCGGGCGATAGTGCTGCGGCTGGCCGAGTCGCTGCGGCTCACGCTGCGGGAACGCAATGCCCTGCTGCTCACGGCCGGCTACGCCCCGGCGTACGAGGAGACCCGCTACGACGCGCCGGCGTTCGCCCCGGTGCGGGAGGCGATGGAGCGGGTGATCGAGGGGCACCTGCCGTATCCGGCGCTGGTGCTGCGGCGGCCGGGCCGGGTGGTCGCGGCCAACCGGGCGTTCTCCGTGTTCTTGGAAGGCTGCGCCCCGCATCTGCTCGAGCCGCCGATCGACCTGCTGCGCGTCATGCTGCATCCCGAGGGGATCGCGCCGCGGATCGACAACCTCGCGCAGTGGGGCCGGCACGTGATCGACAACCTGCGGCTGCTGGCCGTGCAGAGCCCTGACCGGAGGCTGGACGCGCTGGTGCAGGAGCTGGCCGGCTATGTCCCGGAAGCCCCGGCGGACCAGGCGGACCAGGCGTATCTCGGGTTCGCGGTGCCGATGCGGCTGCGCTTGCCCGAGGGCGAGCTGCGGCTGATGACGGCGCTGACCTCGTTCGCGACGGCCGTGGACGTCACGGTGGCGGAGTCGGTGCTCGAATCGTTCCTGCCGGCCGACGCCGAGAGCGCCGAGATCCTGGCGGCCCGGGACCGGCTGGCCGCCGAGCGGGACGAGCCGCGGCTCCTCGCCGGACTCTGACACCGGATCGGACCGCCGCGGATCCCCGTCCGGCCGCTCGGACCCACCATTCGGGTCACCACGCGTGCCGTCGCCCCCGGGCCCGCCCACGATGGCAGGGGCGACCGCCGACCCGCCGCGGGCAGGCGAGAATGCGAGCGACGATGCAAGGCTTCTCCCGGGAACCCGGCACGACCGGCCCGATCACCATCACCCTGCCCAAGGCCGGGGAGCGGCGGATCTGGGGCTGGGCGGTCATCATCGCCGTCGGCGGCTTCCTGTTCGGGTTCGACACCGGTGTGGTGTCCGGGGCGCTGCTCTACATCACGCAGGACTTCCACCTGTCGAACTCCGAGAAGAGCAGCGTGGTCAGCGTCCTGCTGATCGGTGCGATGATCGGCGCGCTGGTGGCCGGCCGGATCTCCGACGGTCTGGGCCGCAAGAAGACGGTCACCATCTTCGGCCTGGTGTTCGCGCTCGGGACCCTCATCGCGGTCGTCGCCCAGGACTACGGGACGCTGCTTGCGGCGCGCTTCATCCTGGGCCTGGCCGTCGGCGGCGCCTCGGCGCAGGTCCCGGTCTACCTCGGCGAGATCTCGCCGGCGAACATCCGCGGCCGCATCCTGTCGCTGAACCAGCTGCTGATCACCGTCGGCATCCTGTGCTCGTACCTGATCGACCTGGCGTTCTCACACAGCGGGAACTGGCGCGCGATGTTCGCCTTCGGCGCCATCCCGGCGCTGATCCTGAGCCTGGGCGTGTGGTTCGTGGTGCCGGAGTCGCCGACCTGGCTGTACACGCACGGACGCACCGAGCAGCTCCGCAAGGGCCTGCTGATGGTCACCGACGCCACGCAGGCCGACGAGATCATCGAGGTCTACGGGGAGCGCCAGAGGCAGGCGGCGCGGATGGAGGCCACGCGCGGCGCGGAGGAGAAGGGCTGGCGGATCCTGCTCACCCCGGCGGTGCGCCCGGCCATGATCGTCGGCCTGACGATGGCCGCGCTGCAGCAGTTCGGCGGTATCAACACGATCATCTACTACGCCCCGACGATCATCGAGCAGACCGGCCGCAGCGCCAGCAACTCGATCATCTACTCGGTCTACATCGGCATCATCAACTTCGTGATGACGGTGGTGGCCATCAACACCATCGACCGCCTGGGACGGCGCCAGCTGCTGCTGCTCTCGCTGGCCGGGATGGCCGGGTTCGTGGCGCTGCTGGGCTTCAGCTTCATCTGGAGCTGGAACTCCAACCTGACGCTGCTGTTCATGGTCGCCTACATCGCGGCCTTCGCCGGGGGCCTCGGGCCGGTCTTCTGGGTGCTGGTCGGCGAGATCTTCCCGACCCGGGCCAAGGCCGACGGCTCCAGCGCGGCGACCACCGTGAACTGGCTGTCGAACTTCATCGTCAGCCAGTCCTTCCTGACCGTGGCCAACGGCATCGGCCAGGGCCAGACGTTCCTGATCTTCGCCGGAGTCTGCGTCGCGGGCCTGCTGTTCGTCGGCCGCTTCGTGCCGGAGACCAAGAACCGCGACACGAACGAGGTGCAGAAGGCGCTGTTCGAGCGGTTCGGGAAGAAGACGGTTCCGGAGGCGCGGACGTCCACGGCCGCGTACGACGCCGGGCGCTTGGACGCCGGACGCACGGACGCCGGGCGCGCAGGTACCGGGCACCCGGACACCGGCCGCACCGACGCCGGCTCGGCGGTCAATCCTGCGGATCCTCGTCAGGATCGCCGGTGAACCGGAACCGCCGCAGGCGACGCCGGCGGGTCTCCTCGGCCTCGGCTGCCGACGGGGTGACCGGCACGAGCCGAGTGTAATCGGCCGGTCACCGAGCTCCGGGGACCTCAGTCCCCGTCGATGGGCGGCGGGTCGAGCAGCTCCACAGTCGGGTTGTGCCAGCCGTCCTCGCCGGGCAGCTGCGCCGCCGCCTCCGGTCCCCAGCTGCCGGTCTTGTAGACGGTCGGGTCGGAGCTCTTCAGGATCTCCCCGACGATGCGCCAGCTCTCCTCGATGGCCGGGAAGAACGCGAAGCCGCTGGAGTCGCCGACGATCGCCGCGTGCAGGATGTTCTCGTAGGGCTTGGCCTGGCCGCCGAGCACCTTCTCGAAGTCGATGCCCATCGGGAACGACACCGGAAGCTGGCCGCGCTCGCCCCGGCGCGCCATCAGCTCGAAGGCGATCCCGGCGCCGGGCTCCAGGCGGATCCGGATCAGGTTCGGCGGGACGTCGGCGGCCAGGCCCCGGAAGAGCTCCGAGGGCGGACGCCGCAGCTGCACGCACACCTCGGTCGCGGTCACCGCCAGCGCCTTGCCGCTGCGGATGTAGAACGGCACCCCGGCCCAGCGCCAGTTGTCGATCCACAGCCGCAGCGCGATGTAGGTCTCGGTCTGCGAGTCCTTCTTCACTCCCTTGACCTCGTGGTAGCCCTCGTACTGCCCGCGCACGACGTCGGCCGGGTCGACCGTGCGCACGGCGTGCAGCAGCCGCCACTTCTCCAGCGACTGCGCCTGCGGGTCGCCGACGTTCGGCGGGTCCATCGCCAGCAGCGTCATGACCTGGAACAGGTGGTTCTGGACCACGTCGCGCAGGGCCCCGACGGCGTCGTAGAAGGAGCCGCGGTCGGCGACGTCGAAGTCCTCGGCCAGGGTGATCTGCACGTTGTCGATGGAGGAGCGGTCCCACACCGGGGCCAGCAGGTTGTTGGCGAAGCGGAAGGTGCCCAGGCCCTCGACCGACTCGTCGCCCAGGAAGTGGTCGACGCGCAGCAGGTGGTCGCGGTCGAAGTACTGCTCCAGCACGGCCTCCAGCTCGCGCGCCGAGGCCAGGTCGTGGCCGAAGGGCTTCTCCACCACCAGCCGCGCGTTCTTGTTCAGGCCGGCCTCGGCCAGGCCCGCGGCGACCTTGTCGAACAGCGAGGGCGGGATCGCCAAGTAGTGCGCGGCGAAGCCCTTCCCGGCGATCGCCCGGCCGATCTTCGCGTAGATCGCCGGGTCGGTGAAGTCGCCGGTGACGATGCTCAGCGCGGCGGCGAACCGCTCGAACACCTTCTCGTCGATGGCGTAGCCGGCCTCGACGACCGACTGGCGGGCGGCCGCGCGCAGCGCTTCGTCGTCGAAGTCGGAGTAGGCCACGCCGACCACCGGGACGGTGAGCAGACCGCGTTCGGTGAGCTTGTACAGCGCCGGCAGCAGCATCTTCTTGGCCAGGTCGCCGGTGATGCCGTACAGGACCAGGATGTCAGCGCCCTCCAGGTCGGTGTTGTGGGTCGAGGTCACGCTGGAGGACAGCGGCATGATGCGGACTCCCTTGCTGGTGGTGTCGACGGCGGGGCGGCGGCAGGACGGCGTCGGGTCGGCGGTGAGTGAGGTCGGGCAAGCGATCAGCCGGCCGCGATCCCCCACGATCCCCGGTACTCGGTCCCCGGTTCCAGGCGGATGAGGTCGACACCGCTGGCGAAGGCGTTCGGCGGCCCGGTCATCGGCTCGCAGCCCAGGCCGAGGCGCCGGGATTCGGCGGGGACGTTGTCGGCCGTGTAGATCTCCAGCCACGGCTGCGCCTCGTCCATCCAGAACGACGTGCTGCGGCTGCTCCCGGCCAGGCGGACCCGGGCCAGGCCGTCGGCACCCCTGCGCAGACCGGTGTAGGCGATGTCGATCTTCTGTGCGCCCAGGACGCGGCCGTCCCGCAGGTCGTACTCACTGCCCGCGACGTCCTTCGGTCCGCCGATCGGGATCATCCGGTCGTCCACCGGCTGGTAGAGGCCGCCGGGGATCCGGACGGTGCAGGCGTCGAGCGGCTCGCCCACGGTGATGTAGGGGTGCATGCCGTGGGCGTAGGGGAGCGCGCGGGTGCCGGGGTTGGCGGCCGAGAGGGTGACCGTCAGGCCGCTCTCGACGTCCAGGCGGTACTCGGCCTGGACGTCGAGGCGGAACGGGTAGCCGGTCGAGCCGTGCAGCGAGCAGGCCAGCACGACGGTGTCCGGCCGCTGCTCCACCGGGGACCAAGCGGCCCAGCGCGTCAGGCCGTGGATGGCGTTGTCCAGCTCCGGCTCGGACAGGTCGAGCTGGTACTCGCGGTCGTCGAAGATGTAGCGGCCGTGGTCCACCCGGTTCGGCCAGGGGATCAGGAGCTGCCCGAACGCCGCCGGGGCCGGCTCGTCGGCGGCGTGGGACAGGACGAGGCGCTCCCCGTCGTGGGTCAGCTCTCTGAGCCCGGCGCCTTCTTCCGTGATCACCGCGCGGTAGGGACCCGCGGTGAGCTCGTACTGCTCGCCGGTGAGGAAGTCGGACATGCGTCCTTCGTAGCCGGGGTGCGGCGCGGGCGCGCCCCGGACGGCGCGGGCTGCCGCCATCCGGTCAACAGCGCGGGCTGCCGCCACCCGGTCAACGGCGCGCGCTCAGCTCCAGCACCCGGTGGCCGCGGCGGCGACGACGAAGTCCTCGAAGCTGCGCGGGGCCCGGCCCAGCGCCTTCTCGACGCCGTCGGTCAGGCCCGCGACGGAGCCGTCGGCGCCGCGCACCACCAGCCCGGCCATGCGCTCGGCCGTCTTCCGCGGCAGGCCGTCGGCGACTTGCTGCTCCACGAAGGCCTCCGAGGTGACCGCCACGTACCGGAGCGGCTTTCCGGACGCCGCCGCGATCAGCTCGGCCGCCTCGCCGAAGCCGAGCGCCCGCGGCCCGGTGAGCTCGTAGACCTGGCCGGCGTGCCGGTCCTCGGTGAGCGCGGCGGCGGCGACGTCAGCGATGTCCTCGGCGTCGATGAACGGGATCCGGCCCTCTCCGGCCGGCAGGGCCAGGGTCCCGCTGCGGACGGCGGGGAGCCAGAAGTCCTCACTGAAGTTCTGCGCGAACCAGCCCGGGCGCACGACGGTCCATTCCAGACCTGACCCGCGGACCGCCTGCTCGGTGGCGTGGAGGGGGTGGTACTCGCTGTCCGCGCCGGGCGCGGACAGCAGGACCAGGCGGCGGACTCCGGCCGCCACCGCAGCGTCGACCAGGGCGGCCATGCGCGGGGGGTTGTTGTCGCCGGAGACGCTCCCCGGTTCGATGAGGTAGGCGGCGGTGATCCCGTCCAGGGCCGGGGCGTGGGTCGAGGGGTCGTCGAGATCGATACGGACGTCGCCGCCGGTGCGGCTGGCGGTGCGCACCTGGTGGCCGGCGGCGGTGAGGCGGGACGCGATGCGGCGGCCGGTCTTGCCGGTGCCGCCGAGGATCAGGAAGTTCTTCATATCTCCAGGGAACCGTGATCGCCCTGGACTCTCCATGGGAGAACGTCGCCAAAACCTTTGCCATCGTCTGGCGCTCGTCTAGCCTGGGGTGATGGACACGCTCAGCGACCTGCTCCGCCGCGGCGGGGCGGGGGACGCACAGGTGCGGCAGCTGATCCAGCGGCCGCCGTGGTCGATGACGTATGCCGAGGCCCCGCCGCTCACGCTGTTCGCCACCCTCGGCGGGCACGCGGCGCTGCGGCTGGACGACGTGCCCTCGACACCGCCGGCCCACCTCCGCACCGGGGACATCGCGCTGGTCGCGCACAGCACGCGGCACACGATCTCCGACGATCTGGCGACCCCGCCGCAGGTGGTGATCAGCGGCGGCCGCAAACGGTTCCTCGGCGATCCGGACAAGCACGCCGAGCTGGCGGCGAACCTGGCGCCGCGCACCTGGGGCGACGGCCTGCCCGGCGCGACCACCGTCCTGCGCGGCATGTTCCAGCTCCGCGGCGAGGCCGGCC
This sequence comes from Catenulispora sp. MAP12-49, assembly GCF_041262705.1. NCBI lineage: Bacteria > Bacillati > Actinomycetota > Actinomycetes > Catenulisporales > Catenulisporaceae > Catenulispora > Catenulispora sp. MAP12-49. Next base: position 62,335 of record NZ_JBGCCP010000024.1, on the reverse strand, counting down.
GGCGGCTGCTGGCGATCCTCCCGCCGCTGGTCGTCATCCCGGCCGGTCCGCGCACCGGCGCGGCCTTGGACCTGCTGGCCTCCGAGGCCGCGCGCGACGAACCCGGCCAGGAGGCCGTCCTGCACCGCTCGCTGGACCTGGTGCTGGTCCTGGCGATGCGGTCGTGGTGCGCGGGCTTCGGCCCGGCCGACCCGTCCTGGTACAGCGCCCTCGCCGACCCCTCGATCGGCACCGCCCTGGACCACCTGCACACCGATCCGGCGCGGCGCTGGACGGTCGCCGACCTCGCAGCCACCGCCGGCCTGTCCAGGGCCGCCTTCGCGGCCCGCTTCACCGAGCTGGTCGGGCAGCCGCCGATGGCCTACCTGGCCGGCTGGCGCATGGCGCTGGCCGCCGACCTGCTGCGCGAGGACGCCGGGACGACGGTCGCGGCCGCCGCGCAGGCGGTCGGGTATCAGGACGCGTTCGCGTTCAGCGTGGCCTTCAAGCGGGCGAAGGGGATGAGCCCTTCACAGTGGGGACGCGCGGGCGCCGACGAATCCGTCGCATCCGCCGCATCCGCCGCACGGCTCAGCGCGACCCCGCGTACAAGGTAGCCAGCTTCCCGGCGGCGACCTTCACGTCGTGCTGCACCGCGGCGGCCCCCGGGTCCTTCGCCACGGACGGCCCGGACACGTTCACCACGGTCAGGCTGTTGCCGCGCAGGATGACCGCCATGTAGTCGATGCCCTGGACGCCCCCGGCCGAGGCCGGCTGGCCCGGCGCGCTGATGACGACCCGGATGCCGTAGCTGTTGGCCACGCCGTTGGGCGCCATGTTCGTGATCGAGTACGCCGCCGGCGCGTCCGTCCACTGGAAGCGGCTCGCGCAGCCCGCGAGCCAGCCGCGGTGCTTGGCGAAGTCCGAGCTGGCGGAGGCCGCGGACGCGTAGGTGATCACCGACTCGGTGACCTGCGAAGTGTCCGAGGCCGACCACGACATGGAGCGCATCTTCACCCAGGCGGGATTGTGCGGGTAGGTGGGGTCCGGGTACTGCGGACGCACGACCGGGTCGCAGTTGTCCGGGTCGACGATCTGCGAGGCGGGGACGGCCGGGTTGGTGACCTGCTGCCACGACCCGCCCGAGGACGGCACGAGGTCGGCCGTCGAGAGCATCGCGATGTCGGGGATGTCGGGCTGGCCCGAGGTCTGCTTCGGCGGTGCGGTCTGGTTGGACGAGGTCGGCGCGCTCGACGAGGCCGACGGGGCCGACGAGCCGGCCGTCGTGGCCGGATCAGCCGGGGAGGAAGCCGTCGCCGGAGCCGCCCCGGCCGCCGCGCCGGCCTTGGACGGTGACGACGCGCAGGCGCTGAGCCCGACGGCCGACACCGCCAGGACGACCGCGGCGACCGTTGCCTTGATGTTCATGCGTTTCCTCCCCAGGACTGCGCTTGCCTCTCGACCATGAAGACGTCCCACTCACGGGGAGGTTGCGTCTATCCCAGTCCGCTGATCACCCGGGCGAGCATCCGCTCGAAGGTCTCGTCGGCGTCCGGCGGTTCCGCCCCGCTCTCGGCCATCGCCTCCGCCAGGCGGGGATAGGCGCCCGACGCGACGGCGGCGGCCAGATAGCGCGCGTTGGACGCGGCGAACTCGCGCACGTCGCCGGTCGTGCCGAGCGCCTGCTGCTGCGCCACCTCGTAGCCGACGTGGCTCGCCACGAACCCGCTGACCAGGGCGAAGGCCTCGGTGCCGGCCCGCGGCGACAGGCCCGAGGGGGCGAGCAGGGCCAGCGCGTGGTCCAGGGCCCGCAAGGTGTTCGGCCCCAGCGTGCGGCGGCCGGTGAGGGCGACCGGCAGCCAGGGGTGGCGGTGCATCAGCGTCCGCTGTTCCCGGGCGAAGGCGGCCAGGTCCGCGCGCCAGTCGCCGGTCGGCGGCGGCAGCGGCTGCTCGCCGGTCACGGCGTCGATCATCAGCTCCAGGAGCGCGTCGCGTTCGGACACGTACGTGTAGAGCGACATCGTGCCCGAGCCGAGCGCGGCGGCCACCCCGCGCATGGTCAGCGCCGACAGGCCTTCGGCGTCCGCCACGCCGACGGCGGTGGCGACCACCGCCTCCCGGGTGTGCGCCGGCGGCCGGCCCCGGTGGTGGCGGCGCTCGGACCACAGCGTTTCGGGATCCACGCCTTGATTCCCCTGGTTCGGTCGGCCGATTCGCGAGATCGGTTGCACAGACAATCTTGCCAGCTTTATTATCGTACATGGTACGAGAACTACCTGAGAACAGCCCCGGAACAGCCCAGCAACGAGGAGCCGCCACCATGAAACTGCCGCTCAGCACCCGCATCGCGCGCCGAACCCTCGTCGGGCTGCCCGCGCCGCGGTTCGCCGTGTCCTACGAACCCCGCCTGCCGGTGCCGATGGCCGACGGCGTGGAACTGCTGACCGACCACTACTTCCCGGCAAGCCCCGGGCTGCAGGACTTCCCGACCCTGCTCGTGCGCTCGCCATACGGCCGCGGCTTCCCCTGGGCCGCGCTGTACGGCGCCGCCTTCGCCGAGCAGGGATTCCATGTCCTGATCCAGAGCGCCCGGGGCACCGCCGGCTCGGGCGGGGTCTTCCAGCCCTGGCGCGACGACGGTCCCGACAGCCGCGCGACGCTCGGCTGGCTGCGCCGCCAGTCCTGGTTCGACGGCCGGCTCGGCCTGGTCGGGCCCAGCGCGATGGCCTACGCGCAGTGGGCGCTGGCCGCGGATCCGCCGCCGGAGCTGCGGGCGATGGTCGTGCACGTCCCGCTCCACAACCCGCACGGCTTCTTCCACCGGAACGGCGTGTTCGCCCTCGAGGACGCGCTGATCGCGACCACGGCGGTCCAGACCCAGCACCTCGGGCCGCGCCGGTTCCTCGGCGCGACGCTGCGGCTGGCCACGGCGATGAAGCGGATCGTCCGGGCCGAGTCGCCGATCGAGGCGTACGCCCGGGCCATGGGCCGCAGCCCCGCATTCCTGACCGGCGCCGCGGCCCATCCCGATCCCGGTGACGGCTACTGGCAGGGCACGGATCTGCGGGACGCGGCCGAGGGCCTGCAGGTCCCGACGCTGGTGGTCAGCGGCTGGACCGATGTGGCCCTGGACCAGGCGCTCCAGCAGTACGGCAGGCTGCCCGCCGGGCACCGGTCGCTGCTGATCGGGCCCTGGACCCACACCACGGCGTTCCAGCGCGGCGTCGCCACGGTCTTCGCCGAGTCTCTGACCTGGCTGCGCGGGCACCTCGCCGATCCCGTGCCGCCGAAAGAGCAGGTGCGGGTGGCTCTCGGCGGCACCGGCGAGTGGCGCGACCTGTCGGCCTGGCCGCCGGCAGCCGTTCCGGTCTCCTGGTATCCGCATCCTGACGGCGGCCTGGTCCGGCAGTCGCCTCCGCCGGACACGGCAGCCGGGACTGTGCGATTCGACCCTGCCGATCCGACGCCGTCGATCGGCGGGAACGGCCTCGGCCAGAAGGCCGGCGTCCGCGACAACGCGACGGTGGAGCAGCGCGACGACGTCCTCGTCTTCACCGGCGCGCCGCTGACCGAAGCAGTCGAGGTGATCGGGACGGTAGCCGCCGAGATGCTGGTTGATCCCGGTATCGGAGCGGATTCCGCGACGCTGTTCGTCCGGCTCTGCGACGTCGACGAACGCGGCCGCTCCTGGAATGTGTGCGACGGCATCACGCGAATCGTCGCCGACACCTCACGGCGGCCGGTCGCGGTCACCGTCGCGATGTCCTCAACGGCCCACCGCTTCCTGCCCGGACACCGAATACGCGTCCAGATCAGCGGCGGGGCCCACCCGCGCTTCGCCGCCGCCCGGGAGGCCTTCCATATCGAGGTCCGTTCCGGCTCCGCGATCGTGCTCCCCGTGGTCTGATCTCACACGGCCTGATCTCACACGGCCGGCGGATCCTCCGGCGGTTCCGGGACGACGAACATCCGCAAGGCCATCATCCGCGCGCCCTCCGGCGCCTCGCGCTGATCGGCGTGCCCGTACTTCCACTGCAGCTCGTTGTACTCGCGCAGGAACCCGGCTAGTTCTTCCTTGCCCATCCAGAACCCGCCGCGATACGCCTGAGCCCACCCTTCGGGTCCCTCGTACTGCGTGAGCATCCGGTAGTAGAGGTCGATGTCGTGCTTCGCCTGCGCCTTCACCCGATCGGCGAGCGCGGCGAACTCGGCGGGGTCCATCGTGGCCGGATCCGGCGCCTCCACCGAGATCGGCAGCGCCCGCCACCAGCGCTCGCGGCCGGCGGAGCGCTCCGGGATCTCCTCGACGAACCGCAGCTCGGCGAGCTTGCGCAGGTGGTAGCTGGTGGTACCGGTGCTCTCGCCGAGGGCCTTGGCCAGGCTCGTGGAGTTGGCCTCCCGGTGCTGCTGCAGGTACGCGAGCATCCGGCGGCGCAGCGGATTGGCCAGCACGCGGAAGACGGTGGACCGGTCGCCGTCCGGGCCGCCGACCGGTTCGGGAGGGGTTTGGGGCACGGCGTCACCCTATCCCGGGGCCGACGGCATGCAGAGAGTTCTGCAAAAGGGTTTTGCAGAGCTGGGGAGGAACGCTCAGACCACAGCGAGCGCGGTCTCCACACCGGCCCGCACGGCGTCCTGGTCCCCCAGGCCGCCGGCCACGGTGATGCCGTCGCGCACCAGCAGGAGCAGGTCGGCCTTCCGGTCGGGGTCGGGGCGGCCGGCCGCGACGAGGGCGTCGCGCATCAGGCCGCGGTACCAGGCGCGGTAGTCGTCGACGACGTGCCGCACCGGGTGGCCGGGGTCGGAGAACTCGGCGGCCGCGTTCAGGAACGGGCAGCCGCGGAACCCGGGGCCGGCGCTCACCTCGGCCAGCTTGGCCAGGATCGCCTCGATGTGCTCGACGCCGCCGCCGGGGACGGCGGCCAGCATGGCCCGCTGACGCTCGTACTCGGTCGTCAGGTAGGCCAGGACCAGGTCTTCCTTGGACTTGAAGTGGTGGTAGAAGGTCGCCTTCGCGACGCCGGCCTCGGCGATCACCCGGTCGACGCCGACCGTGTGGATGCCCTCGGCGTAGAAGAGCCGGGTGGCGGTTTCCAGGACGCGGGCGCGGGCTTGACTCACGCACTTGACGGTACCAGACAGATCTGTCTACTGTATGCAGCGAACCAGACAGACAGATCTGTCTGGTAGCCCGATCGTCCCGCCGCTCTGGAGGCCCGCCATGAAGCCCATCTACACCGCCGTCGCCACCTCCGTCGGCCGCGAAGGCCGCTCGTTCACCGACGACGGCAAGCTCGACCTGAACATGTCGTTCCCGGAGTCGCTGGGCGGCAACGGCCAGGGCACCAACCCCGAGCAGCTGTTCGCCGCCGGCTACTCGGCGTGCTTCGCCAGCGCCATGCAGCTGGTCGCCAAGCAGCAGGGGCTGGACGTCTCCGAGGCGTCGGTGACCGCCGAGGTCACGCTGAACTCCCTGGACGGCGGCGCCTTCGGCCTGTCGGTGGTGCTGCGCGCCGAGCTCCCGGAGGCGCTGCACGGCGAGAAGGGCCAGGCCCTGCTCGAGGCCACGCACCAGGTCTGCCCGTACTCCAACGCCACGCGCGGCAACATCCCGGTCGAGATCGTCGTCGAGTAACGAGCACCCCCCAGGGGGGCGACCGCCCCTCAGTTCTTGGCGCCGCCCTTGAACGGTTCCTCGCCGGGCTTGTCCGCGCGGAACCGCAGGGCGGACCAGACCTCGTCGATCGCGACCTGGCCGTTCGGCCGCATGCCGAAGGCCACGACGATCGGCCACAGGCTGTCGCGGTTGATGTCGGTCCGGTTCGCCTTCGGGTAGGCGATCCAGACCACCGGCGGCTTGGTGATGTCGGCCTTGTTCGCGGTCAGCAGGGCCCGGACGGAGTCGGCGTCGTCGGCGTACAGGACCGCGACGTCGGCCGAGGCCAGCTCGTCGGTGCGGTCCGCACCCGCCGGGAGCTCGCCGACCGCGGCGAACCGGTCGGGGTGCGAGGTCCACACGGATCGGCCCGGCTTGATGGCGAGCTTCTCGGCGACGGTCTGCACCTTCTTGTTCAGCGTGGCCATGGAGTCCTCCGGCGGTTCGTGGCGTACTCGGCGTTCACAGCGAGCGGCGTTCGCGCTCCCAGTGCAACAGACGATGCCGCCCCGCGAAACTCATCGGCGCCGGTCCCCTTGAAGGGGGACCGGCGCCGATGAGCGCTCAGGCGTCCGTGACGCCGGCTGGTGACCTCAGCCGACCATCATGTCCTTCTCCCGCAGGACCAGGACGTCGAGCTCGTCTTCGAGTTCCTCGGCGAGGGTCGTCTCCACCGGGGTGCGGCGGCCGCGCAGCAGCCCGCCGGCCAGGATCAGCAGTCCGCCGACCGTGGCCACGGCCACGAACACCAGGACCGGCCGGTAGCTGGAGAGCACCTGCGCGTTGGTCTGGGCGGCGTTGCCGCCGTTGGCGGCGATGATCGCGGTCGAGGCGGCCAGCACCACGGTGATGCCGACCTGCAGGGCCGTGTTCAGCAGTCCGGAGACCAGGCCCTGCTCCTCGTCGGCGATGCCGGAGGCGGCCTGCACGTTGATCGCCGGGAAGGCCATCCCGAAGCCCAGGCCCAGCAGCACGATCGAGGGCAGGATCACCCACCAGCTCGGGGTCTGGCCGATGCGCAGGAACTGCAGGTAGCCCAGCGACAGGGCGGCGAAGCCGGCGACGCCGACCCGGGCCGTGCCGTACTTGTTGAGGACGTCGGCGATCTTGAAGCTGGCGACCAGGACGATCAGGCCGGCCGGCAGGAACGCCAGGGCGGTGTGCAGCGCGCTCCACTTGGAAAGCGTCTGCAGGTACTGCGTCACCACGAACTGGAACGAGGCGTACCCGCCGAACATCAGGCCGCCGCCGATCAGCGCCCGGATCAGCGACGGCGAGCGCAGCACGCCCAGGCGCACCAGCGGGTTGGCCACCCGCAGCTCGGTCGCGACGAAGCCCGCCGCCAGCGCGGCCGCGCCCAGGAAGGTCCCGATCGTGACCGGCGCGAGCCAGCCGACCTGCGGGGCCCGCACGATGCCGAAGACCAGCAGCAGCACCGAGCCGGTGCTGGTCACCGCGCCCAGGATGTCGTACCCGCCGCGCTGCTCCCGGGCGACCGGCTGGTCGCGGTGGATCAGCTTGGCGCCGACGGCCAGGATCAGCGCCGCCACCGGCGCCGGCACCAGCAGCGTCCAGCGCCAGCCGACCTCGGTGAGCAGGCCGGAGAGCACCAGGCCGAGCGAGAACCCGGCGGCGCCGCAGGTGGTGTAGATGCTCAGGGCCCGGTTGCGGTCCGGCCCCTCGGCGAACGTGGTGGTGATGATGGACAGGCCCGCGGGGGCGGTGAAGGCCGCGCTGATCCCCTTCACGAACCGGGTCGCGATCAGCAGGCTGCCGTCGTCGACCAGGCCGGACAGCAGCGAGGCCACCGCGAAGACCGCCAGCGCGGTCAGGAACACCCGGCGCCGGCCGAGCAGGTCCGCCGCACGTCCGCCGAGCAGCAGGAATCCGCCGTAGCCGAGGACGTAACCGCTGACGACCCACTGCAACGACGAGGTGGACAGGTTCAGGGATTCACGGATCGACGGCAGCGCCACGCCGACCATCGAGGTGTCGAGCGCGTCGAGGAACAGGGCGCCGCACAGGACTATCAGGGCGCCCCACAAGCGGAGCGGCCAGCGTCCCGACGCGGCGGACTCGCCGGGACGCAGGGTTGTTGTGGTGTCGCTGTGGCTCATGCGTTGGAGATTACATGCACGTGCACTTAATGCGCAAGCAATTTGTGTCGAGGCATCTTGTGCAGCAGAACCTTGTGCACCGGAACCTTGTGCGTTCGCACGTGTTATCATGTGCCCATGGAGTCCGAGTCCCTCCTTGAGCAAAACCTCGTCGAACAGTGGCGAGAGCTCGTCGCGCGCAAGACCCGCGTGTGGAACGCCTTGGAGCTGGAGCTCGACCGACGGCACAGCCTGTCGGCCAGCGAGTTCGAGGTGCTGGACACACTGTCGGAGTACGACTGCGCCGACCCCCCGCGCGTGCAGGAACTGGCCGCGCACGTCCCGATCACGCAGAGCGCGCTGTCCCGCATGATCGGCCGCCTGGAGACGCAGAACCTGGTCACCCGCACCCTGTGCCACGCCGACCGGCGCGGCGTCTTCGTGGTGCTGACCGACGAGGGCATGCAGCGCCTGGCCGAGGCCCGCCCCACGCACCGCGCGGTGCTGGCCGCGGAGCTGAACGCGCCGATGGCGGCGGGCCTGCAGACCGCGGACGTGGCGAGTGCCGACGCGGTGCTGGTCGAGAGCGGGATGCACGGGGCCTAGGCGGGCTGGGCGGGCTGGGCGGGAGCGCTGCTCGCCTCACAACCTGCCCGCCTCACGACCTGCGCGGTGTGGCAACCGCCCACCGCACCGCCCGCGCCCTCGGCATGGATTCGGTCGGCGTAGATTCGGTCCATGCCCACCGAAGCCGTAGTCCGCACCCCCGCCCTGGACCGTCCCGACCTGCTCGCCGCGCCGGTCGCGGCCGCGCTGCGTGCGCTGCCCGCGCTGGCGCCGACGGTCGAGGTGGCGCGGATCGATCCGGAACTGGCCGACACCGAGGCCTTCTGCGCCGCGTACGGCGTCCTGCCCGAGGAGTCCGCGAACTGCGTGATCGTGGCGGCCCGCCGGGGCGAGCAGACCTCCTACGCCGCGTGCATGGTCCTGGCGACCACGAAGGCCGACGTCAACTCCCTGGTGCGCAAGCACCTCGGGGCGCGCAAGGCGTCGTTCGCGCCGATGGACACCGCGGTGGAGCTCAGCGGCATGGAGTACGGCGGCATCACGCCGATCGGACTGCCGGAGGACTGGCCGGTCCTGGTCGACGCGGCGGTGGCCGCGGCGCCGGTGGCCGTGGTGGGCTCCGGGATCCGCGGCTCGAAGCTGTGGCTGCCGGGTGCCGCGATCGCCGCGCTGCCCGGTGCGCAGGTCCTCGAAGGGCTCGGCATCGCGCGCTGAGCGGCACCGCGCCACGAGGGAACATCAGAGGGGTTCCGGACCGCCCCACGACCCGGAACCCCTCTACCCACTACGACGCCGCAGCCGCCGCATTACGTTGCTACCGAATCAGGGTTCGACCGCACCGCCGGCGCTGATGATCTGAGGCGTTCGCCACACCCCGGATCCGGCGTGGAATGTTGCGGCGCAGGGTGCTGTTTCCCCACCATGGACAAGCCGGGTCGACCACCCGGCCTCCGGTCCGCCGGGCCGGCCGACCCCGCCATCACCGGGGCCGGTCGGCCCGGTGCCGTTTCAGCGGCAGTGCCCCGATCGCCCAGAGCCACCATGGACCCTCGAGTCCGTCACCAGTCGAGCAGCTGCGCGACCGCGGCGAGGCCCTCGAAGGTGTTCCGCACATTCCGGTTCAGCCGCACCCAGTACGGCCCGGTCCACAGCTGCGGGAACTTGGGATACATCGGCTGGAACAGCCGGTACTTCGAGCCACCCGAGGCCAGCGCCTTCACCAGCGAGAACCAGATGAGGCCGAGGCCGCAGAGCACGAAGTGGACGACCAGCGCGACCGGGGTCAGGAGCCAGCACAGGACCCAGTAGACGGCGAACGCCACGAAGGCCAGGGCTATGAACGGGCTGAACAGGACGATGAAGAAGGTGGCCCAGCCGCTGCGCTTCTTCTTCGGCTTCGGCGGGTTCTGCTCCTGGCCCGGCTGGCCCGGGAACGGCTGGCCGGGGAACTGCTGGCCCGGCTGGCCCGGGAACTGCTGCGCGGGGTAGGGCTGCTGGCCTTGAAATTGCTGCGGGCCGGGGAACTGCGGCTGACCTTGCCCCTGCGGCCATCCGGGAGGCTGCTGCCCCGCATACTGCTGCGGCGGAACCTGCGGATATTGCTGCTGGGGATAAGCCTGCTGCTGCGGCGCCCCGTGCTGCTGCTGCGGATACGGCTGCTGCTGCCCATAGGGATTCTGCGGCTGCTGCGGCGGCGGACCCTGATACCCCGGCGCCTGCCCCTGCGGCGGTGCGTACGGATACGGCGGCTGCTGATTCGGCTGACCGCGATTCGGCTGCTCGGTCATCGGTTCCCTCCCCGTACGTCTGACAAGCAGCTGACAGAGTACCGTCAGCTCCTCTGATGTCCCCGGGGTGCCCGACTGCCTGAGGCGCCGACGGTGGAACCGTCGGCGCCGTCCATCTCCCGACTGCTGCGACCGTTGCGACCGCAACAACCGCTACGACTGCTGCGTCAGCGGCTTCGCCATGTCCTCGTCGGTCTTCCGGAAGTTGTCCGCCGTGTTCTTCAGCATGTCGGACAGGGCCTTCAGCGACCCGTCGATCTCCGTGCGGCCGTCCTTCCAGCCCGACGCGAACGAGTGCAGCGCGTCCTCGACCTGCGAGGCGCCCATCTGTCCGTCGTACTGGTGGGTCCAGTCGCGCGCGGCGTTCATCCGGTTGCGGATGGACTCCAACTGACCGCTGAAGTTGTCCAGAGCATCGACGTCTACCGCAAGATCTGGCATTGCACGCCCCCCTCGTGTTCAAGCCCACGCCTTACCGGCCAGTGTATAAAAGCACGGATGACTGCGGAAAGCCCATAAGTTCGCAGGTACCGATCTCAGCGGACGATACGGCTCGCGACATCCAGCAGTGCCTCACGCGCCCCCGGCACCCCGTCCGAGAGCAGTATCCCGTCCCGCTTCACCACCCGGCCGTCCACGACGACCGTGTCGACGTTACCTGCGTGCGCCGACGAGACGACCGTACCGACCGGGTCGTGGTGCAGCGGCACCAGGTTCGGCGCGTCGGCGCGGAGCAGCACGAGGTCGGCGCGCTTGCCGGGACGGAGCGAGCCGACCCGGTCGGCCAGGCCGAGGATCTCGGCCCCGCCGAGGGTCGCGGCACGGAGCACGTCGGCCGGCCCGGGGCGTGAGCCCTCCCCCAGGTAGCCGGTGACCAACGCGGCGCGCATCAGCGTGAACATGTCGCCGGCGGTGGCCGTGACCACGTCGACGCCGAGCCCGTGGCCGACCCCGACTGCCCGGAGCCGGCCGATCATCGGCGCACCGTGGCCCATCTGCGCCTCGACCGCCGGGGCGATGGCGACCGATCCGCCCGACGAGGCGATCAGCCGCAGTTCCTCGTCCGGCAACGAGTTGCCGTGGACGTAGACCGTGCCGGGAGCGAGCAGCCCCTCACGCTCCAGCGTCTCGATCGGGCGCTCGGCCACCGGACCGGCGCCCACGTGCACCGCGATCGGGATGTCCAGCTCGCGCGCCAGCCGCCAGTCCTCCCGCACCGCCTCGATCGGCGAGTACGAAGGGCCCATCGGCGCCAGGGCCATGCTCAGCAGTCCGGCGTCCGAAGCGAAGTAGCGCTCCCGAACGCGGCGGATGTCGGCGAGGTCGCGCGAGGTGCCGAAGACCGGGAAGCCGTAGCCGAACACCGCGCGGATCCCGGAGGCCTCCAGCGCGGCGACCGCGGCGTCGGCATGGTCGGGGGAGCGCATCGCGTGGGCGAAGTCCTGCACCGTGGTGACCCCGGCGTCGAGGCATTCGAGCGCGCCGAAGTACGTGCTCGCTCGGAGGTCTTCCGGCGTGAACCGGGGTCCGATCCGGCCCGCGACCAGCTCCAGGTAGCCGCCGAGATCGGTCTCGGTGGTCAGGGCGCGGAGCGCGGTCAGCCACAGGTGGCGGTGGGTGTCGACGAAGCCGGGCAGGACCACGTGCCGCGAAGCGTCGATGACCTCGATGCCCTCGTCGGCCCCGTCGGCCCCGTCGGCGCCGGCAGTCCCGGCGCACAGGCCGACGCTGACCTCGACGACGCGGCCGTCCTCGATCAGCAGGTCGACGCCGGAGCGCACGGTCGGCGCGGCCGAGGGCACCGAGACGGCTGAGTCCGTCGAACCCGCAGTGTCCGCCGAGTCCGCGTCGTCGAAGTCGATGAGCCAGGCGATGCCCGAGACGAGCAGGCGAGAAGCACTCATGACAGGTTCCTCTCTAGAAAGCTTTATTAAAAGCTATCCGAGAAGAGGTCTAGGCTGTCAAGCGTGACCAGCACCCCGGACCGTGCCGAGCAGCTGATGGCCGCCTGGCGCGCCGAACTGCCGGAGGTCCTGGGCCCCACCACCGAACTCACCAAGCGCGTCCTGATCCTGGCCGGCCGCCTGGACGCCGCGACCCGCGCCGAACTCCCGGCCCTGGGGTTGACCGTCGCGGCCTACGACATCCTGCTCGCCCTCCGCCGCGCCGGCGCCCCCTACCGCCTGCGCTCCAACGAGCTCACCCAGGACCTCCTGCTCAGCACCGGCGGCACCAGCAACGTCATCAACCGCCTGGCCGCCGACGGCCTCGTCCACCGGGAGCAGGATCCCGCCGACGGCCGCAGCACCCTGATCCGCCTCACGCCGGAGGGCGTCGCGCTCGCCGAGCGCGCGGTCCGCGCCACCAGCGCGGCCCACGAGGCGGTGTTCGCCGGGCTTCCGCCCGAGGTCGTCGAGGCCGCGACGGCGGCCCTGCGCGCGATCCCGGCCCCGCCGCCGCCCGGCGCGGCCCAGCCGGCGGCCGCTCGCGTGCGCCGGCACAGCACGCGGGCCTAGACGTGTCACAGATTCGTTCCACACGGAACCACCCCGAACATTCATGCGTCCCCCTGGAGTGAGTGGGCTCGGACAGATCGGGGTGGAGACAAAATGGCGGGGCTCGACGAGCGGTGGAGGGCAGGGCTGACAGCCCTGGTGGCGGTGGGCATACCGGTCGCGGCAGGCGTCGCGGCGGGGATGCGCGGCGACGGGGACGGCCACATCTTCCAGGCCGGCGCGGTTCTCGGCGCGTGTGTCGCGACCGTGATGGCGACCCGTCGCGGGCTGTGGTGGCTGGTGCCGGCGCAGCCGATGATCGTGGTCCCCTCAGCTGTCCTGGGGATGCTGCTGGCCGAACCGGCCGGCACCAGCCGGACGAAGATGGGCACTGACACCGTGAGCGCGCTGCACCATGCCTTCGTCATCACGCTCGTGGCGCTGGGAGCCGTGCTGGTCGTGGCCGGTCTCAAGGCCGTGGCCGGCCGGGGCGGCGAGCCCAAGCCGGCGGGGGCGCAGCGTGGCTGAGACGAGGAAGGCCAAGGGCACCCCGACCAGACGCACCTCTCCAGCGATCATCGCCGCGCGCGGCGTCTTCGCGCTGACCGGGGCGGCCGTCCTGACCGGGTCGGGGGTGGCCTGGTACGGCGTGCACAAGCTGGACACCGGCGTGCAGGCGGTGGACACCAGCCACGTGCACCTGGCCGACGGGGCCCCGGTCCCCAAGCACACCGGCCTGGACAAGTCCGTCAATGTCCTGCTGATCGGCCTCGACTCGCGCTACGCGATGAACGGCGACCCGCTGCCGGACAGCGTCGTGCACGACGAACTGCACGCCGGCTCCGCCTCCGACCTGCTCGGCGGGGAGAACGCCAACAGCGAGATCATCCTGCACATCCCGGCCGGCAACGGGACCCCGACGGCCGTGTCGATCCCCCGGGACGACTGGGTCGACGCCCAGGACGGCGCCGGCGACTCGATGGGCACGATGAAGGTGAAGGAGGCGTACGGCAACGCCTACGCCTTCGCGACCGACAAGGCCGCGGCCTCCGGAACCCACGACACCCACGCGCTGGCGAAGATCGGCCACGCGGCCGGCGTCAAGGCCCAGATAGCCACGCTGGAGAACCTGCTCGACATCCCCATCGACCACTTCGCCGAGGTGAATCTGATGGGGTTCTACGACGTCGCCGGCGACGTCGGCCCGGTCCAGGTCTGTCTGAACAAGGCCCGGAAGGAGGAGAACTCCGGGGCGGACTTCCCCGCCGGCGTGTTCACCCTCCAGACCCAGACCCAGGCGCTGGCCTTCGTCCGCGAGCGCGAGGACCTGCCCAACGGCGACCTGGACCGCACGCACCGGCAGCAGGCCTACATCACCGCGGTGCTGAAGAAGCTCAAGGACGACGGCCTGCTCAGCGACGTGTCCAAGATGGACAGCCTGATCAGCACCGCCGAGAAGGACGTCATCATCGACAGCGGCTGGGACCTGCTGGACTTCGCCGGCAGCGCCTCCAGCCTGTCCGACGGCGGCACCTCGTTCCGCACCGCGCCGATCGTCACCGACTCGCAGTGGAAGTGGATCGGCAAGAACCACGAGGTCGGCAACCAGATCGACATCCCCACGGTGCGGTCCTTCGTGAAGAACGCCTTCGCCGGGAGCGACGCCACCACACCGGCTCCGCCGACGCCGTCCGGATCGACGCCGGCCCCGGCACCGACCTCCAGCGCGACCAGCTCCGCGCCGGCGCACGTCACCGGCAGCGCCAAGGTGGTCAACGCCTCCGGCGCGAACGGCGTCGCCGCCAAGGAGGCCTCGGCCCTGACCGCCCTCGGCCTGACCGCCACCGTCGACGGCACCATCCGGCCCTACCACCAGCACACGACGGTGCTCTACGGGACCGGCGCCTCGGCCGCCGCCCAGGCCGTGGCCGCGCAGCTCGGCGGCGTGACCCCGACGGCCGACGGTTCGCTGCAGGCCGGCACGGTCGAGGTCGTCATCGGCACCGACAAGGGCGACGCGATCGCCGCCGGGACGCTGGCGACGGCTCCGAGCTCGACCGGCCCGACCGGCCCGACCGGCTCGACGGCGAGCAGCCCGGCGACGACGAGCTCGGCGACGACCAGTGACTCCGGCAATGGCGAGAACGGCGGAACGATAGCCGGGAACGGCGCTGATTCGGTGAATGGAATTCCTTGCATAAACTGACCCGCCTTAGTCCGTCATTGCGATCCGGCGCACCACAATGACGTTCTCCGTGACCGCCGCCTTCTGCTTCTGCGGCCCGGTGGCCATTCGCTGAGGCGCGTCGCACCGTTCGACGCGCCATCCCGCGCCGAGTTCCAGCGAGGCCAGCACCTCCTCGGGGCCGGGGAAGCGCACGTCCTGCCCCGCCTGCCAGGACCAGGGCGCGACCGAGGCGTGCTCCACCACGACCAGCAGCCCGCCCGGCGCCACGGCCCGGGCGGCGCGGCGCAGCACCTCGGTACGCGGGATGTCGATCGGCGTGTGGAAGTAGGTCGCGCAGACCAGGTCGAACTCGCCGGCCGGAAAGGTCTCGGCCAGGTCGTGGCGGACCGGGTGGACCCGCTGGGCGACGCTGACCGCCCACGCGCCCTCGGCGACCCGGTCCAGGGCGGTCTGCGAGACGTCGACGGCGGTGACGTCCCAGCCCAGGCCGGCCAGCCAGATCGCGTCGCCGCCGTGGCCGCATCCCAGGTCCAGCGCGCTGCCCGGGGTCGGCGCGAAGGCCGTGACCAGGTCCTTCAGCACGACGTTCGGCTTGGTGCCCCAGCTGGGGTCGAAGCGGGAGTAGTGCTTCTCCCAGAAGGTCGCGGAAGTGGTGTCGGTATCGAAGTCGCTGTTCACCGCAGGTCCTTTTCACAGTTTCGGCGCAGTCTCGGCATGGCACCACCGACCTTGCGCCGCGAGCTGCCGAACTTGCAATCCTTCATGCCGGTTCAGCAACCTGGGCCCATGCCGACCTCGAAGCAGCACGTCCTGGACGCCGTCGGACCCCGCCTGCGGGAGCTGCGGCGCCGCCGCGGGCTGACCCTGGCCGAGCTGGCCGAGCGCACCGGGATCAACGAGAGCACGCTGTCCCGGCTGGAGGGCGGCAGCCGCAAGCCGACGCTGGAGCTCCTGCTCCCCCTCGCCGAGGTCTACGCCGTCCCGCTCGACGAACTGGTCGGTGCGCCGCGCACCGGCGACCCGCGCATCCACCCGCGCCCGGTGACCCGGCACGGCATGACCCACATCCCGCTCAGCCACCCCGGCGGCGTCCAGGCCCACAAGCTCCTCATCCCGCCCCGGCCCGGCGTCGAGCCCGACCCGAAGACCCACGAGGGCTTCGAATGGCTCTACGTCATCAGCGGCCGGCTGCGCCTCCTGCTCGGCGACCAGGACCTGGTGCTCAAGCCGGGCGAGGCCGCCGAGTTCGACACCCGCGTCCCGCACTGGCTCGGCGCCGACGGAGACCAGACCGTCGAGCTCCTGATCCTGTTCGGGAAGCAGGGCGAGCGCGCGCATCTCAAGGTACGTACGGCCTGATCACCGCGCCGCCAGCCGTTTGCACCTACTGCAATGTCATGAACTCGCGGTACGGCCATATTCGCACTTCATCGGCAATCTCCGTCATACAGAATGCGTATAGCAATGAGCACCTCAATGCCGCGACTCCTTCACCGCCCTGGTCACATAGGCTCGTCAAAGCCCTCGTCGCGATTGTCACCGGCACCCTCGGCGCCGCCCTGTGCGCCGCCGGGACCGCTCAGGCCACTGATTCCTCCTCGAAGTCCGGCGGTCCGGACGTCAGCGGCCTGAAGCAGGCGCTGAGCAAGGTCGTCGCGGCCGGCGCGCCGGGCGTCTTCACCCGGATCGAGGACTCCGTGAACGGGCACGTCACCAAGACCGACGTCTCCGTAGGCACCGGCAACCTGGCCACCGACTCGCCGGTGGACCCGCAGGGCCGGCATCACCAAGAACTTCACCGCGGTCATGGTGCTCAAGATGGTCGCCGCCGGCCGCGCGGACCTGGACTCCCCGGCCACCGGCTACCTGCCGGCCGGGCTGCTGCCGGCCGGCTCGGCGATCACGGTGCGCGACCTGCTCGACCATCGCAGCGGCCTGTACGACTACACCAACGACCTGCTGCACCAGCAGATCACCGGGCCGCTCCACCTGAGCCAGACCAGCTACGTGGTGCCCCGCACCGGCATCGCGGCCCCGCACGCGGTCGGCTACCTCACCCAGGACGACCCGGCCAAGGGCCTGTCCGACGCCACCGACCAGAGCGGCGCCGCCAGGTGACGATCTCGGCGAACGCCTCGAACAACAACAATGTCTTCACCAGCCTGCGGGCCGCGCTGACCCCGGTGTTCTGCGGGGCCGCCACGGCGCCGAAGAGCTAGGAGGCCGACAGGGGCCTGGCGCTTGGAGGCCCGGCGCCAGGCCCTGCGCTCTCCCCCGAGCTACCGGGGACGGATCTTCTCGGGGTTGGCAACCAGCCGCCGCCTATCTGCTCGCCGCGCGGATGTGGGCCCGCTCGCCCTGCCGTCCGATGAGGCTCAGGTACTCGACGGACCCGGCCGACGTGGCGCCGAACCAGTGCGGGGTCCGCGTGTCGAACTCCGCGACCTCGCCCGCCTTGAGCAGCAGATCGTGTTCGCCGAGCACCAGGCGGAGCGTCCCGTTCAGCACGTAGACCCAATCGAAGCCCTCGTGGGCGCGCAGGTCGGGGGCCTCGTCGTCGCGGCCGGCCGGCCGGACGAACTTGTAGGCCTGGATCCCGCCGGGCCTGCGGGTCAGCGGCAGGACGATCGAGCCGTCGCCGCAGGCAATGGGGCGCAGGTGCAGGCGGGGGTCGCCGGTCGGCGGCGCGTCGACGAGCTCGTCGAGGGTGACGCCGTGCGCGCGGGCCAGCGGGAGCAGCTGCTCCAGCGTGGGGCGGCGCAGGCCCGCTTCCAGCCGGGACAGGGTGCTGGCCGAGATGCCGGTCTTCTTCGCCAGGTCGGTGAGGGTGATGTCGCTGCGCTGGCGGAGCCGCTTCAGCCGCGGTCCGACGGCGTCCAGGGTGCGGTCGATCTCCTCGTGCCCTTCGAGAGCTTCTGAGTCTTCTGCGGCCTCAAGGGCTTCTGGGGCTTCTGGGGCTTCTGGGGCTTCGAGGACTTCCGGGGCTTCGAGATCTTCTTGCGCTTCGCGGTTCTGTTCGCGGACTTGCTCCATGCGGCCATTTTGCCATTTGGCAAGGAGGTTTGCGTTTCCGCCGCGCGGTTCGCACGCTGGCGGCGTACCGCTCGCGAAAGGGAACCCATGCCGACCCCGAAATCACCGGCCCAGTCACCGGACCCCCAGCCACCAAACCCCCAGTCACCGCCCCCGCCGGCTCTCGACACAGCCGTCCAAGACCCCCGGCAGCGCCGCACCATCCTGGCCGCCGTCTGCATCGCGCTCATGGCAGTCATCGCCTCGGTCTCCGGGCTGAGCGTCGCGCAGCCGGAGCTGTCCGCCTCCTTCGGCGCCTCGCAGTCCGAGGTCCTGTGGATCATCAACGTCTACACCCTCACCCTGGCCGCCCTGCTGCTGCCTCTCGGCGCGCTGGGCGACCGCCTGGGCCGCAAGCCGATGCTGCTGGCCGGCTTGCTGGTCTTCGGCGTGGCCAGCGCCGCAGCCGGTCTGGCCGGCTCGCCGGAGGTCATGCTCGGCGCCCGCTTCCTGAGCGGGGTCGGCGCGGCGATGATCATGCCGGTCACGCTCGCCGTCATCACCTCGACCTTCCCGGAGGAGGAGCGCGCCAAGGCGATCGGCGTGTGGACCGGCGTCGCCGGCGGCGGGGGCATCCTCGGGATGTTCCTGTCCGCGGCCCTGGTCGACCTGGCCAGCTGGCGGTGGCTGTTCGTCCTGCCGGTCGCGCTGGTCGTCGCGGCCGGCGCGATGACGCTGCGGGCGGTCCCGAACTCCCGCCGGAGCGCGGCCCATCCCTTCGACACGGTCGGCGCGCTGACCTCGCTGGTCGCCGTGGTCGGGCTCGTGTACTTCCTGCACCAGGGCCCGGACAGCGGGTGGACCGCGCCCGCGACGCTCGGGAGCGCGCTGGTCGGGGTCGTCGGCGGGGCCGCGTTCGTGCTCTGGGAACTGCGGAGCGCGGCTCCCCTGCTCGACGTCCGCCTGTTCCGCCGGCGCGGACTGGCCGGCGGCTCGATGTCGCTGCTGGCCACCTTCGGGGTGCAGGCGGGCATCTTCGTGGTCCTCTTCCCCTTCTTCCAGGCCGTCCTGGGCTGGTCGGGCCTGCGCTCCACGCTGGCGATGATGCCGATGGCGCTGCTGATGATGGCCGCCTCGGGCCTGGCACCCCGGCTGGCTGCGCGGATCGGCGGCCGCGCGACCATGGCCGCCGGCCTCCTGGTGAGCGGCGCGGGCCTGGTCCTGATGGCCGCCCTGGTCTCGGTCAGCGGCGGCTACCTCGCCATCCTGCCCGGCATGCTCGCGATGGGCCTGGGCATGGGCCTGACGATGACCCCCGCGACCGAGGCCATCACCAGCTCCCTGCCGCGCGAGAGCCAGGGCGTCGGCTCCGCGCTCAACGACGTCACCCGCGAATTCGGGACCGCACTCGGCGTGGCCCTGCTCGGCGCGCTGGTCACCGCCGGGTACCAGAGCGCCGTCGGCCCCCACCTCCACGCGCTCCCGGCGCACATCGCGGACACCGCGCGCCAGGGCATCGCCAACGCCCTCGCCGCCGCGCCCGAAGCCGGCTCCCAGGCGCACGCGCTGACCCTCGCAGCCCGCGACTCCTTCGTGAGCGGCTGGCAGAACGCGATGTGGGCCGGCGCGGTCGTGATGGGGATCGCGTTCCTGGCCATCGCGGTACCGGGCTCGCGGCGGCGGTCCGAGTCGGCGGGTGCTGACACACCGGTGGACGGTGAACTCGTCGCCGGGCCGCGGTGAGGCACGCCCGGTCCCGACGTCTTCAACCCCGTATCAGAGCACGGCGAGCCGATCCACCACCAACTCCACCCTGCGCTCGACGTCCTCCGGCAGCAGCCGGCCGGCCCGGGTCAGGGTCACCAGGCCGTGCAGGGCCGCCCAGAACACCTCGGTGAACAGTCCCGGTTCGATGCCTTTCCCCGCTGCCTCGCCAAGGGTTTCCAGCAGGGCGGCGAAGGCGTCCTTGAGAGGCGCCGGGGTCTCCTCGCTCGCGTAGGTCAGGCCGCCGTCGAGCTGGAACAGGGCGTCGTAGACCGCCGGGTTGCGCTCGGCGAAGTCGAGATAGGCGTAGGCCAGCGCGGTCACCCGGGCTCGCGGTCCGTCCACCGCCGATGTCGCGGCGCGTATCGCCACCGCCATCTCGGTGGCGCCCTCAAGGGCGACGGCGCCGATGATCTCGCGCTTGCCGCGGAAGTGGCTGTAGAGGACGGGCTGGCTGTACTCGATGCGCTCGGCGAGCTGGCGGGTGGTGACCGCGTCCCAGCCCTGTTGTTCAGCGAGTTCGCGGGCTGTCGCGACGATGAGGCGTTCGCGCTGCGAGCGCTCGCGCTGCTTGCGTTCCTGGACCGACATGCCTCGATTCTAGCACCGCTAGACAATCGAGCGGCAGTAGTACTAGCGTTGCCTCAACAGCTAGCAACGCTAGATCCGGGGAGGATCCCATGTTCAACGCACTCGAGGTGTTCACCACGGTGGTCGTCGGCGTGATGGTGGGGGTGGAGTTCGCCGTCGCCGTCATCTTCAAGCGGATCCTCGACGCCCTGCCGGGCGACGCCGGCCAGCTCGGTCATGCCCACGGCGGCCGGATGCTCGGCGCCGTGATGCCGTTCTGGTACATCGGCTCGGTCGTGCTGGTCGGGATCTGGGCCGCGGGCCACTGGCACCACCACGGCACCGGCCTGGTCGTCACCGCCGGCGTGCTGCTGATCGTCAGCGTGATCATGTCGGTCCTGCTGCTGGTCCCGATCAACAACCGGAACAAGACCTGGACGCCCGAGAACCGCCCCGCGGACTGGCAGCGGCAGCTGGACCGCTGGAACCGCCTGCACTACGTCCGCGTCGCCGACATCATCGCCGCCTTCGCGCTGCTGGTCGCCGCCCTCGTCTGAGTCCGACAGCCCTGGCTCGCACCGCCAAGACCCGCACGGCCGTAACCCGCACAGCCCATTCCCAAAAGAAGGAGAGTCACCGATGACCATCCAGCTGAACCACACCATCGTCCCCGCCCGCGCCCCGCAGGTCTCCGCACACTTCCTGGCCGGGATCCTCGGCCTGGACGTCAGCCCCCGAGTGGCGCACTTCACCCCGGTCACGCTCGCCAACGAGGTGAGCCTGGACTACGACCAGATGGAGGACTTCGAGCCGCACCACTACGCCTTCATGGTGAACGGCCAGGAGTTCGACGACGCCCTCGCGCGCATCCAGGGCGGCAGGGTCACGCACTACGGGGATCCCGCGTGTACACAGGTCGGAGAGATCTATCGGAGCAAGCACGCCGAGGGCCGCAGGGGCACCTATTTCCGCGACCCCGACGGGCATCTCATGGAGATCCTGACCCGGGGACGGCCCAAAGGGCTGATATGACGTCCACGCAGGTCAGGACCAGGCCGAACTTGTAGGGCGCATGGGACAGGAAAACGCGTTCGGCCTCATCACTATTCTGCCGCCCTGATTAACCTGGTCGTGACCAGACCAGGCATCAGCCGCGCCCACGCGTGCCGCGTGTGATCCAGTCCGCGGCGACCCGGCGGTTGGCCGCGTCCACATCGAAGGCCGCCGGATCGAACTGTGCGGCGTGCTCGATCCCGAGCCAGTCCAGCATCTCCTGGTGATCTGCGGCGCCCGGGTCCGCCAGGGTCTCACGCAGGTCGCGGTAGCCCCAGACGCCGCCGCAGTCCTCCGGCGGGCAGGCCGCAGCCCCGTCAACACAACGCGGGTAGACGACGCCGGGCTCGGCAGTCACCACAACCTCTACAAGAATCTCGTGCTCCCAGCCGTCGCCGAAGTCGTATTCGTAGCCGATAACCGCTCCCGCCCCAGCGATGTCGGCCAGGCCCACAGCGTCCTCAGCGACGATGTCCTCGTCGAAGTCCGGATCCCGCCGGCCATAACGCGCTTCGCCCACGGTGAACAGGTGCAGATGCGAGTCGGTCCAGCCCAGCGCGGCCTGAAGAACGCCGTGCAGCCGATCCAGCCGGATCGACGCGGGCACCAGCACCCGCCGCCACACCTGCGGATCGGTATCATCGAGGCTCACGCGCAGTTGGAACAGTTCCTCGCCGGGTTCGGCACCACCGCGCCCGGCCATGACGGCGCCCAGCACCGCCCCAGACAACCGGACACGTCCTTCGTCGCCCTCAACCGCTCCCAGAGCACGCCACAGCGCCACGATGTGCGCCGTGTCACGAGCAGTGATCTCGCGCAGCCGCGCCAGCCGCTCCCGGTCCAGATGATCCAGGACGAACCGCGGGGCGAGATCCGCCCACACAGCGCTCTGCAACGCTTCGAGCAGTACCCAGTCCCCGGAACCGAGCAGGAACCTCAGCTCCGTACACGTCTCCCGGAAAGCCAACAGCACCAGCGATGTGATCCACCCGGAAGGCACGACCGCATCCACCGAAATCTTGACGAACGCCTCAAACAACGCCGCGCGCAACCGCTCCGACTCGGACAGCAGCTTCGCGTTCTTCTTCACCGGCACCAGCTTGCCGCCCACGGCACGGACGAGCCCGGCGGCCTTGGCCCACTCGACCAACAAGTTCAGCCTCGGCAACTCCTGGCTGGACTTGGTGCGGAACACCCGATCACCGATCACCGGATCGATCCGGTCGGCAGTGCCCAGCAACGGCACGAGCACACGAGCGTCACCCAAGGTGAGCCGCCCGGTCTGGGTCAGCTTGCGCCCGGCGCCGATCCACTCCACGAGCGCCTGGACCTGCTCCAGCAGAGCCAAACCGGTCTCATCCGGCCCCGCGGCATCTCTCATTCCGCTCACTTCGCCATCGTCGCACGTGCACCTACAGCCGAACCTTCTGTTTCCGCACACGGCATCCGCGCCGCACCGATAGCTTTGAAGCGTGAACGAGGACGTCATCCAGCAAACCCATGCCCTGCGCGCAGACGGACTGGCTCCGAAGGCCATCGCCCGGGCGCTGGGAATCAGCGTCTCCGACGTCACCGCCGCGCTGAACGCCGGCACGCCGGCCAACGGTATGGACGAGCCGAGGTGCTGGATCAACACGGGCTGGAGCCACCGCGTCGACCTGACCGGCGCACCCCACTGGGCCGCCCACGACCGGCCGACCAGCGAGGACGAGGAGGCCGGCGGGCTGGCCGCGATCCTGGTCGCACGCGACGTCAGACATGCCAACAAGGCCCTGGTCGCCGGGTTCCTGCTGGACGTGTGGTGCCTGGGTGTGAAGAACGCTCTGCCGCCGGACCCCATGACCCCGGCCCACCTCGCCGAACAACGCCACGCCTACTTCAGCGCCCACCAGGCCCACCACCAGATCCCCGCCGCCCTGGCCCGCGACCTCGTCTTCGGCGCCGAAGCCTACGCCCGCGCCCTCGGCTTCGAGCCCAACGGGGACTTCGGCGAAGCCGCCGCCGTCCTCGGTGAACCGGAACATCCCTCCCCGATCCGATTCGGCCGTGACGGGAAACCGTTCTACGTCAACGGTCCCTACGACGACACCGCGTCCGTCCTGGCAACGCTGCGCCGCACTATTGGTGAGGGCAATTTCGACTTCGCCGTCATCGGACCCTCAAGCCAGCCCCGCCGACGCTTCGGCCGTGCCCGCGGATGACAGCGGCACCACGCTGGCACCACGCAGAGCGACCTCCTGAAGCAGCACCCTACATTTTCAGTTAACCGCCAAAGCTTGGGCGTGCATTAGCTGCGATCTTGGAATCCGCTCCGGCTCGACCACCCGCGCCAACCGCTGACAGATCAGCCCATGACCATGAAATCCCGCCATCACCAGCGGTTTCCTAGAACGCCTGCACCCCTTTCATACGGGCGTTGATTGATGCGGCACGCCGGTCGGAGGACGTCGACGAGGTACGGGCCGTGTTGGCTGAAGCGGTGCAACGGCGATTCTGCACGCCGGCCCAGATCCTTGAGGAGGTCGCCAACGGGCCCATGCGTCGCTCGCGGCTGGCGCACCAGGTGGCGTTGGAGATCGGCGATGGCGTCCGTTCGCCGGCCGAGGCATGGATGCGCGATGCGCTCATCCGGTTCCGCGTGCCTGCACCCCGATGGAACGCGGTCCTGCGCGACTCCGCGACCGCAAGAATAGTCGCGGTTCCCGATGCGCTGTGGGTTGGCAGCTGCCTCGTCGCGGAGGTCGACTCGAGGGACTACCATCTGAGCCCGGAAGACTGGCGTCGGACCCAACAACGGCACGCGATGCTCACGGCACTCGGATTCGTGGTTCTTCACTTCGCACCGACCCGAATCAAGGAGGATCCCGAGGCGGTCTGTGTCCAAGTCACGGCCGCTCTCGCAGCCAACGCGGGTCGCCCCTGGCCGCGGGGAATCACGGTCACCCGAGCTGATGCCTTCTCGAACGGGACGTAGTCCTGCCAACGATCCACAGGCCGCCTGGGACCACACAACAAAGCAGCCGCCATGCCACCGCCTCGGACCGGCCGACCTCCCGGCCAGGGAGTGGATCGGGACCGGGGCCACCGCCTGACAGCCCTCAGTGCCAGCGTCTACAACAGGCGTCGTTCCGGCCCGGCTCAGGCCGTCGAACTGTGCCGCCCCATGCCTCAACCCGCTTGCCCGTAGAGCGTTGCGAGGCCGACCAGCAGGATCCCGCCTGACGACTGTTGAGCGGCGGCCAGGGCTTCATCGGTGAATCCCGAGGTGCTGAACAGCCCGAGTCTCGCCGTCGACGCGTCGTGACCGGAGGCGGTGAGCAGGCTTCGAACGTGCTCCAAACGTTCCAGTTGGGCTGTTCCCGGTCGGCGATCGCGGGACTTGGCTTCACCGATGAAGGCGATCGGCGCCCCCGTAGTGCGTGGTCTGGCTCCCCGGGCCAGGGACAGGATGTCGATCTCGTGTCCGGTCTTGTGCTCGCGGCATGGGACGACGGTCTGCCCGGTGACACCGACGTCGAGTCCGGCGTCGTCGGCGGCGTGCCGTCTCACCCATTCTGCGGCGAGGGTCTCGAAGTGCGGTCCCAGGATCTTCGACTCCACGGTGTGCGCGGATTCAGCCCAGACCCGACGGGCCCGGCCGGCTTCCAAGTCGGCCTGGTAGGGCTCGGTGACCAGGTGGTGCAGGCGGATGACCGGGTCGTTGACAGCGATGACCGGTCGCCGTTCCAACAGCAGGTCCTGGGCCCGGTCCAGGAACCCGGCCGATTCCAGCATGGCGAGTTGGTGGGTCAGCGAGGTCGCGGGCCGTTCGAGCAGGCCGCCGATCTTCGTCGGCGAGCTCTCGCCTGCCGCTACGACCGCGAGGATGGAGCTGTACAAAGCGGCGTCGCGGATGCGCGGGTCTTCGTGGACGACCCGGTTGGCCTCGTCGAACAGTGGAGCCGACGGCCGCAGGACGTTACGGGCGATCCACTCGGCGACAGCGTCAGGTGTTTCCCCGACGTGCGGATCGGGGGCGAGTTCGCGGTAGCCGGGCGTGCCTCCGATCAGGGCGTTGTGCAGGAACGCGGTCTGCAGATCCTCGATCTGCCAGAAGGCGCGCGCCTCGCGGTGGCCGAACGGCTTCACCTTCAGCTCCAGGGCACCGCGTCCGCGCAGCGCCTTGGTCCCGGACAGCAGGCCGGACATGACCGAGATCGCCGAGCCGCACAGGATCAGCCGCAAAGGCGTGGGCTGCCCGAGCCCGCCGGGGCCGAGCCGGTCGTAAAGCCCTTGGATGATCGAGGGCAGGCCCTGGGTTTCGCTGGCGAGATACGGGAACTCGTCCAGGACGAGCAGCGGCGGGACGCCGTCGCGCACACTTCGGCGCGTCATAAACTCCGTGGTGCTGTCCAGTGCGTGCTCCCAGTTCCGGAAGCCCAGCGCTCCGGCTGGCAACTGCTGCCATTCAGCGACGGAGTCGGCGAACCGCCGCAGCGACACCGCCTCGGCCTGCTCGGTCGCCAAATGGTAGAGGCCCCCGCAGGCTTCGGCCAGCCGCCGCAGCAGGTATGACTTGCCCTGACGGCGGCGGCCGTAGACCACAGCGATCCGCAACCCGGGTAGCGATGAAGCGGCGAAGTCCGCAAGATCGGCCCACTCCGCGTCCCGACCGAAGACGTCCTGCGGTTTGGCAAGTGCGGACACCACTCCGGCTCCTTAGCTCGACTACACTTACACTAAGTATACTCAGGCTAACCTGACAAAGCCCGCCGGCTCGCCGACAGAATCGGCCAGCCTTGAGTTCGGGGGCGTGATCCCCGCCGCAATAGTCACAGCCACGTGCACCGTGCGTGACCCGGTCAGCGGTGATCCGGCGGACACGATGGCCCAGGCGGCGCAGCTCGCCCTGCATGTCGACGCGACGGCTCGGGCGGGGCGGACGGACGGCCCACAGCGCTGTTCCGCACTGAATCGTTACCAGCGTCGGCGCGGCACCACCGGCGTCGCCGAGCTCCGGACGCGCCGCCATGGTGATCCGCGCTCAGTGGCCGGACCTTGCAGACCGTGATCAGGTCACGGAACCGCTCTGAACCGTCCGTCCGGCTCACCTCCCGATGGGAGGATGTATCAGTGGGCAACCAAAACCGGCAACGAAGATCGGCCAAGAAGCAGAAGGCGGACCGGCGCCGCGAGCAGGCGCGGTTTGGTGACTTCGACCTGTTCGGCAAGGCCCAGAATCTCGCTGTCGAAGCCCTGGAACACCTTGCATGCCCCGATACAGAAGCATGTGGCGGTCGAGGCGCTCGTGCTCTCGGCGTGCTGGTTGATGAGACCCGTGGCGTCGGATGGTGCCGCGCGGTGGACACCGTTCTGTTCGGTCTCCACATGGATGTGTTGGGGAAGAAGTGCTGGCCGGACGGCTGGCAGCCGGCCGATCTGGCGCGCGTCGCGGACCGTGAGCTTGGCGCCGCGGCCCGCCGCGGTGTGACCGACATGATGGCGGCCGAGCTGCGTCGCTACGCCCCGACCAGCATCGACGACGCCTGGCACGACCAGCTCGCCGAGCTGCAGGCCGCGGTCTGGTGGTCGACGGACGCCGAATACGTCCGGGAATCTGCCGCGGCTCGCCGGACGACCCGGTCGGCGACGGTCGAGCTGCTGGTGCGGATGTTACGGCTGCTGGACGCGCTACCCGCGGTGGAAGTGCTCACCCCGTTACCAGGGGCCGCGCACGGCACCGGTGGCGCTTCGGCGGGGTCGGGCAGCGCGGTCGATGAGAAGCTGCTCGCACGGGTCCGCGCGTTGCTGGCCAAGGCCGAGGGCACCAACTACGAGGCCGAAGCCGAGACGTTCACCGCCGCCGCCCAGGCCATGATGGCGCGCCACAACATCGACGAGGCGATGCTGCGCAGCCGCCAGAGCGCCGGCCGTTCGGGCAGGTTCGCCGGTGACGGGCCCGGGGGTATCCGGCTCGGCGTGGACAACCCCTACGCCGAGCCCAAGGCGATCCTTCTGCAGCAGGTGGCTGAAGCGAACCGGTGCCGTACGGTCTGGAGCAGGGACCTGGGTTTCAGCACCGTCATCGGGTTCCGTTCCGACACCGCGTGGGTGTCGCTGCTGTACACATCGCTGCTCCTGCAGGCGAGCACGGCGATGGCCCGGGCTGGCACGAAGACCTCGAAGTCCGGCGTCTCGCGCACCCGCGCGTTCCGCGCGTCGTTCCTGGAGTCCTTCGCCGTCCGCATCGGCGAACGGCTGCGCGACACCACCGCACATGCACAGGAGGATGCCGTCACTGCCAACGGGCCCGACTTGCTCCCCGTACTCGCCTCACAGGAGCGGGCCGTGGAAGACGAGGTCAGCCGCATCTTCCCCGACATCAGCCGAAGCGTACGCTCGGGACGCCGATGGGACCTCGAAGGCTGGCATGCCGGACGGGCCGCCGCCGATCTCGCCGATTTGGCCCGCGGCAACGCCATCGGCGACGGAGCCGCGTAGAGCCGAGCCACACGGGGCCGCGCAGTGCCGGTCGGCAACAGCGCGGGCTGGCCGGACCCGTCGGCACCGCAGGTCGGACTCCGGTGCCCTACGGCCCAGGTCCCCCAATCCGCCCGCAGGTCGCCGCGGCGCTCTCTACGATTGAACCCGTGCCAGCGTCCAAGCCACGTAAGAAGAAGCCCGCCCGCACCGCGTCCAGATCGGGGAACCCCGCGACCCGGCGCGCCGAGCGGGAGTCAGCCGAGGAGCGCCGGGTGTCGCGCGCAGCGTGGCAGCACTCGGACAGCCCGTTCGGCGAGTACCGACGCCAGCTCGACCGGCAACGGATGAAGAACGCGTCGTACGACGCCGAACCGATCGTCGCCGACCTGTTGAGTCTCGACGGGACGGTGGACCAGGTCGAGGACGCCCTGTGCCGCATGCTGGGCGAAACGCTCGCAGAGCAGGACCAGGTGAGCGATGCGGCACTGGCGCGTTCACAGGAGGTACTCGGCGCGTACAGTCCGGACCAGTTGCTCCAGGCCGTGACCGACATCGCGGTCCGGGAAGCCCGCCGGGCCGTCGCGGTCGACGGCGACCCGCAGACGCGGGATGCGGCCTGGCAGATGCAGCTGGCGATTTGCCGCATCACGCCGTATCCGGCCGCCGAGCTCACCATCGCGGCCGGCGACCAGCTGCGCGCCATGGCCACACCACGCCCGGACGGAGACACAACCGCCACACCACAAGGCCCAGCCCTGTGGTGCCGCGACGCCTACGGGACCCGGTTCGCCATCACGGCGCCGTTCGCCACCGACGCCAACACGCCCACGGCAGGCAGCCCCGCGCGCTGGTACCTGTGGGACATCGACGCCTGCGGCTCCGATGCCTACACCGTCGGCGCCGGCTACTTCCCCGACGCCGACGCTGCCCTGGCCGCCTGGCGCGCCGCCGCCGGGACACGTGCCACCGCCGGAGCAGTCCTCGAACCGGTCACCGACCCCTACGTGGCCGCGCGTTTGCTGCCGGGGCTGCCTGCGTTCTTCCACCCGGGCGGGGAGAACCAGGAGCAGTACGCGGAGTTTCACCGCTGTCGCCGCCTTGCCCAGGCGCTGCGGAGCTCGAAGTACTTCGACGGAAGCGCGACCGGTTCCGGTCCCGCAAGCCCTCCGGCGCCGGAGGACCGCGAGTGGTTCGACCAGCAGGATTGGGATGGCAAGGACCAGTGGATCGGCGAGTTCGCCGCTTGGCGCGCGATGCACCGGCCCGGAGCACGCGCCATCCCGGAGGACTTCCCGATCGTCGAAGGCGCCGATCCCCTCACCGAGAACGAGCTGTACCGTGAGTTGCTCTCGAGCTGGTTCACCGGCGAGTTTCCAGAATTCGCCTACTGCTGTTCCCCACACCGGATCGCGCTGCTCCACGACCACCTGACGGATTTCTACGACGACGACTTCGCGCAAGTCATCACCGGCCTTGTCCCGGACCTCGTCGCCTGGCTCTCCGAGCAGGCCACCCTCCCCGCCGACCTGGTACCGCAACCTGCTGCCGACACCGCCCGCGACCACCTCAATCCCCTGGACCGGGTTCAGGAATAGCGACCACCCGCCGGAGCCGCCAGTGCATCGCAGTCCAACTCGTCTGCTACCGGTGTTGTCACGGTGACAGCCGCCGAGATGACCGCGATGCCGGGTACCGGATCGTCCACGAAATCTGTCCGCATATTAGCCGAGATCTTGGTACCAGGCCCTGACACGCCCGCCCATCGACAAGAAGCCGGATCGTCACCTCGACCAAGGAAAACAGCGATCTACCTGCGGAGCAGCTGTTACGCAGCATACCGGAACCCGGTATGGACCATGTAAACCAAGGCCACCGTAAGGCCCTATAGGCCTTGCGTGGGGTAGGAAATTGTGTTCGAGTATTCACGCCCTGACACGCGGTGGAGCGCCCGAATCGGGCGCTCCACCGCTGATTCGGACGGGCATCAGCCGCGACCACCGAGACTCGTTGTTCCCTCTTGATCCGGGGAGGAGCCGGATCGTGGCCGTGCCTCGACGGCGTATCCGAAGTTGTCGTCGTCCGCCAGACTGCGCACGCAGGCGTTGTCGAGTCTGGTGACCGTCCTGAACTTGGCCGATGAGGGCCGGATCAAGTGCGGCGAGTAGACCAAGCGTCCGAGCGCGGCCAGCGTGGCCGATTCCACCGTGTGCGCGGATTCGGCCCAGACCCGCAGGGCCCGGCCGGCTTCCAGGTCGGCGTGATAGGGCTCGGTGACCAGGTGGTAAGCGGCGGGGCTGATTCGGTTCGGGGTCGGGTGCGGATTCCCGTCACCCGAATGGTGCGGTCGTCGAGCGGGTGGACCGGCGGCACGCTCAACTGGCCCTGTCCACATCACTCCCGCAGAGGAGACACGCATGGCAGTCGTCGCGGTTTTCGAACTCCCGGGGATGACCCAGGACATGTACCAACAGATCACGAACAAGCTGAGCGACGGCAGGGGCGCGAAAACTCCTTCGGACTGGCCTGTGGCCGGCCTCCTCTCACACACCACCGCCACCACCCCTGACGGGTTGCTCATCGTTGACGTCTGGGAGTCCGAAGAGTCCCTCCAACAGTTCGGACAGATCGTCGCCCCGCTACACCAGGAGTTCGGGGCCCCGACGCCAAAGCCGAAGATCTACCCCGTGTTCAATCTGGTGACCGCCTGAGCAGATCTTCCCGGCCGGCGGACCGGCCGGACCCCGGCCGGGCGATGGGCGGTTGTTACCGTCTGGAACGGTAGCCGAAGCCCCGGCCCGCCAACCTGACGCTGGCCGACACCACGCTGGCGCAGGCGGCCTGGCCGTGCCGTGTCGATCAGGCCGCCGGTGTTCAGAGCGCCGGGGTCGGCACTTCGATCAGCCGGGCGGTCTCCCGGGCTCGGTCGGACCACGGCGTGGGGCGGAATGTGAGGCTGTCGAGGCGGACGACAGTGCGTGTGCCGTGCGCATGCGTGATATCCCCGTCGGCTGAGCACACCCGGAAGCCCGCTGTGGCCGAGGCGTTGCCCATGTGTTCCATCCACAGATGCACGGCGCGCTTTTCGAATCCGGTCACTGGAAGGTCGTAGGTGATGGAGAAGGCCTTGACAACGTGGAAACCGTCCCCTTCGAAGCCGGACTCGCCGCCGAAGCCCTGGCCGCGCCAGAACTCCCCCCATGCTCGCTCGACCCACACCTGGTACCGGCTGTTGTGCAGCATGCTCATCGGATCCAGTTCGTCGAAGTGGACTTCCACCGGTATCAGGACACCGACGTCGGAGGTCGGCATGACGTCGGTTGGAGCGGAAGGGTTCATCGTTCTCTCCTGGTAAGGCGTATACGTGGTGAGTTGGTGGCGGCGGATGAGGGTCAGGCGAGCGTGTGACCGGCCCCGAACATGCCGGCGGGGTCCAAGCGGCGCTTCACGGCCAGGAGTCGGGCCCTGTCCTGCTCGCTCCACAGGCCTGCCACCCGGTCGGGCGTGGCGGGGCCGATGAAGTTGAACGGGTCCGAGGCGGCACGCCACGGGGCGACGGCTGCGACGATGCCGTCGATGAGGCCGGGAACGACCGGGGCCGTCTCGGCGGTCATGAGACCGACGGTCGACAGGGCGTAGGCGGCATCCCGACCGGACACCGCGTTGGGGATCGCCGGCGGGCGGGCCATCGCGCCGCCTTGCAGCCGGACCTCGACCAGGGGGACGGGGATGTCCCAGCCCGGCCCGGCGACCTCGAGCAGCGCGTCGATCGCGGCGGCCGACAGCCCGGTCAGGCCGGCGCCGCCGTCCCAGAACGGCATCGGGTCGGTGGGGTCCTGATGGATCGAGTCGACCGCGGCGTAGGGGATGTCCCGGACGGTGTCGACGAGCGGTGCGGCCACCGTGCGCAGCGGCTCCAACAGCGCGGCGCCCGGCTCGGCTCCGTCAAGGTGTGCGTAGCGGAGCTGGACGACGAACTGGCCGCGCAGCGGCTCGGGAAGCTCGGGCAGCGGCGGCAGCCGCAGCATCGCCACCGACGTGGTCGACACCTGTTCGGGCAGGTCGGCCGACCATTCGGCGAAGGCGTGCAGGACATCGCGGGCAGCGGCGCCCGGGTAGAAAACCGACCCGCCGTAGAGCCTGGCCACGGGCATCAGCCCGATCTCGAGTTCGGTGACGATGCCGAAGTTGCCCTTGCCGCCGCGCAACGCCCAGAACAGCTCGGGATCACTGTCGGCGTCGACGTCGTGGACGGTGCCCTCGGCGTCGACCAGGCGGGCGCGCCGGACGTGGTCGGCGGCGAACCCGTATGCGCGCGACAAGGGGCCGCTTCCGCCGCCCAGGGTGTATCCGACAGCGCCGACAGCGCAGGACGAGCCATTCATCGGCGCCAGACCGTGCGGAGCGGCAGCCTCCAAGACCTGCGACCACCTGGTGCCCGCCTGGACCGTGGCCGTGCGCGCGTCAGAATCGATCCGTACATCAGCCATCCGCTCGGTGGTGATCAGCACACCGTCCTCGACGGGGGCATTGAGCCCGTGCCCGGTGGCCATCACCGCCACCCGCTTTCCGTGCCGCGCGGCCCACAGCACCGCGGCGGTGACGTCCGCGGTGTGCGCGGCCGAGACCAGAGCAGCCGGGCGCAGCGGAAAGGCCGGGTTGAAGGGCTCGAAGTCCGGCTCGGTGAGCAGTCGGCCTTCCAGCACGGCCGACAGCTCGTCACTTCCCAAAGTGGTCATCACAGGGTCTTCCAGTCGATGCCGGCGCCCGCGGTTCGGGCACCGATCCCGACTGCCACCCTCAGCCACCTCACCCACGACTCTGAAGACCACAATGGTGGGCACAAGCCATCCCAGAAACCTGGGAGTGCACGATCGACACCGGCGCTGGCATAGTCCGGCCCATGCCGACAACGCACGCCGACCGGATCCACGCGCACCTCGCGCAACTGGCGACTGCCGGCTTGGACGCACCGGCCTTCACCGACGCCGCCCTCGCGCTGCTGGCCCGCGCCGTCCCGTTCGGATCGGCGTGCGTGGCCACCGCCGACCCGGCCACCCGCATCCTCACCGGCACCACCAAGTGGGGCGAGCTCGGCAACGCCTCCGACACCGAATGGGCCCGATTCGAGTACGAAGTGCCCGACGTCTACGACTTCCGCGACGTCGCCGACCGGCCCGGCATGGTCACCTCACTGCGGGCCGAGACCGCCGACCACCCGGAACGCTCTGCCCGCTTCGCCCGCTACCTGCGGCCGGAGTGGGGATTCACCGACGAACTGCGCGCCGCGCTGCGGGCCGACAACGGCGACATCTGGGGCTACCTGGCTCTCTACCGCGGCGACGGAGCTCCCTTCAGCCTGGCCGACCAGCAGTTCGTCAGCTCCGTCGCCCCGCAGCTGGCGATCGGAATGCGCGTGGGACTGCTCGCCGCCGCAGCACATGGCGTGCAGCTGGACACTCCCGTCGTCCTGGTCATCGACGCCGAGGGCCAGATCAGCCAGTCCAGCCCGGGCACTGAGGAACTCGCCGCCGACCTGGGAGCAGGACCGCTCGACCGGTTCCTGCTGCCCGTCGCGCTCCGCTCCCTCGTCGACGCCGCCCGCACCACCGACGGGCAACCAACCGTCCCCCGTGCCCGGCTGCGCACTGCTTCCGGCCGATGGCTCGTCGCCCGCGCGGCACCGCTACGCTCTCGCGACGGCACCGGCAACGACGTCGTGGTCACCATCGAGGACGCCCGCCCTCCAGAGATCATCCCCCTCATCGTGGCCGCCTTCGGTCTGACGCCGCGCGAACAGGACGTCGTCCGGCTCGTCCTGCGAGGCCTGGGCACCACGCAGATCGCCAACGAGCTGTACATGTCGGCCTATACGGTCCAGGACCATCTCAAGACCGTCTTCGACAAGACCGGAGTCCGCAGCCGCCGCGAACTCACGGCCAAGATCTTCTACGACCAATACGCGCCACGCATGGGAAATCCCCTCGCCCCCTCCGGCTGGTTCGCGCAGGACACCCCCACAGCCAGCGCCCGGTAGCCACTACAAAGATCGGGTGCAGGGTCCTGATGCCCTTGAACCGGGCGGTACACAGCGCCAAGCTGCCGGTTGTGGCCGTAGGTGAGCACCGCAGGAACGTTCCCGGCGTCCAAGGCGCCCGGATCCCCTAGAACGCGGTGTCCATCGCCCCGTGCCGCAGCAGGCCCACATCATCGATGCTGTCCGGGCCCGCGCACATCCCGGCGGGCGCTGATGATGCTCAGCGAATCAGACTCCGCATAATCGCTGCTGTGCGCGATGCCGTCGTGCTGGCCGCGAGGGCTCTGGTCTGTGACTTCCACTGCAAAGGCGTGTTTCTCGCTGGTACTCAGCACGATCCGCGTAGCTTGTCGTGCGCGATGCGCGTGGACGCGCCGCAGGCCCGGGTTGCACGGCGGCGCGTCGCGGCGTGTTGGTCACATGCTGCCGATGACGAGGTGGCTGTTAGAGACCGCCGACCTTGACGGGGAACTTCCCGATCGTGGCGATGGTGACGTCGGGGTTCTCCAGGTCAATGAGGTCGACAGGGTTCTGCAATTGGTACAGGTCTCCCCTGGGCGGGAATTGCGTCAGCTGCCCGACCAGTTTGGCCGGGTCCTTGGTGGTCAGGATCAGCGGCTCGTAAGCAGCGCGGGCACGTCCGTTCGAGGCTTGCGGATCATCGATCACCATGGTGAAGCTCAGTACCATGATCTGCTCGAATTTGGGCGGGAAGCTCTGGGTGAGCCGCAGGAGGGACTTCGGGTCGACGTCCACGTCGTTCTGCTCGATGGTGATCGAGCCCCCAGAGGCAGCGCGGGTCTGGCGGCTCCCGGAGCCGCATGCGTCGGTGCCGTGCAGATGCAGGCCTCCCTCCACGACGGTGTCCGCGTCGGCGGCGGCGTCCTGAGCAATGACGTACTCGTTGACCGACCCGGCCACATGCGCGTGGCACTTCTCGCCGTTGAGCGTGAAGGTGAAGTCCCCCGAGAGTGGCTCGGTGTCCTTCTCCCCGACCGGCGGAAGCTCACTCGCTGCGGCGGCGCGGTGCGCCGGGCCGGCAGCGTGCGCCGGGGC
Source organism: Catenulispora sp. MAP12-49 (assembly GCF_041262705.1). Lineage (NCBI taxonomy): Bacteria > Bacillati > Actinomycetota > Actinomycetes > Catenulisporales > Catenulisporaceae > Catenulispora > Catenulispora sp. MAP12-49. Next base: position 27,616 of record NZ_JBGCCP010000024.1, on the reverse strand, counting down.
CGTGGTGAACGCCAATAGTCCTGCGATCCCGAGCGCGCCGCCAGCCGCCGCACGCACGCCGGCATTCCTGAACCGTGTAGTCACTGGTGTCTCCTCCGAGATGATGTACCGAGATCAGCGATTCGATCATGGCGTTAGTGATCATTCGCCCGGCGGCGGCGCACTTCCGGGCCACCCGTTTGGGCGCAGGCCTCGTGGCCTTGCCGCAGGCCTCGGTACCGCCTCCGTGACCGCCGACGTCATCCTGCGCCGGCCGAGCCGACAGGCAGATCCCCGACGTCGCCGACCACCTCGCAACCATCGCCGAAACGCGGCACGATCCCGAGGACCGCAAGAAGATCGGCGAAACCGTCACCTACCTGCGGAACAAGCACGACTACCTTCGCTACGACACCGCCCTGGCCAAGGGCTGGCCGACCGCCACCGGCATCGTGGAGGGCGCGGCCCGCCACCCGATCGCCGACTGGCTGGACATCACCGGAGCCCGCTGGTCACTGGCCGGTACCGAAGCGGTCCTGAAATTGCGGGCGTTGATTGCCAACGGCGACCTTGACACCTTCTGGGCCTACCACCTCAAACAAGAACACCAACGCAACCACCAGGACCACTACCAGCAGAAACACCGACTCACAGCCTGACCGGCGAAGTCGCTCTGCTTCATCTGCGCCCCGGCACGCCATCGGCCTACCGAGTGGGGTAGCCAAGGCGTGCGCCGGTAGAGAGTGATCAGCCGAGGACGACGGGTTCCCCGGTCAGTGCGACGCCCGCCTGCCGCATTTCGTCGATGGCGCTGTCGGTGGTGTCGCGGGCGACTCCGGCGGTGTAGTCAAGCAGGACCTGTACGGCGAAGCCGGCCTTCGCGCCGTCCAGCGCGGTGGCCTTCACGCAGTGGTCGGTCGCGATACCGACGACGTCGAGGTTGCTGACGCCGCGGGCGTGAAGCCAGTCGGCCATGGATGTGCCGTCTTCGGCCGAGCCCTCGAAGCCGCTCTTCGAGGCAGAGTGCGCACCCTTGTAGAAGACCTCGTCGACTGCCTCGGACTCAGCGACCGGCGCGAAGTCGGCATGGAAGTTGCCTCCCTCGCTACCGACCACGCAGTGCACGGGGAAGGAGTTCTGGAAGTCCGGGTGCTCCGAGAAGTGGCCGCCCGGATCGATGTGGTGGTCGCGGGTGGCAACGATGTGCGCATAACCATCGCCGGCCGAGCGTCGGACCAGGTCGGCGATGGCGTGGGCCCGGTCGGCGCCGCCCTTCACCGGAATACTGCCGCCTTCGCAGAAGTCTTTCTGCACATCGACGACGATCAGCGCTCGGCGCACAGGTGGTCCTTTCTTCGCAGGAATCCGTGCTTGGATGCCTACCCCCTGCCGCTATGGTCGGATGCCTCAAGGCCTGGTCGTTCACCCGATCGGCGGCGGTTCCAGGTCCTCGACCACCGAGTGACACATCAGTGATGATCTCGTTGTCGACATTCCGCGAGATCGCGCTGGGTCCTCCGAAGACGGTGAGCTGCGGGAGGCGATCGTGCCAGCCGATCAGCTGTGCAGCGACCGGACTGGACAGGTCGAGGGGGTCGGTCAGCAGAAGCGGCTGGGAGGCGTTGGCCTCGAACGGGCCCCCGCTCAGTGCGTCGGGGAAGTTCAGTGCCTGCGGCCGCCGCCATCAGCGCGGGCAGCGCGCAGCGGGCCGGACGCGGACTCCTGGTCCAGCGCAGACTCGGCGGGTCGCGCCTGCCCCGGGCGATCAGCCTCGGCCTGGGCTGGACGTTCGCGGCCGGCCCGCACCCTCCTGATGATGTCAGCCGTCGTCGTCGGCGTGGCGACCGTGACACTGGCGATCGGCATGACGGGATCGACCCTCACGTTCGAGGGGCTCAGCCAGCGATCCGACCAGGTCTCCTTCACCACCGGCGACGGGAGCAGCCTGGGCGGTCCGGCGCCGATCCACACCGTCGCACAGATCATGGACATGATGCGCGCCCAGCCGGAAGTCACCCACGTGGCTGCCGACGCCCCGATCGCGACGCACATCGCGGGCTCAACGGCGAAGATCTGGGCCGGCGTCACCCGGGGTGACTACGGCGCGATCCAGGCCCCGCTCGTCCAGGGCCGCTGGGCGACCGCTCCCGGCGAGGTCACGGTGGACTCGGAATACCTGCACCAGTTCGGCTTCACGATCGGCCAGACGATCAGAATGCTGGACGCGAGCGGCAAAGAACTGCCCGAGACGATCGTCGGCGAAGCGCCCGGCTGGCACATCGCGACACCCGACTGGCAGTCCTTCATCGGGCTCAACGATCAGGGCCGCGCCATGACCTTCTACGTCGGACTCAGTAGAGGCACCGACCCCGCCGCCTTCATCGCAGCGGTCCAGCGCCAGGATCCCGGACTGCACGGCGCGGTCGAGGGCGGATCACAGACCACAGAGAAGATCATCATCAGCATCGTCTCGACCCTCACCATCATGCTTTCGATCGTGGCCTCGCTCGGCGTGTTGAACACCGTCGTGTTGAACACCCGCGAGCGCCGCCGAGACCTGGGCATGCTCAAGGCGATCGGCATGACCCCGCGCCAGGTGATCGCGATGGTCATGACGTCGATGGCGGCACTCGGGGCGGTCGGCGGCCTGATCGGCGTCCCCCTCGGGATGCTCGCCCACCGGATCGTCATCCCCCTCACCGGACACGCCATCCACGACGACTTCCCGGACTCGATGCTGCACGTCTGGAACTCGGGCGCACTGGTCCTGCTGGTGCTGTCCGGCTCGGCGATCGCCGCGATGGGAGCCTTCCTGCCCTCGCTCCGGGCCGCGCGGGCACCGGTCGCGGAAGTGCTGCGAACTGAGTAGAAGCGGCAAGCCGGACAAGGCGCCGGCAGGGTGATCACAGCCCTGCCGACGCCGAAGGTGTTCGCCGAAGCGCGGTCGCCGCTCTCTCAGCCGGCGTCCACGCGCAGCCGCTGCCCCACAGCCCTGGTCACCATGACGGCACCGTCGGCCTGATGTGCAGAGGGGGCGTATCCAGCGAAACGCAGCGCGTCCAGGGCTGCGACCGGGCCGGCGGCTGACACCAGCACGGTCGGGGCGACGCGCCGCAGCGCCAGCGATCCCAAAGCCCGGTTCGCCTCGATCTCTGAGGCGAGGCGCTCATCGGCCGCCACGAGTACCACAGTCGCGGCGATCACATCGACCAGGCCGTGCACCCGGGCGGCATCTTTGACCAGGTACTCCAGTACTTGTGGGAGCGTGCCGGTGACGCTGCATCCCTTCAGGCGCGACAGCAGGCCCTCAGCGTCACCGCCACCGTCCAGGAACGCCCGGATCGAGGCGTCAGAGAACCGCCAGACCGCGGCTGCCCCGCTGGACTCCCGTCGCGCGCAACCGTCGAGCAGCCCTGCAAGCGCCGCACTGGGCAGACCGGAGGCCACCGCGGTCAGGTCCCCCTGCAGTCGCACCTCGGACACGGCCGGAGGCAGGACTGATCCGAGGGCCTCCACGATCGGGGCAATCGCATCCTCGCCGACGTCTCCGGAGGCGAGATCGGCCACGTCGAAGCGGAACCATGGCGCCAACGCCCCCGCCACGACGACCCCCAGCACTTCGGCCTCGGCGAGCACCTGCGCCACTGCGAACGCCGGGTCGATCCACGGTTCGTCGTCGAACTCGTCGTGGACCTCACCGCACGAACAGGCCACAGCAGAGCCGGCCTCGCCGAAGCCCAGCATCAGCGGAAGATTCCACGCCGCACCCGCCTCCAACGACTTGGCCGCCGGCGTCCGCCCGACCGGAGCCGCCCGCAGCACGGCGAGCACCGCTGGACGCACCATCGACGCCGGCCCCAGAAACGCCGCGGCGGCCAGCGGAGCCGGCACCCGGCCGCCGCCCAGCCCAGCCGCCAACGGGAACGCGTCCATCCCAAACCAGCCGTTGACCAGAATCAGAAACCTCTGTGGCGGCTCAGCCGCAGACCATTCGTCGTAAAGGGCTGTCGCCATCACCTCACCCTCACCAGCTCCGATCAGCCCCGCGGCTTCACCGAGATGCAGCCACAGCCGCACCCGGGCGGCGTCGATCCGCGCGACCTTCCCCAGCCGTTTCATCTCCCGCGCGCCCACGCCCCCAGCCTTCAACAACGCCACCGGCTCAGCCGCGACCACGGCCAACAGCCGTTCAACCTCCTCCAGCGCCGCCAGCGCGCAAGCCCGCGCGGAATCAGCCGGATCCGGGCCCTGATAGGCCACCGTCTCCACCACTGGCGGACCCGACAAGACCGCCCCCGCATCGAAACCGTCCAACACGACGTCCACGTTGAAGGAACCGGCCAAGGCATCGTGCAGCCGCAGCCGCCCCTGCTCAGGCCACACCAGCGCCAAGTCGACCAGTTCCTCGACGATCTGGTCCACAACCTGACCACGGCTGCCATCGGTACCGCACAGCCCGGCCCGCACTTCCGCCAGATCGGCATAATGCGCAACAGCGAACAGCATCCCGAATTCGGCCGCCACCTGAGCCCACTCGGCCTGGCGCGACTCCCGGACACGAGGAGCGCGACGGCCATCGACACGCACCGATTCCCGCCCGGCCACAAGCACCGCCACCACATACACATGCGGCAGCGGAAGCCGAGCCAACGCGAAGAAAGCCCCATCGACATCGGACAGCGCCGACGCCGCCGCACTGACGCTCACCTCCGTCGCCCCTTCGGCCTCATCCAGGCCCAACGCGGCGCACACGTCCGGACGTGCATCCAGCAGTCGGTCGAAAGCAGCCTCGTCCAACCCGGATACGTGATCGCCCAGGGACTGCAGCAAAGAAGTCACCCCGTTATTCTCGCCCCGCCCGAACGCCTTGGGACACCGTCCCGCCCCGAAACCACCGGCACCGGCGACCCGCAGCCTGCCACCACGAACGCCGGCCCCGCACCAGGCGAGGCGTCAGCGGCAAACCGACGCCGACAAGGCCCGAGCCCACCGCGCGCTGGAGGACGGGGCCGACGAGGACCTGCCAACCCTGCGACTGTGGCGCAACCGATGGACCGCCGAGACAGAAGGCGCCCAGATCCGACTAGGAACCGACGGAGGCTGGTACCCCCACCGCCGCGACGCAGAGAACGGCCGATGGCAGCCCGACGGGCCCGCCGAACACGACCCGACAGCCGTCCTTGCCGGGCGAACGATCCATGTGCGGGCGTGCGGCGCCGTGGTCAATCAGCAGCTGCTCGGTCAACGGAGCCGTGAGTGGGCGCCACAGTGAACGATTCATCCGTTTCAGAGGGTGATCACGTCGTCGAACACGACGGCACACACCCTCGAACGGGAGGTCGGACATGATCAGCCTCCGCCGCATACCCGCACTCACTGCCGTGCGTCCGCCGCACTCGCCCTGGCAGCAGGCTGCGGCAGCAAGAGCAGCGCGGCGCCCGCGAGCAGCGGCAGCGCGCCCAGCACATCGCCGCCGGCCGCCGCGTCCCCCTCGCCAGCCGCAGCCGGCACGGCCCTGAAGGTCGGGACGGCTAAGTTCCCCACCGCCCTGACGGACTCCGCAGGCCGCTCGGTCTACCTCTTCGCCGCCGACACCGGCAGCATGTCCACCTGCACCGGCGCGTGTGCCAGCGCGTGGTCGCCGGTCATCGCAAAGGCCGCGCCGAGCATCACCGGCGGCGACATGGGCAAGCTGGGGATGACCGCCCGCGCCGACGGAACCATGCAGGTCACCTTCAACGGGCACCCGCTGTATTACTTCGCCGGGGACAACAAACCGGGCGACACCAACGGCCAGGCGCTGAACGCGTTCGGGGCGGAATGGTACCTTACCGGCGCAGACGGCAACAAGATCGACAATTCTCGAACACAGACGCCGGTGACCGCTCCCGAGACGACAGGACGCTGCGATGAACGAGAGCAGGGCTCGGGCCGCGGTCACCGGCACCGCTGTCGTGGCCGTCGCCGCCGCGGTGACGGCGGCGGTGTACCTGGTGGCCGATCATCACACCCCGGACTACGCCACGTCGCTGTTCGGCCAGACCGGACAGGACAGTGTGCGCCTGAAGGCCCAGCTCGGCACCGGCCTGCTGGCCTTGGCGCTGGTCCAACTCGCGTTGGCTTTGTGGATGTACCGGCGGCTGCCAGGTCTGTCCCGGTCCGACCGGACGCCGCGTGCGGTGTCCAGGACGCATCGGCTCGTCGGGGTCGTCGCCTTCGCGTTGAGCATCCCCATCGCTGTCCACTGCATCCTCACATACGGCATCGAGATGTCCACGTCACGAACTGCGGCACACTCGATCGCAGGGTGCTTCTTCTACGGCGCCTTCGCCGCAAAGGTCCTAGTCGTCCGTAGCCGGTCGCTGCACAGATGGGTGCTTCCCGTCATGGGCGGGCTGTTGGTAGCCACTGTGGCCGTGCTCTGGTACACCGCAGCATGGTGGTTCTTCACCAGCCAATGAGCCCTGCCGGCCGCTTTCGGTGACTCCCACCCGCGACGTATGGCGCCTTGCCGACAAGGACCTGGCCCTCCGCGCGGAAGAGCCCGATTTACGACCGTCGTATCTACCCGCATACCGGGTCAGTGCACCCGGCTTCGCACCAGATTCAACTCGCGTATGCGCGCCGCCCCGCCGCGGTCCGCCAAATCTCGCGCCCGACGCGATCGAACGGGCTGAAGGGCTGGCACTGCGATGGACCGAGCACTGCTGGCGGATTTTCTGCGGGCCCGCCCCGAGGCGCTGAAGCCGGAGAACGTCAAGCTTCCCCCGCGGCTCCGGCGTCGTGCCAGTGGGCTGTGGCGCGAGGAAGCCGCGGTGCTGGCGGGCAGGGCCCGCACCGCTGCGCCTGTTCGGGTGATGATCGCCAGGGCCGGGCGTGTGGATCCGGCTCTTGACTGTCTCGGCTCGGCACGATGGCTACGTTGCGCGACAGGCATCTGACGGTTGGAGCAGCCGTGTCGGTGCCGGTCGCGAGTTCGGCACCGCCCTCTGGGGCTCCGGACGCCCGTTGCTGCGAAGTTGGGTCCCGACTGATAGGAAACGCGGTGTCCGAACGGCTGTCAGAACAGTCAGTGCGAGGCGAATTTACGCATGTGCTGCGCAAGCTGCCGCAGGTAACCGCGCTGTTTTGGGTGTTGAAGACAATCGCGGTCACGTTGGGCGAGACCTCCGGTGATCTGCTGGGTATTACCTTCGGCCTCGGATACGCCACGGCCGCGATCGTGGTCGCCGTATACTTCATCGCCGCCGTGACAGCGCAGGTTCGCGCGCACCGGTTCCGCCCCGCGCTGTACTGGACGGTGGTTTTGGGCACCAGCATGGTCGGTACCGAAATCTCCGATCTCCTCAACCGCGGCTTCGGCCACGGCAGCGCCCCAGAGGGCATCGGCTACGGCTGGGGAGCGGTGCTGCTGACCTGCGTGCTGGTGCTGGTGTTCCTTGCCTGGTGGCGTACCGGCCAGACCTTTGACGTGGAGAACATCTCCAGCCACACCGGCGAGATCCTGTACTGGGCCGCGATCCTGGTCTCCAACACCCTGGGAACCTCCAGCGGCGACTGGCTCGCCGACGACACCGGCCTGGGCTACCGCGGCGCGTTCGCGGTCATCGCGGTCGTCCTGATGCTCATCCTGGCGGCGCACTACCTGACACCGGTCAACGGCACCGTCCTGTTCTGGCCGGCGTTCGTCCTCACCCGCCCGCTGGGCGCAGCAGGCGGCGACGCCCTGACCAAACCGGCCGGCTCCGGCGGCCTGGGCTGGGGCACCGCCGGGGGCAGCATGACGCTGCTGGCAATGCTACTGGTCCTGACCGCGTATCAGAGTCGGCACGTTGCCCGCCACCCGCTACCGCCGCTTCCCGCACCGGTAAACCGCCGCACCGGCCGTACCCAGCGCCCGAACGGGGCGCCAGTCGCCCCGACAGCGGCTGCCGCACGGTAGGCGACCGGGCACGCGAGCCCCGAATCAAGGCCTGGGCGCTGGTCCAGAAGGCGGTCACGGCTTCCTTGGTCTCGTCGGACAGGATCTCGGTGTAGGCCAGCCGGGAGTGATCATCCAGGGCGGTGTGCAGGAAGCAGTAACCCAGACGGGTATTGCGCCAGACGCTTTTGGCCCCGCCGGCGCTCACCTGGCGGTTGTGCTGCCCGATCTTGCGGCCGTGAACGCGGTGTCCGCCGCCATCGGGGATGTTCCCGAGCTTTTTGACGTCCACGTGCACCAGGTCGCCCGGCGCGTCACGCTCGTAGCGCCGCCCCGGCCGCGCGGTGGCCCGGTCCTGGTGGGACAGCCGGACCAGCCGGTAGCGGGTCAGGACCCGGTGAACGGTCGAGGGGTTTCCGATTCGTCCCCGGATTCGCCCGAATGGCGCGGGAAGGCTACTTCTTCTCGAAGAGCTGATCCGTCTCTTCGTGGAGCACGCCCCCGACCACCGGCGTGCTGATCCTGGGATCCGACGGCGGCAATGTCGCGACGACCTGAGGCATGGAGATCCTGGGCACCGTGTTGCCGGGTTGTGCCATGAGGAACTCGAGCGATGTCCCGTAGGCCACACCGGCCACGCGCGCGAAGAGGGCGCACGTCGCACACATGGAGCACGGCTCGGCCGTCGTCACCAAGATGGTCGAGGAGGCAGCCGTAAAGCTCCCTCTGTTGATGCTGAACTCCCGGAGCGCATTGAGCTCCGCATGTGCAGATGGGTCGGCGCCGCCGGTATTCGCCGCCTTCCAGACGATCTCACCATTACTCACGTCGACGAGCACGGCCCCGTAGCCGAAGGAATTGGCCGCCCGCTTCGCAACGTCGATCGCCGCGCACATAGCGCGTTCGAGGTTGTTGTTCCTGCGCACGGGCTCCGGCAAGGCGTCGACCGGCGAGGTGGGGAACTCGGGCTGCAGCGGCAGCTTCGTGGGCGGCTCATCATCCCGGACGAGCGAGGACTGCGCGTCCGCACGCGCGTTACCCAGGAGCGACAGCGCCCCGGCTGCGCCGAGGAAGATCGCCCCCCGGCGCACCAACTGGCGACGATCGAGCGAGTGCGGCATCGAGGTCGTCATTGGACACCTGACCCATAGAGGCCAAAAGGCTGCCTTGCGCTTTCCACGACCATCCTCCGCTTCTCGATTCTCCTCGATGAAACGACGAGTAAGACGTAACAGTCAACTAAGGCGCGCGGATAAGGGTTCGCTCAATCCGAATCAGCTGAAGAGCGGATCCGTCTCTTCGCAGAGCACGCCCCCGACCACCGGCATATTCGGCGTGGGTCCGGTCGCGACGACCTGAGGCATGGAGATCCGGATCGGCATGCGCGTGGGTGGATGTTGCATGAGGAACTCGAGCGAGGTTCCGTAGGCCACGCCGGCCACGCGCGAGAAGATGGCGCACGTCGCGCACATGGGGCATGGCTCGCCCGTCGTCACCAGAACGGTCTTCTGCAAGGCATCCCCGTCAGGGTGCATAAGGCCGTAGTTCCGGATCACGTTGAGCTCCGCGTGATTCGTTCCGGGGCCCTCACCCCCCTTCCCTTCCGCAACGATCCGACCGTCATCCACATTGACGAGTACGGCGCCGAATCCGCGGTACCGCGGAGCTGGCGACACCGCCTTGATCGCGGCGCGCATCGCCGTCTCAAGGTTCCTGACCACGGGCTCCGGCAACGCGTCGAGCGGCGAGGTGGGGAACTCAGGCTGCAGCGGCAGCTTCGTGGGCGGTCCACCGTGCCGGAAGGGCGAGGGTTGCGCGTCCGCACGCGCCTCACCCAGGAGCGACAGTGCCCCAGCAGCACCGAGGAAGACCGCGCCCCGCAGCGTCTGGCGGCGATCGAGCGAGTGCGGCATCGGTGGCGTCATCGGACACCTGCCCCATAGACGCCAAGAGGCTGCCGTGCGTCTGTTCCCGGACAAGCCGCGAGCCCCATTACACCCGACTGCGCGTAGCACTCGGCGCCCTCGACGACGTGATCACCGCGGCCCTCTACGATCATCTTCCCCTTCTCGATTCTCCACAAGAAAGTGTCTGCGTCTGACTCGGGGGGGGCGTTGGCCCCGCTTGACGTATCGGTGACTCAGTAGTGCGACTTAAGTGGGGCGCCAGGGTTCCACTCGTTTGGCCGTAACCAGCTACGGGGTCAGGTGAGTGGGCTCCAGGCATGGCCGGCGAGGGCTGCGCGGATCGCGTCCATGGCGGGGATGTGGTGGAGTCGGGTGGTTGCCAGGTAGGACTGGATGCGGCAGTACGCCCGGGTGGTGGCCAGGATTCTGAAGTAGCCGCTGATCTTCAGGTGGATTTTGACGTGGCGTAGTGCCTGTTCGGCGAGGTTTGCGGTCCAGGGCACGGCGAAGTCGTTCAGGTGGTGCAGGACCTGGTCCATTTCAAAGGGGCCGCCTGGCCAACCGCGACAACCTCAAGGCGACTGCAGAGCTCAGCCCTCCCCCGGTCAGGCAGTACAAACATATCGACACCATCGACCAGCATTTCGCACGCCAAGCACGGCCCCGCGACAGCTGCACCGCGCCCAGAGACCCCACCCTATTCCTACAAATTTGGGCGCATTTTAGGCGCAATGACCGAGCCGGGACATCCGCCAGGCTCCGCCCATATCCCTAGACACAACTATCCGATGACCCGAAAACGGGCTCTCACCAGTACGTTCACCAGTAGCGCCGCAGCTTGCCACCCGTGTTCGGCTTGTACTTCAGGGTTGCGAAATAATATAGGACTTCGCGTGGGGCCTTAGCTTGCCGTTTAAGGTCAGAAATTGATCAATGCTCTGCTGCTGGTTTCGAAACCAGGTTGAGCTTGTCGTTTAACCTCTTCGGCGTGACTTAGTGCCCTTCTGGTGATGTTCGGGTCTGATGTAGGCCTCGCCGGTGGCGAGGACGCGGCCGACGTCGTGGACGGTGGCGCGCTGGCGGTTTCGGGAGCCGGGTGGTCGTCCGGGGCCAGGTCGTGTCGGTTTCGGCGCACGCGCTGGCGATGGGATCTTCGCGCGGAGGTTCCGAAACCCGCGGCGGACCCGGGCCGGGGTCAGGCGCTCGGGGTCCAACGGTTTCTCCCAGGGCCGGCGGAGGTCGGAGGCGAGCGGCCGGGCCAGGCGCAGCTGGGTGTGGGCAGCGATCGTGATCCAGGTCCAGCGGTCGGCAGCGGCCGGGTCGCGAAGCCGCAGGGTCGTCCAGCCAAGGGTCTGCTTCAGCAGCCTGAAGGTGTGCTCGATATCGAACCTTCGGAGGAAGCTCATCCAGCAGCGGTCAACGTCCTCGCCGGTGGCATCGACGTGCGACCACCACAGCCATACTGGTTTCGCCTCCCCACCGGATGGCAGGTGGTCGACGGTCAGGCGAATGACGGTCCCTTCGATGACCGGCAGGTCACCGAGGCAGTCAGCCCAGGCGGCCCGGTGGGTCAGGATCGGATGTAATCGGTCCCAGGCCTGTGCGGTCGCGGTGCCATAGCGCGTGTTCTGCGTCGTGGTCAGGACGTTCGGCTCACCCCAGCTGGCCCGGGTCGCCGAAGGCGAACTCGCCGCCGTGCTCGGCCGGGCGTCCGCCTGTCGGAGGGTGGGTGTAGGCCGGGGCCGGGCGGCGGAATACCCGGTCGCTACGCAGCCGCCCGAGGATCTGGACCGGCAGGTCCGCCAGCAGGAACGCGATGCGCGGGGCGTCGTATCCGGCGTCGGCGACGATGAGGATATCCGGGTCTCCGGGCCTCCAATGCCCGGCGGCCTGCAGGCGCATCACGACCTCACGTAGCTGTGCGGCGGTGATCGCGGCGACGTCGGCGCCGGGCGGCAACCGGAGCGCATCCAGGATCGCAGTCCATGAGGTCGGGCCGGACTCCAGCGCGGCGACGAACGAGTACGGCCACCCCGGGATCATCCGGTGTTCGTCCTTGCCACGGCCGTAGGTATGGCAGAAACACCGGTCGGGCGAGGTGTTCGCGTCCGGGCGCAGCCACGGCGACACGTCCACGGCAAGCACCAGCCGGCCGTCCGCGGCCCGCGGCAGCGGCGTGTTGGTGATCGCTCGCCGCAGCCTGCCGATGTCCAGGCCACCGTGGTTGATCCCGTCATACAGGGCCCCGTGCCCACGCTGATGCTCGGGCGCCAACGCCAGCTCCACCAGCGTCTTCACTGCCCCGTCGGTGCACAGCACCGCGTCGGTCAGCTCGAACAGCTCATCGCGCCGGCCGGTCAACACGTCGTAGAAGTCGCGGCGGAACCCGGCCAATACCGCCAACCGGCCGTAGACGATCGCAGGCTGCAGAACACTGGACACGACGACCCCCTTCGTGACAATGAGTGTTTTTCGCAGAACCCATAGTCACTCGGAGGCCGTCGTCCTGTCCGGCGAATCGTCGAACACACCGGCGCTGAGCTGCGTCAGCCCGCCACCACATCGCAGAACCAGAACATGCCCTCAACCTGGTTTCGAAACCAGCAGCAGAGCACTGATCAATTTCTGACCTTAAACGGCAAGCTTAACCCACTTTCGAGCGTTCACGCCCTGGCCTGCGGTGCAGCGTCCGAGTCGGGCGCTGCACCGCTGATTTGGGCGCGTATTAGCCGCGACCGCCGGTAGAGCATGCATGGCGTTGATGGAACGCGTGACGGCGCCCAGGCATTACCGGATGAAGGTGTAGGCGGTCAGCAAGGCAACGGAGGTGGCTGACTGCACAACTCCCTTGTCAAGCCGCTCCGGACACTGCCTACGGCCATGGTTCAAGGTAGGTGGAAACCCGCACTGTGAGCCCTGGCGGCAGAGGCTCCAAACCGTGCGATTGACCGCCTAGAAGGGGCCGAGAAGCCCAACCCCGCGTACGCCCATCGTCGTTTCGCGAGCGGACGTTTGTAAGAGGGTTGGAGGTCGATGGCCAGCGGAGGGCTGTTGAAGTCGGCGATCGCGAGGCCGTTCCCCGTCCACAGACCTCGGACCTGCAAGATCCTTAGGGCGACGTAGCCGACGGAATCTCTGAAGTGACGCCCCTCTGTTTCGTTAGCGTCGTCGGCGCGGAGTCGGACGCGGACTGTGTTCCATGTCAGCCGCCCTGTGTATAAAAGTTCTGTGACGAAGCCGCGCGTGAGTGAACTGAAGGATGAGCTGACCGAACTCCTTCGCCGCTCCGAACTCTGGCTCGAGGCGCTTGGCGAAACCGCCTACGAAGCCGGAAACTCGCGGACGGAATACCAGACCAAGGCCGCTCTGCTGCAGGCACTGCGGACTCGAAATGCCTCGACGTTACTCACCGTGGGTATGTTCGGTGCCTACTCCTCGGGCAAGAGTCTGCTCCTGTCGGGCCTTCAGGGTGGCCTGGAGGTCCGGGAGCGGGAGACGGACTTCGGCCAGATGGCCGATCAGTTCGTCAGCCTGCTGCCGTCGGCCTCACGTGCGACCACCGCAGTGCCGGCACGAATCGTGCCAGTAGGCGAGGACAGCGGCGTGGAGGCTTCCGGCCGTGGATTTCTCCGTGTCCGCTTTGAGGATTCCGATGACGATCAGTGGGAGGACGTGGGGAACTCCCCGGCGCCAGCCATCTTGGCAGCGTATGCGACGGTCGGTGCTGACCGCGCGAACCGGCTGGATTCCCATTGGAATCGGGAGGTAGCGGAGATCGAGTTGTCCATTGCGGACTTCCGCGTGCCAGCCAAGCTCTATGACCTGCCCGGCTACGGTTCGCCGAACGCGATCCACGATCAAATCGTGAAGAGCGCAGTCATCGAGGCGGACTGCTTCATCTACGTCACACACGCGACCAAGACGCTCTCGGAGCACGACCTCGACCTGATCCGCTACCTGTACCAGCACTGTCGGTCAGCACGAAAGCGTGTCCTGTGGGTCGTCACGGCGATCGATCTCGCCACTCAGGTCGACGACTCGGGCACGCCGGCCTGGAAGGACACCGTCGAGCAGAACAATCTCTACCTGCGGGAGAACTTCACCGAAGACGGACGGCCGGATGCCGTATTCATCGGCGAAGGTTTCATCCCGGTATCTCCTGCTTTGGAAGCACGGGCCGCGATGCTCGAAGCCAGGGGGGACATCGCGAAGGCGAACAACTGCATCGCAGCAAGCCGAATGGATACCCTGCGACAGGCACTTCAGGGACTCATCGAAGGCGAAGCAGGACACAAGTACATAGCGAACGCCGCGACCGAAGCCAAGAACACGATCGGTCCGCTGACCAGGGAGCTGGAACAACGTGTCGCCAACGAACGGCTCCCGTTAGACGAGTTGGCCCGAGTGCTCGCTGATCAGAAGCGCTACCTGAGCCATCTCGATGGGGCCATCCCAGAGCTCCGCCAAGCCCTTTCGGAAGATCTCAAGCACCGCGTCGAGCGTTCAGCCCGGCCGTTCCGCCATCTCGCCGATCATTTCCACGCCCACCTCGACGCGAAGATTCGAGCCACCGACCTGTACGTGCCGCGCAAGGCGAACCAGATCCAAGTGCACAAGGCACAGATACTTCAGAGCTGGTTGGAGGCCCCGGACGGACCGGCCACTCTCTGGGACAAGCAGCTGGCGAGCTTCAAGGCAAACTTGCGCAGCCGTGTGGAAGAGTGCATCGACGCTGACGAGCCCGCCGACAGTCTGGCCGTGCCGCCTCTGGACATGGATTCCCTGACCGAGCCCCGCATGGCTGCTCACCACAAGGCGCCTCATGATCTCGTCAAAAACACCGCAGCAGTGATCGGCATCGCGACTCCGGTCGGCGCGACCGCGGCGTGGCTCGGGAGCGTCGCCGGCGCTGGCGCACTGTTTCCGCCAGCGGCGGTGGTCGCCGGTGCCGCGGCTGTCGTGTTCATGGGCGTTCAGCTGTTGAGAAGAGCGGCGACATCGTTGGATCTACTGCGCCAGGAATGGGTCCGGGCGCTCGACAAGGAAGCCGATGAGGTCCGCCAGCAGTTCATCTTTGCCATCGGGATACAGGGCGAGAAGCTAATAGAGAACCTCGACGACAACCTCGACGATTATCGACGCCAGGTAGAGGACGCAGCCCAAAGGGTCCGAGACCGCATCAACGACCCAGACCATCGCATGCGCAAGGAATTGGTCGACAAGCTCGAACCGCTCAGCGCGGAGGGAAAGGAGCTCACAGCGAGGCTCACTCAGCTGGCGCGGTTGAGGCGGTAGCCGTACCGACCCAGTCAGGGCGGGCGGCATAGCCGCTCAGGCAGCGTGCTTTGTCGTCAGTTCGCCGTCAAGCGCTGGCATGTCGCGATCAGGTTCGTCGTGGAGCGCGGCAAGCCATGGCTTCGACGAGCAGAGCGGGCGGTCCCTGGAGGGAAGCTCGACCAGGCTCACGGACGCCTGAGCGGGTTGGTTCGCGTCCGCCGTCTCAGGACCGGGCAAAACTCGGAGACTCGTTGCGCCAAAGATCGTCACCACTGAACGGGTTGCTGTCCAGCCTCCCCTGTAAGGTTCGCACCAGCAGTTCCACGACGCCGATCTCGTACCGCACCCACGTCGGGCCCGACTGCGGATTGTGCCGGCGGATGACCACCGGCCAGTCGTCCGGCTCGCCGACCGGGCTCCAGCAGGCAGTGTCGTTGTTGAGATCAAAGCCCCACACGATCAGGCCAGCGGGCTCCAGGTAGGCGGGGTCGATCTCGCCCGGCTCGTCAAACTGCAGGAATTGCTCGGCGGACATCGGTGCGACGCCTGGGGCGGCTCCGATCTCGGATGCCGGGAGCGGAGCCAGGATGCTGAGATAGCCTGCGATCGCCCCGGGCCCGTAAACCTCGCTGAGCCACATGTAGTCGGCGGGCAACGGATTCCCGTAGCCACGCACGATTTCCTCCGGGCTCGGGAGAGCCCACTTCTCGCTCGGCGGTTCAAGAAGCCGCAGCAGTTCTTCCCTCGACGACATGGCCACCCTCCTCTGCTCGAACGCTGATCACCAACCGACCCGCGTCACCTACCGATATTGACCCAGGCGTTGTTCGCCCGGCTCCATAGCTCGTTCTGGATTGTGTCGCTGATATTGATGGGGCTATTGGTGCAGTTCGCGACACACACCGCCGACATCTTGACGGCCTAAGGCATCACATTTCCGCCATCGTATTCGGGATAGACAACATAGGCGACCGTTTGACCCCTGGTACTCACTGCGGCCTTGATCTGGCTCTCGTAAGTCAACATATTCGGGTTCAGAACCTTGATTCCGGCGATCGAGAAGGCGTTGGTCGCCCGGCTGCACGTCAAGAACTTCGATCGCTCGCCATCCGCGAGCCCGCCGCCGCTACGGAAGCGACAGAATAGACATATGAACGCCGACTCATCGGGGATCCGGACGCCACTGATCTGCTTGCTTACCGAGCTCGTGCAGGGGCGTGTCCGCGTCCGCCGCGCCGTCGGCCTTGGCTCCGCCGCGATCCTTGCCGACAGCACCGCCCTCGAGATCTAACCGCGTGCACGCTGGACGTACGGCAGGGGCTTCTCCGGCTCAGAATGGCGCTCGCGCCGTCGCAAACCGAAACCCCCACCGCGTCTGCGACGTGAAGGCTCACCGATCCGGGGTGGGCGCGCCGTCAGGTACTCACCCGCAAACCGGAAGATCAGCCATACCCCCTTTGAGCTGCGAAGGTAAGCGCCAGCTAAGACAGTAGACGCTCCGGAAATGCTCCATACCCTGCTGCTTCAGCCCGTTCTTGCCGAGCTGGCTAGGGCGAAGCGGCCCTCGGACATGGGCCGGCGCGGGTTGACCGCGCTTTTCTGGTCAACTATCCGACCCGTAGGGCACCCTCCGGCTGGATGGACGAGTGGCTCGACTTCGCCATGCTCACCACGCCCCATCCCCGGACCCCGGCCAGCACGGTCGGCCAGCCAGCAACGGAGTCCCGTCATGCCCGTTGAACAGGACGGACACTGGATCAGAGCCGCCGGCACCCCCGCCTTCGCGCAGGACGGCCCCCCGGCCGCGGGGCTTGCACTCGCGTGCGCCCTGCACGCCCTCAACGAGAACTCCAAGGCCGTCGAGCAGTGCCCCGCCGCCGTGGTGCTGACCGTCTCCGGCCCGGCGCAAGCCGCGCCAGGCTAGGTCGTGCCACTCGCACCGCCGAGAATGCGCGCTGCGGCCGCTCACGGAGTGTGGTCCAGAGGCACACGAGATCGCTACACGCTGTCACCTAAAGTGATTCAGTAGTGACCGGATCGATCAACTGTGCTAATTTTGCGAGTCGTGTATATCAGAGCACACATACACTCAGCCACCCGTACACGTCTCCTGATCACCCTTCTGCTGGCGTTGGGCCTGGTCTCAACAGCCAACATCCCGGCCTCCGCGAGCACAGGTGGACAGAACGTGCGATCCGTGCGCACGTTCGAAGCACCCCTCACCGTAGACCGCGACTCGACGCTTCATCGCTTGATGGCAGGAGCGGATCCGACGAGTCTCGGGCTGCACGCCCCGGCCAAGGTGGACACCAGCAAGTTCCACCAGGCGGATGTCGATCGGATTACCAGGCAGCACACAGCCGTCGTCAGCGCCGACTCGATGAGCAAGGCCGGGACGGCGCAACCGAACGCAGTCCCAAACCCGCCACCGTTGAGCGTGGCCGACTGCAAAGCGGCGGTCCAGGCCTCAGGCAACGACTTCTACGTCGCTTCGCGCTACGACATCTGCCAGTCGGACAACTTGTTCTTCCAGTTCCTGCAGAACGGCCAGGTGATCGGGGGCCTCGTCTACAGCAGGACGATCATCGGCACCTCGGCCGGCATGCCGACAGAGCCGGAGCGCCAACTCTTCTTCACCGTCACCCTGGACAGCCTCTCTCCGATCGGCACTGTCGACTCGGACATGCTGTTCACCCCGTCATGGTCGGTGACGAACGTCTACGGACCCGCGCCCACAAGGTCGGGCTCGGACAGCGCCTGGATGCTGTCCGATCTCATCGCGAACGGCACCACATCGAACACATGGACCTACAACACCACCGCCGGCAGCGGGCAAGGATCCGATGACGTGTACTCCGACCTAGCAGAGTTCACTCTCGGCTTCGTCCCAGGGCCAGGTTGGTCATGTGTGCAGTGTGACCCCGTCTCGACCGTACCGATGGCGATGCGCTGGGACAACGCCAGTTACGCCAGCTACGTAGCCTCGCCGTTCGGAGGAGCGATCTTCCCATACCTGGTAGCGCTGCAGTACGACACCAACGGCAATGAGGGCGCAGTTGCCAAACACATATACACAGCCTGCGGAAACCCAGCTGCCACCTTCCCGACCAACCCGGCTAAGGCGGTTCCGGGCTGCGACGCCGACCACCCCCTTCATCGACTGAACACCACCACCCTCCTTCAGCGCTACAAAGACAATCGCAATTTCGCAAGAGCCACCTGCCGCGCACAGTGGGGTGCCCAGTACAGCCAGGGAAACACTCTGGACTGCGACGAGTATCCCTTCGCTCTCACCTACGAAGGCGCTGCACAAAATAAGTACGAACCGGCCACGCCGGCCAATAACTACTCGGCGATGCCGCTCAACAAGAGCCAGAACGATTCGGCGGGCAACGCGCTGATCAACTTCCTTCGCTGGCAGCGGGTTCTGACCACGCAGACTGACGACGGCTTCTACGTGACGATCACCGGTGTGGCCGGTCCTCCTCCGCCGCCGCCCGCCGTCGATCCGCTCACCGTGGGACGGATCAACGGCTCGCTCGTGCGGGCCTCCCACATCGATGCTCTAACGGACAGCCAGCTGGCGGCCGAGATGTCGAACATGGCGAATCTGCACATGAACACCGTGGTCCTCGAGTCCAGCGTCGACATCGACGATCTCCAGGCCGGCGGGGTCCCGACTGCCGCCTATCCGAACGCCCTGCAATATCACCGGTCCACCCAGACCGACGTCGTCGGCCGACTACTTTCCGCGGCACACGCCGCTGGAATCCACGTACTGATCGGGCTGGCCGCCGACGACAGGTGGCTACAGAACGTCAACGACGCGTCGGCGACACGGACCGACGCGGACGCGTCCCGCGAGACGGCTGACGACCTGTGGACGCTCTACGGCTCGCACGCCTCATTCGGTGGCTGGTACCTGCCGCTCACCGTGGACAACATCCATTTCGCCTCTGCTACGGCCCAGACGAACCTGGTGAACTACTACGACACCATCACCGAAGAACTGCGGGCAATCACCGGCGACCTCACCGTCGCGACCGCCGCGAACTTCGATGCCGTCGACACGTCGCTCCCCGGCTGGCAAGACAGCACCGCCTATGCCGCAACATGGCAGAGCATCCTGCCCCAAGCGGATCTGGATATCGTCGACCTGCAGGACGGCGTCGGCGACCAGCACGCCGGCGCGGCCACCATGGGCACCTGGTTCACAGCGATGGGGGACGCGTTCAGCGCTGCGGGCGGAAACACAGAGCTGTACTCCGGCTCGCAGACATACGTCGCCGACGCCTCTGGGCGCACGACGCCGGCGGGTGTGAAGACGATAGTGGCCGACATCAACGCCACGAAAACCGCGGCATACACGGACTGGTCCGCGTCTTACCTCGACTACCTGTCCCCGGACTCCGGCTATAACGCGGACAACGGCTCCTTCACCCAGGCGTACGCCGACTGGGCCGCCACGGGCACTGGCGACGGCGGCGATGGAGACGCGCCACCAACCACGCCGACCGGCGTGACCGCAACCGCCATCGATGCCCAGAACATCAAGGTGACGTGGTCAGCCTCGACCGATCCCAAACTGCCCGTCGCCGGCTACAAGATCATCCGCAATGGCAATCCGATCGCCACACTCATCGGTACAACAACTACTTACACCGATTCGCAGCTGATCGGCTCCACCGCATACACCTACAAGATTCAGGCATTCGACGGTGCTGGAAACACTTCTGCATCAAGCAGCAACGCGACCGCCACGACATCGGCCACTCCGACCGCAGCGACAAACTACGCCCGATGCGGTGCGGCAGCAGGCGCACCCGGGTGCTCCTACACCAGCGACTACAAGGCTGACGTCGCAGGTTACCCAGACGACTTCGACACGAAGCTGACAGACGGCGTCATGGGCACTGCGGCACTGGGTACCGCTTGGCAGGGACGAGATCTCGGGAACTACTCCTTCACTGTCGACCTGGGCACGACCAAGAGCATCACGCAGATCAAGAGCGACTGGCTGCAACTGCGGCAAGACGCGGTCTGGGACTCGGCGTACCTGCCCGCCTACCTGGACTTCTCCACCTCCACCGACGGCACCAACTGGACGGACGTCGGGCTGGTCCCGGAGCCGATGACCAGCGCGACCGCTCAGACCAAAACCTACAAACTACTGAACCTGAACACCGTCGGGCGCTATGTCAAGGTCACCGTGACCGCGCGACCGGGATGGACCATGACCGACGAACTGCAGGTATACGGGAACTGAAATAGTAGCCTGGTGTGGGCCCGCTTACGGGCCCACACCGCAAATCCCGCCGGAGCAGCCTCACATGGCCCAGCCAGTTCGCACGGTGACCGATGAGGTCGTCGTCTCCTACCACCGCTTCAACCTCGAAGACGCCGACCGCAACAACGTCGAGGAACCGCCGTCACATGACTGGCTCCCTCAAGACAATCTGACAGTGCGCCAAGGCATCGTCTACATGGTGAGCCCGGGACACACCTTCTCCGCCCTGGTCACCATGCAGGCCTGGTCCGAAGAGCCGCCCATGCAACCAGAGGGCCTGTGGGAGACCACAGCTGACCTTGATATGGTTTGCCGCTCAGGAATCGTCACCACGGTCAACGGAACGAGAGACCACCGCACCGCACCGCTCCTTCTCAGCGACGGGCCGATGGTGTACCACCTCCGCGTCAACTCCCGCGGGCACGAGCGCATGCGTGAGCTGGAAGGCGGCGGTGGCATCCCGGAAGAGGGCGAAGAAGACCGCCCAGGGGAGGAATACCTCTTCCAGTTTTGGCCCGCGCGGCCCATCCCGGACGAGCTCGCACCACCATCCCACCCGAAGCGGTCGCCCCGAGTCCCGGACGCGTTGCGACAGCAGTGAACAGTGGATAGACCCATCCCCGACATCCCGTGCCAGTGGCCGATCGGCAACTTCTGCGTCGCCTTGACCTTGCCGGTGTCGGCGTCGCGGAACTGCAGGGTTGTGGCCACTGCTCCGTCGACCCGGTTGGCGTCGAACGCTGGATCCCACCACATTGGGCCCGATCTGGACGACGAACCCAGAGGCAGCACCGGCCAACAGTACGCCGTCGCCGTCAGCGGAACCCGCGTCGTCATCAGGTGCCAACCAGGTCACCGCATCGCATCGGACCATACCGGCTTGGTCAACCAGCCCGCCGGAAGGTTCACCGGCTCGGCTGCTGTCACCGGCCGCTCCTCCATTCAGCCTCGTTTCAAACGTTGCCTGCGATAGAGCCGTCGACAAGAGAACCGCACTGTAGCCCCGCACGAGGGTCACGCGACTTGCCGTGACCCGAAACGCCCGTTTTCCCGGCCCATGTGGTTGACCCGCATCGCAACCGGCCGAACGCGATGCACCGCTCAACCGTGTGGGAGACCGCTTTGACGATCCAACCCGCCCTCCCGTTCCCCGAGCTCGATCCCCTCACCGCCGATCTACCGCTGTCGGTGTGGACCACCGGCCAGCAGGACTCCAGGACGCAGCGCCGCGGACGCTACCTCCCGGCCTCCATGGCTCACCCCGGCAAGATGCTGCCGGCCATCGCCCGGCATGCCATCGAGCACTACACCAGCCCTGACGACCTGGTCATCGATCCGATGTGCGGGATCGGCACCACGTTGGTGGAGGCGATCCACACGGGTCGCGACGCGATCGGCGTGGAATACGAGCAGCGCTGGGCGGACCTGGCCTTGGACAACATCGGCCATGCCGCCGACCGGGGCGCGACCGGCGGGGCGACGGCTATCTGCGGCGACGCCCGGCACATCGATGAGCTCGTCTCCGCCGACGTTCACGGCCAAGCCGCGCTCGTTCTGACATCCCCGCCGTACGGGAGCTCGGTGCATGGGCAGGTCCGCTCCACCCGCGACACCGGGCGGCCGAACGTGGAGAAGTTCGACCACCACTACAGCCGCGACCCTGCCAACCTCGCCCATCGCAGCCTCGAGGACCTGATGGCCGGCTTCACCGAAATCCTGACCGGCTGCCGCAAGCTGCTCAAGCCCGGCGGGTTCCTGGCGGTCACCGCCCGTCCCATTCGGCGGGGCGGGGCGTTGGTCGACATCCCCACGATGGCTCAAATGCGTCGACGGCCAAGAGGACCTCGCCCGCAAGCGCATCGAACAGGCCCTGGACTGGACGGAGGACACCGAAGAGAAGGACATCAACGAGAAGCCCTCGACCCCGAACGGCCCTGAACGTGGGCGCGCATAGGGCGCGATCTTCGATAAATCATGATCAAAGTCGCGCCCGAGTACGACACGGCACTCGAACCAGGATCGCACTAGAAATGGCGCCGACATGCCGCGCAAGCCCCTGACCAGGGGGAGGAGGTTCCCCGAGCGGGGAACCAGAACACTCGTTCGTAGGGCGCGTGGGACTCGAACCCACAACCCACGGGTTAAAAGCCCGCTACTCTGCCAGTTGAGCTAGCGCCCCACACACGCCCCGGCGTGTGTCGCGTACCAGGGTAGCGGGTCGGTCGTCGTTAGCAGAACCGGTTACGGATTCGCCCCGGGGCGCGCCCGCCGGACGGGCGTACGCCCGGGGCCGCTAATCATTTTGGCACCGGGCTGATCGTGCTCTATGCTTCAACTCGTCCCCGACGGACGGATGGACGTTGAGGGCAGACCAGCCCCCATCGTCTAGAGGCCTAGGACGCCGCCCTTTCAAGGCGGTAACACGGGTTCGAATCCCGTTGGGGGTACGCGACACCAGCGAGGCAGAAACGCGGTTATGAACCGCGGCGGTAATCCGATATGCTCTACCGGGCGGTCGGGGAACCGGCCGAACAGGTGAAGCAAGGCAGTACAAGTACATACCAAGGTCCCGTGGAGCAGCTAGGAGTGCTCGCCACCCTGTCAAGGTGGAGGCCGCGGGTTCAAATCCCGTCGGGACCGCACACGAAGAGCCGCCGCAAGGCGGCTCTTCTGCGTTGCCGGGCCTGGCCGGCCCCCTGGCGGAACGCGGTGATCGGCTCAGGCGTTCACAGTTCGAACCGTCAGCGCGAGGGGAAACGGGGAGACATGCGCTTCATCCTGAACATCATCTGGCTGGTGCTCTGCGGCTTCTGGATGGCCGTGGGCTACGTGGTGGCAGGCCTCATCTGCTGTGTGCTGATCATCACCATCCCCTGGGGCCTGGCCTCCTTCCGCATAGCGAACTACGCCCTGTGGCCCTTCGGCCGGACGATCGTCGCCAAGCCCACCGCCGGCGCCATGTCCTTCATCGGGAACATCATCTGGTTCCTGGTCGCCGGCCTGTGGCTGGCCATCGGCCACGCGGTCACCGGCGTTCTGCTGTGCCTGACCATCATCGGCATCCCGCTGGGCATCGCGAACTTCAAGCTGATCCCGGTCTCCCTGGCCCCGCTCGGCAAGGAGATCGTGACCAGCCGCGAGGCGGACTTCCGGTACGGATACCGCTGAGCGCGTCAGCGGATCGGCGCCGATCGCGCGGGATCACACGGGTTCGCTCAACCCGGTGGGAGACACCCCCCGCGATCCGGTATGCTGTTCGAGGTGTCCGGGAGACCGGGCGCTTTCGCAGTAAGGCCAGGTAGCTCAGTTGGTACGAGCGTCCGACTGAAAATCGGAAGGTCGGCGGTTCGACCCCGCCCCTGGCCACCTCGAAGAAGGACTGCAGAACCCCGTCGGGTGACCGGCGGGGTTCTTTCGTTTCCAGTTCACCCGGAGAGGAAAGTGAGTACCGTTGGCGGGCGACACCGAGCCGGACAGGGGGAACGCGATGCGGCGTGCGATGGTCGTGACGGTGTCCAACCGGGCGGCTAAGGGGGTGTACGCCGACACCACGGGGCCGATCATCGTGGAGCGGCTGACCGAGCTCGGATTCGCCGCCGCGGGGCCCGAGGTGGTGCCCGACGGAGCCCCGGTGGAGGCCGCGCTGCGGCGCATGCTCTCGCTCGGCTACGACGCCATCATCACCACCGGCGGGACCGGGATCTCGCCGACGGATCAGACCCCGGAGATGACGCGGCGGGTGCTCGACTACGAGGTGCCGGGCATCGCTGAGGCGATCCGGGCCGAGGGGCTGCCGAAGGTTCCCACCGCCGCCCTGTCACGGGCGACCGCCGGCGTCGCGGGGCACACGCTCATCGTCAACCTTCCCGGCTCCGCCGGCGGAGTCCGGGACGGCATGGCCGTGCTCGGCCGGATCCTCGGGCACGCGCTCGACCAGCTGCGCGGGGGCGACCACTGAACCGGCCCGCCGGCTGGGGCGCGGCCTGGCCGGCCGTGCTGAGCGACGGACCCGTGCGGCTGCGGCCGCTGGCCTTGTCCGACGCGCCGGCCTGGCGGGAGCTGAAGGAGCGGAACCGGTCCTGGCTGACGCGCTGGGAGGCCACCGTGCCGCCCGGCGACACCGGCGGGCGGATCACCTTCCGGCAGATGGTGCGGCGGCTGCGCGCCGAGGCGCTGGCCGGGCGGATGCTGCCGTTCGCGATCGACTACGCCGATCCCCTGGACCCGGCCGACGCCCTGGACGACGCGCTCGCCGAGGCCGAGCACGCCGGGCGCCGCCCGCGCCGGCCCGCCAAGCACGCCGCGCACCGGCTCGTCGGGCAGCTCACCGTCTCCAGCATCACCTGGGGCTCGCTGCGCTCGGCCAACATCGGCTACTGGGTCGACGAGACCGTCGCGGGCCGGGGCATCACGCCGACGGCGGTCGCGCTGGCCGTCGACCACTGCTTCCGGGCCGGCGGGATGCACCGGATCGAGGTCTGCATCCGGCCGGAGAACGCGGCGAGCCTGCGGGTGGTGCACAAGCTCGGGTTCCGCCCCGAAGGGCTGCGCCGTGCGTACCTGCACATCGACGGCGACTGGCGCGACCACGAGGCGTTCGCGCTGACCGCCGAGGAGGTGCCCGACGGGCTGCTGTCCCGCTGGCACGTCACTCTTTCGAGGAGTGGCTCTACTCCGGCGGGGTGACAAATGGTGTGGAGCATGCTTGATGGGGGAACAGCGGACACCTTAGACTGATCAACTGGCCCCTTCTGTCACAACAGTCTCGTCACAACCTCAACGACACGCCGACAGAATGCGCCTTGATGATCGTCGCCCCCTCTACTGTGCTGTGTTGTGAGCAGCAGCGGCCTCATCTATGCGGGAATCGTCGGCGCCTGGGCGGTGTACCTCGTCCCAGTGTGGCTGCGTAGGGAAGAGCAGCTGAACGAGGCCCGTGAGAAGGCCCGATACGCCGCCGCGATCCGCACCCTGGGCCGCAGCGAACGCTTCGAGAAGAAGGTGCTCGCCGAGGAGTCGCTGGCCGCCACCGGAACCGACGGGGCCCCCGGCCCGCGCGCCGGCGATCCGCGCACCGCGGGAAAGGCCGCGGGGAAGACCACAGCGAAGGCTCCGGAGAAGGCCCCGCCGCGCAAGACCGCGGTCCTGCCGACGCCGGCCTCGGTCGAGAGCCTCAAGCAGAAGCCCGCGCTCAAGGCCAAGGCCTCGCCGTCCCCGGCCGCCCAGCCCCGCAAGCGCGTCACCGCTCGCCTGCCGCACCACCACCCGGTCGCCAAGCCGTCCCCGGCCGCCACGGCCGCCCGGCGCCGCGGCGTGCTGCTGATGCGCCGCCGCCGCGTGGTCGCCGGACTGTTCGCGCTGGCGACCCTGGGCGCCGTCGTGAGCACGATCCTGGGCCTGGACTACATCTGGGCCATGCTCGCCCCGGCGGCGCTGTTCTCCGGCTATGTCGTCTACATCCGCCGCGACGAGGTGCAGCGCACCCGCGAGCGCTACCGCCGCCGCGAGGCCGCGGTGGCCGCCGAACGGCGCCGCGAACGGCAGCGCCAGCCGGAGCAGCGTACAACCGCGCCGGCAGCACCCGCGGCCCCGGTCGAAGCCGGTGTGCGCGAGCCCGAGTCCACGGTGTGGCGTCCCGCACAGTCCTCCCCCGAGTACCGGCGCGCAGCCAACGGCTAGCGCCGGGAAACGGGTTTCAGAACGAGTCGGCCCATGTGATAGATTTCTGACTCGTTGAGGGCCTGTGGCGCAGCCTGGTAGCGCACCTCGTTCGCATCGAGGGGGTCAGGAGTTCAAATCTCCTCAGGTCCACACTCAACGTATTGGGGCTTCCAGAGAAATCTGGGAGCCCCAATACTTTTTTGCCGTGCTACTCCATATGACTGCACGACGGGACCACTGCGTTTGTCACGCGGACGGTCCGGCTAGATCCGCTCCATGTTCGGTCATCTCCGTCATCTCCGTGCCGCGGCGGCCTGCGCGGTCGTCGCCGGCGTACTGGCCGTCTCGGCCACGACGGCAGCCGGCTCCACGCGGCCGCCGACGCCCCCTTCCGGCTTCCAGCAACAGTTGGAGGCGCTCGTGCACGAGCCGGGCGGGCCGCCCGGCGTCATCGTGACGTTCGCGCGTCAGGGCGCCTCGAACGTCTACCGCGCCGGGGTCGCGGACCTCGCCACAGGACGGCCGCCGAAGCCGCGGGACTCCATGCGGATCGCCAGTGTCGCCAAGGCCTTCAGCGGGGCCGTGGCGCTCTCACTGGCGGCCCGGGGAACACTCGGACTCGACGACACCATCGCGCGCTGGCTGCCCTCCCTGCCGGCTTCCTGGGGCCGCGTGACACTCCGGCAACTGTTGCAGCACACCAGCGGACTCCCGGACTACTCACAGGCCCCCGCGTTCGGCGCGGAACTCCAAGCGGATCCGCACCACGTGTTCGCACCGGACGACCTGTTGGCGTTCGTGGCCTCGGAGCCGCTGTTGTTCGTCCCGGGCACGCGGTATCAGTACTCCAACTCCGACAACATCGCTGTCGCGCTCATGGCCCAGGCGGCGACCGGACGCAGCTACGAGCAGCTGCTGAGCGGCCTGGTGTTCCGACGCATCGGGCTGCGCAAGACAAGCCTTCCCATCGGCTATGAGATGCCGATCCCATACATCCACGGCTACGGGGAACGTGATGGCCGGCTCACCGACGTGAGCACCGAGTTCACCGCCTCCGCCTCCTGGGCGTCCGGAGGAATCGTCTCGACCCCGCAGGATCTGAACGCCTTCATCGCGGCCTACGGTGGCCCCCGGTTCCTGCCGCAAAACGTGCGCCAGGCACAGCTGGCGTTCATCGACGGCAGCTCCGAACCCGCCGGCCCCGGGCAGAACTCGGCCGGCCTCGCCATCTTCCGCTACGTGACCCGGTGCGGCACCGTCTACGGCCACACCGGCAACACCTCGGGGTACACACAGTTCACCGCGGCCTCCCCGGACGGCACGCGTTCTTTGACGTTCTCAGTCAACGCACAGATCACCGAGAAAACGGATCCGGCGGTGTTCGCCACGATGCGGGCCGTCGAAGAGAACGCGGTCTGCGAGCTGCTTCGTCGGTAGAAGCCCGGAAACGACTCAGGCCCCGAACCAAAGGTTCGGGGCCTGAGTCTACAAATTTAGTCCGGCCGCGTCCTACTCTCCCACCAGGTCCCCCTGGCAGTACCATCGGCGCTGGCGGGCTTAGCTTCCGGGTTCGGAATGGGACCG